>CAKUXO010000001.1 GCA_934700385.1 uncultured Candidatus Melainabacteria bacterium
CCACCAGTGCAAACATTTTTTCGTCCATAGGCTGTAGCTACTTGAGGCAATTTTATAGATAGAGGGATTGTGGGAACTAAATCTTCAGTTAAATTTGTATCCCCAGCATTATATCTTGTAACGCATAAATTTTTACCATTTTGACCATTAGCTTCAGCAGGCACAAACATTGCATTATAAATATCGCAATCTTTTTGAGTTAAAGGTACACCCATTTCTCTTTCGCCATCATCTTCAATGGGTGTAATTGCAGTTTGATCAACAACACATCTTGAAGAATAGCCAGAGTTTTTATATGAACCAACAGGGCCTGTTAGAGCACCACCATAAACAGTGTAATAATATGTATTAATCGAGCTTCCGGCAATTACTGTATCAGACCAGATTTTACTAGGGTCGCAGTCACCAGTGTATGAGCCTTTGCATTGTCCTACGGCATAGTTACAATATACAGAACCTGCTTTGCTTTGAAAATCGCAAAGTTGCAAGCCATCTTGCCCTTTGTTTAATGAAACTTGATTGAAATTTTCACTCCATCCTTGAAGTTCAGCCAAGGTTGGAAGGCGCCACTTTCCGGCTGTTTCAGTATCTGGTGCATAGGCTTCACAGATATCTTTAGCAGCTGCCCAAGTGCAAACTGTTCTTTTGCAGCCTGAATAGGTGCTATTGCCGTTACCTGTGGCATTACAAGAGCTTGCAGTTTTATAGCTTCCATTACCAACCCAGCAGCATTTTGAGTTATAGTCTTCGCTAGCACCGCAAGTTCCGCCTGCATTAACTTTTGTGATATCGGATGGAATTTCCATTCCGCCCATATAGACGTCACCAATGTTATATTTTGTAGCACAAAGATTTAAGCCATTTAGTCCATTTTTTGAAGCAGGAATAAAAACAAGGTTTGGCGCAATTTTATCGCAATCGGCTTGTGAGTCAATCCCTGTTTTCTTTGTTACCTTAACAACAGTTTTAGCTTTGACAAAAACTCCAGAGCTTTCTAACTTCTTGGTTACAATTGGCACAAAAACCGCCAATGCTATCGCCACAATTACCATACAGACAAGCATTTCGACGATTGAAAATCCCAAGACATTATGCTTAAATTTAAGAAAAACCGCAGTGAAGCCACTGCGGCGTTCGATATGAAGTTTTCTATTTCTCATGTTATTTTTATAAAGTTTGTGAGTTTGTCAATACCATTTATTAACAACGACATAGTAACATTAATTTTCCCAAAAGTCAATAAATTATTTCAGTTTTGGGTTTTATTAAGTTTTGTAACAAATAAAGACGAGTTAAGCAATTATTTATATCAGATATACTTTATATATATGTAAGACATAAATAACTCCTAAACCCTAATAAATATTTCAACACACACAACACACTAACTACACACTAACCTTTCACACGAGAATCAAGCAAACAGATTTTCAAACCCTCTAAGTCATTAGAGGGTTTTTGTTATATTATTTCTTTTTTAATGCCTTTTTGACTTTGCTCATAGCCTTAATTGATAACACATTTGAAAGTGCAAAAACTATATAACTTCCCATTCCAAGGTCACAAGTCTTTTTCGTTGTTTTATAAAGTTTATCTGATAAATCGCCACTTTCATTTAATTTTTTTGCAATTTTAAGTCCGCTTTTACTTGCGTATGCTTCTTCTAAAATCGTTGGCATATAAGAAATTGCAACAATTTTACCTGCATTATTTTCAATAAAATTTAATGTTTTTTGTTTTTTAGATTTTTTGTCTGTCGGATTATTTAAAATTATTGCCCCTGTAACAACAGGTGTAACCACTTTATCTAACCCTCTTAACACCCTGCAAACCTCAAGGGGCGCACTTTCTCTGTTAGCTGCGTGACCCATTTCATGGAACAAAGAGGGTTGATGGCTTTTATTTGGCGCAAAAATTGCCTGTGTTTTAGCTAAATACATAGCGTTATACCCAAGTTTGACCGTTTCGGCGTAAATTCTTGCGTCCGCTTCAAGGTTAATTCTGCTTTTTAAATTATCTTGATTATAATAAAACCTTGATTTTCCGGCTAAAATCTCTTTTTTAACGGCATTAAGCGCTTCTTCATCTTTTTCATTATACTTAATCACTTTAAGATCTGGACTATATTTAATTTCATCAAATTTATAAATTCTAACCCCTTTATCATAAAGCCCTGAAGCCTTTAAACCTTTATCAGCTGCATTTGAAACTTCTTCAATTTCTTCTTGGCTTAAATTTTCTGAAAGATACTTTATCTCATCTGCTATAGCGCTTGAAGTCACTTTCCCTGCTTTTTGAATTGCTTTTTTAGAAGCCAAAGCCGCCACTAGTCCTTTTACTTCTTTAAAATTTGAAATTGATGATAGCATTTTAATCCTCGTTAAATTGTTATAAACTTTTAAAACTTAAAAATAAATTTTTTTGTCAAAAATCGAAGAAATATTAATTTTTATAAACATTTTTTAAAAACCTAGCAAAAAATTTTTTGTTCAAGTTTCTTAGAAAAAAAATGAGGATAAAAAATGAAAATAACATGCACTAATTCAATCAACTTTGGTTATGATAAAAAATATCATAAAAAACTACAAGAACAATTAGAATCTAAAAAATCGCCAATTGCTCAACAACTTCAAAAAATGGATGAATTTGCTCTTGGTGTTGAAGATGAAATTGTTAAAATTGAAAAAGAAGGTAAAACAGATAAGCCAAAATATCTTCAATTAGCTGATTTATTAGTCGATGTTAGAGAAGTTTTTTCTCAAAGAATAACAGATGTCTATCCTGATTTAAACTATTGTAGAAATGAATTAAAAACCTATTGTAAAGAAGATAGAAATAAGAAAAATAACGATGAAATGAGGCTATGGCGTGAATATATGATAAACACTTTGGCTATCCCAATTAAGCCTAAAAAAGAAGTTCCGCCTGTGGCTCAAAAAACAACCCAACAAACCCCTCAAATTAAAGAAGTTCAAAAAGCGGTTCCAAAAGTTCTTAAATCTGCACTTCCGTCAGACCTATTAACTCTTTATGAGCCAAATGAATTCTCTCCAAAGGGTTTTCAAGATGTTGCAGCTATGGATGAATTAAAAACAAGACTTCAAGAAGAAGTAATTGAATATGTAAAAAATCCCGAACTAGAAAAACAAGATTATGAAGAATATGGCATAAGAGCACCTCGTGGATATCTTTTATATGGACCTCCAGGGTGTGGTAAAACATTCATAACTTCTGCTGTTGCAGCAGAATCTGATATTCCTATGTATAAAATGGATTTATCTAAAGTTGGTTCAAAATATGTAAACCAAACTTCAAATAACATCCAACTTGCCTTTGATACCTTAAAACAAAAAGCAAAAGAAGCGCCAAACGGAAAAGTTCTTTTGTTTATGGATGAAGTTGATGCTTTAGCGATAGAAAGAAATAACGCAGATAGTTCTGGTGAAAATGAAAAAACAACCGCAACGCTACTAAAAAACATAGAACAAGCTAGAGATAACGGCATAATTGTTTTTGCCGCTACAAATAGGTTTGATAGCCTTGATGAAGCCTTTAAAGCTCGTTTTGATGGACAATTCTATATTGGTTTACCAAATGAAGAAACAATTAAATCTTTAGTAGAAAAAGAATTATCTAAAAAACAAAAAGGTCAAACTTTAGCTTCAAATGATGAAGAAATTTCTGAACTTTCAAAAATGTTTATGGGTCACTCTAATCGCTCAATTGTCTTTATTTTAGATGAAGCAGGAAAAATAGCTAAAAAAGATAACCGAAGCGACATCAACTTTAACCATGTTAAAGAAGCAATTGAAAAATCTGATTTACAAAAACCTGATGAAAGTAAATACATTTCTGAAAATAAAAAAGCTAAATCTACAATTGGTTTTGCAGTGTTGGCTTAAAAATTTTGAAATTTAATGTATGTAAGAACATACAAGGATTTACCTTGTTTCTATCAGCGAAGCTTGGGAAGATCCTGAAACAAGTTCAGGATGACGAGTCCTATAACGGTGTATAGGCTGTGTCCACAAGCAGTTTCAAAATTTAACTCCTACGAAAATGAACAAAAACTTTAGTTTTTTATAGACAAATTTTTAATTATTTTTTAATGAAATATAAAACCATTCTCAACTTTGCCTTTTTCTTTGTTTATAATAAAATTAAGAAAAAAAGAGGGTATTAAATGACATCAACAATTGCCTTGTTGGGAAAATCGGGAAATGGCAAAACAACGCTTGCAAGAGCGTTTTTAAAGTTAATTCGAAACTATTTTAAAGATAGCACAATTCTTCTAATCGATAACGATTTAACAATGGAGTTATCTGATAGTTTCGGTATTAAAACAAAAAACACAATTTATGGCATAAAATCGGGTAAACATGAATATAAAACAGGAATTCCTGATGGTATGTCAAAACAAGAATACATTGAATGGGCTCTAGAAGATATTTTAATTTCAATTGATGAAAACACAGATATTATTGCTTCTTGGCTAACCACTCCAAAGGCTTGCAAATGCCCTGATACAAAATTAATTCGTGATTCAATTAATAAATTAATAGATAGATATGATTTTGTAATAATCGATTGTGAATACGATTTAAAATATTTAAACTCTTTAACAGATTACCCTATAGATGAAGCGATAATTGTTTCTGATGATAATAAAAATAATATCGTATTATCTGCAAAAATTGCCGATTCATCAAGTAAATATGTTCCTAATGGGCAGCTTGGAATTGTTTTAAACAAATTGAAAAAAGAAAATCAAAATGAAGCCTTAAATTTAATAAATAATCTTGAGCTTAATTTAATCGGTACAATTGAAAATTATGATGAATTAGATTATGATAAAATTTCTCAAGACATAGAAATTTTCTATCCGAGGTTGAATTTAACACAAAATAAATAAAAGGTAATTTGGATGGCAGAGATTATAGACGGCAAAAAAATATCAAAAGAGATTTTAGAAAAGCTTAAAGTTCAAACGCAAGAAATATATAGAAAAACGCAAAAACGCCCTGGGTTGGCGGTAATTTTGGCTAATGATAATCCATCAAGCAAAATTTACGTAAAATCTAAAGAAAAATGTTCACTTTATCTTAACTATAAATCTTATGTCTATAAGTTCGATAGATCAATTACAAATGGAAAACTAATCTCCCTAATCCATGAACTCAATCAAAATCCTGAAGTAAATGGAATTTTGGTTCAATTGCCTTTGTATTCTCATCTTAATGAACAAGAAATTTTAGAAGTAATTGACCCTAAAAAAGATGTTGATGGCTTTCATCCTGTAAACATAGGAAGATTAAACTGCGGACTTGAACCTTATTCAATTTGTTGTACCCCAAAAGGAATAATCAAACTTTTAAAGGCATATTCAATTAATCTAAAAGGGGCAAATGTTTTAGTTGTAGGTAGGTCAAACATCGTTGGTAAACCTCTTTCAACTCTTTTAACTCTTGAAGATGCTACTGTTACTTTGGCTCATTCTAAAACAAAAAATTTAAAATCAATAGCAAAAACAATGGATATCGTTATTAGCGCCACAGGTCAACAAAAAATAATAACTGCTGATATGGTTAAAAAAGATGCAGTTGTTGTTGATGTTGGTATAATAAAACAAGATGACGGCCACCTTGTTGGTGATGTTGATTTTGAAAAAGTGAAAAACGTTGCAAGTTATATAACTCCTGTTCCTGGGGGAGTTGGACCAATGACAATTGCTTGTTTAATGGAAAACACTTTTGAATTATTTTTAAAGCAAAACTTTTAACAAGTTTGAAAAGGAATTAAAATGCAAAATTTCAGAGGAACGTTTGTTAATAAAAATAGAGACGCTTGGGTTGAAATTAACTTAGCAAACCTAGAACACAATGTTAAAAACATAAACAAATTCTTAAAAGATAATTGCCCTAATAAAGATATTCCACCTGAACTTTTTGCAGTAATAAAAGCAGATGGTTATGGACATGGCTCCTTAATGTGTTCACCTGTCTTAGTTGCTTGTGGCGTTAGTTATTTTGGAGTTGCAAGTATTGATGAAGGGATTGAGCTAAGAGAAAATAAAATAGATGAACCTATTTTGGTTTTGGGCGCAAGTCCTCTTTGGGCTTTTGAAAACGCTATTAATTATGATATCAGTTTATCTATTTTTAATGATGAACATCTTTTAATGGCTTCACAACTATATGAAAGACTAAATAAGAAGTTAAAAGCGCATATTAAAATTGATACTGGCATGAATAGAATAGGAATTAATCCAGATAATGCCTATGAATTTGTAAAAAAAGTTTTAAATTCTAAAGCAATTCAATTAGAGGGGATTTTTACTCATTTTGCCGATGTTGAAAACAAAGAAATTTTTGATAGACAATTGAAAAATTTTCAAAACGTTATTGAACCTTTTAAGAATGAATTTAAAAAAAGAGGGGTTAAAATCCATTGTCTAAATTCCCCTGGGATTTTTTCATACACAAAATATTGCTATGATATGGTTAGAATGGGGATTATCACTTGGGGTTTAACTCCTTATACTAATCAAAAAATGCCAATAGAATTAAAACCCGTTATGGGTTTAAAAGCAAGAATAACTAATCTTCACACCTTAAAAAAAGGAGATGGAATTAGCTATGGACATACTTTTATAGCGCCAAATGATATGAAAATTGCAACAATACCAATAGGCTATGCTGATGGTGTAGATAGAAGATTATCAGGTAAAATAAAGGCAAGTTTAAATAATAAATCAATTTCTCAAATAGGCAGAATAACAATGGATCAAATGATGTTTGATGTTAGTGGAATTGATTGCAAAGAGGGCGATATAATCATATTATTAGGTGAAGAAAATAAAATTGATACAATAGACACTTGGGCAAAAAAACTTGATACAATTAATTATGAGCTCACTTGCAGATTAAAAATGCGCTTATCAAGAATATATGTAAGATAAAATGGAAGAAATGAAAATGGAAAATAAAAAAACAGCACTTTATGATGAACACATTAAATTGAACGCTAAAATGGTTCCTTTTGGCGGTTGGGAAATGCCTGTTCAATATGAAGGAATTATTAAAGAACACAATAACACAAGAAAAAACGCAGGCTTATTTGATGTATCTCACATGGGTGAAGTTTATATCAAAGGAAAAGATAGCCTAAAATTTCTTCAATCAATTGTTCCTCAAAATCTTGAAAATTTAAAAGATGGTCAAGCAACATATTGTCATTTACCTAATAAAGACGGTGGTTTAATTGATGATATTATAGTTTATTGTTCTAAAAATATTATTCAAGATATTGATTATTTAATTGTTATAAATGCCTCAAGAATTGATAATGACGTACCTTTTATGATTGAAGAAGCGAAAAATTTTGATGTTGAAGTAATTAATAAAAGTGATGATTTTTCAATGGTTGCTCTGCAAGGACCAAAAGCCGCTTTAATTATAGATAAAATGGGTGTAAAAATAGAAAATCAACCTGAATTTTTCCATTTTATTAATACAAAATTAAATTCAACTCCTGTCCTTTTAACAAGAACAGGCTACACCGGTGAAGATGGTTTTGAAATAATTTGTGAAAATAAAGATATTTCTAAAATTTGGAATGATATTTTATCTTATAAAGAAGAATTTGAAGTTTGCCCCGTTGGTTTAGGTGCAAGAGATACCCTAAGATTAGAAGCAGGTTTACCCCTATACGGGCATGAATTAAATGAAAATACAACTCCAATTGAATCTTCTTTGGGATTTTTTATTCCAAAAGATAAAAAAGAAGATTATAACGGCAAAAGCCTTATTATGGCGCAAAAATTAAAAGAAAAACCTCTAAGAAGAAAACTTTTTGCGTTTATTATGAAAGATAGGCAAATTGCAAGAGAACACTACGATGTTTATATTGATGATAAAAAAGTAGGATATGTAACATCTGGCGCACCAAGCCCCACTTTAGGCAAAAACATTGGTTTTTGTATGATTGAGTTTGAAAATTTAGATAAAGATTTAGTATCAAAACTTAACAATCCACAAGAAAGTATTGGCACAGAAATCAAAATCATGGTAAGAAATAAGTTATATAGTGCTGAAATTGTAAAAAAACCTTTTGTAAAAAAGAATTATAAAAAATAGGAGATGAAAAAGTGAATATACCTGACGGAATTTTATGTTCTAAAACTCATGAATGGGTACAAGAAAACGAAGATTTAGCAGTTATCGGCTTAACAGATTATGCAATTGAACAACTTGGCGATGTTGTATTTATAGAACTTCCTGAAGTTGGCTCAAGTTATGCAAAAGATGAAGTTTTTGCTACAATTGAATCTGTAAAAGCAGCAAGTGAAATTTATATGCCTGTTGGTGGTGAAATTGTTGAAATTAATGAAGAATTAATCAATTCTCCTGAATTAATTAATGAAGATGCCTTCAACGCTTGGCTTGTAAAAATTAAACCACAAGATTTTCAAAATGATTCAATCGGTTTAATGGAATATAATGATTATAAAGACGAAGTTCAATAAGAAGGTAATAAATGTATAATTTTGAAGCATTTTCTAAAGAAGATAGAGAGCTTATGCTATCTAAAATTGGGGTTAAATCCATGGATGAAATTTTTAATTCTATGGGTGAAAAAGCTCTTTTGAAATCTTTTGATATGGATTTAGGACATAATGAAATTCAAGCGCAAAAAAGATTGAAAAATCTTTCTAATATGAATAAAACAAATTATTCTTGTTTTCTTGGTGCTGGTGCTCGTTTTAGATATGTTCCTTCTTTAATTCAAGATATCGCTTCAAGATTTGAATTTTTATCTTGCTATACACCTTATCAAGCTGAAATATCTCAAGGTACATTAGAAGTAATGTATGAATTTCAGTCTTTAATGTGTACTTTAGTTAATCAAGATGTTTCAAACGCATCTGTTTATGATGGTGCAACGGCTGCTGCTGAAGCTATTTTAATGGCTGCAAGACTAACTAAAAAGAATAAAGTTTTTATTGATGAAAACATTAATCCTAACTATATAGAAGTTATTAAAACTTATCTTTGGGCGCAAAACATTGAATACGAAATTTCAAATGGTTCAAATTCTGATGAACTTTGCGCTAAAATTTATCAATCTCCTAATAGATATGGCGAATTTATGGAAATGCCATCTAAAAATAATAAAGAATTAATAATTTCTATTGTAGATTTGGTTTCATTAGCTTTATATGAACCCCCAAAATCTGATATTACGGTTGGAGATATCCAATCTTTAGGAATAGGTTTAAATTTTGGTGGGGCTTACGCTGGTTTCATCGCTTGCCAAGATAAATATAAAAGACAACTTTGCGGAAGAATTGCAGGAAAAACCAAAGATAAAAACGGTAAAGTTGCATATTGCTTGACTCTGCAAGCTCGTGAACAACACATTAGAAGGGAAAAAGCAACTTCTAATATTTGTTCTAATCAGGCTTTAGTTGCATTTTGCGCTAATTTATATTTAAGAAAACTAGGTAAAACAGGTTTTCTAAAAATTGCCCAAGAAAGCACAAATAACGCTCATTATTTAGCTCAAAAACTTCAAGAGCTTGGTTTTGAAGTTAAAAATAAAGATTTCTTTGATGAATTTTGTGTTAACGTTGGAAATTCTGAAAAATTCCTTGCTTTTATGAAAGAAAAAAATATTCTAGCAGGTGTTAAATTAAATTCTTCAGAAATTCTTGTTAGCGTTAGCGAACTTAATTCAATAGATGAGTTAGAAAGCTACATAGAAGAAGCGAAAAAACTTTCTTTAATAAGAATTTAACTTATAATTTTTTAATCATATATATCACAGCATTACTTAAAAAAGTAATGCTTTTTATTATATAAAAATAGCTCAAAAGGGCTTATTAAAAATAAGTCCTTTTTTGCACTAAGAATAAGAATTTTAACTTTTCACCCAATTAGGTTAAAATTCACTTGGTTAGGTGAAAAATAAAATTATTTTTCAAACCTTGTTGCGTTCTTGAAAACTCTACCTATAACGTTTAAGTTCATTTTGCTCACTTGTTCAGGGGTGTAAATGTCCTCTTTATAGCTATCGTTATATGGATAGAATCTGATACTGCCATCTGACAGTTGTTGAACACCTTTAACGAAAATAAAGCTATCACCTTTTGTTGTATAAGCATATACGCCAGAACATAGGATATTAGTTGAATTAAGGTCAATAATTAAAATGTCGCCGTTTTGGATGCCATAGCTTCCGCCTGACATATAATCCCCTGGCATTTTAATAATTCTCAAGTCTTTTTCGTTTTTTCTCCAAACTTGATACATTAATTCTCTATCCATCCAAATGCTTGAAATATCATCGTTTTTAATGGTGCTCATTAAACGTGGGTTTTCAAGATAAACAATTTCAACTGCGTCTGGTATTTTCTTATTTGGATTTTCAAACATTTCACCTGAACCTGTGAAAAGCCAGTTAAGATTTACCTTAGCATTCTCAACAAGTTTAATGTAAAAATCTGCAGAGGGTTTGTTTTCTCCTCTTTCATATTTACTTAATTGTTGTTGTAGAATGTTGATTTTCTTGGCAAATTCGCCTTGTTGCATATTAAGTGCTATTCTTATTTGTTTAAGTCTGTTATTCATAATCCTCATCATTTTAAACTAAATTAATTAAAAAAGAGTTGACTTTTAAACTAATTTGGTGTAATATTAATGACATAAGTTAAATATACCACGTAAATTTAAAACTTCAAGTAAAAGTTTTAAAATAATCTTTTTGTGGGAAGTGTTAATATTAGAGAATCCTTCGAAAATGCGTAGCAAGGAGGTCGTTATGTACGTATTGGAAAGACCTGCGAGGGTTGTTATTTTGTCTAAATCCAAGAAAAGCTTGGTTTATGCAGAAAATAGACTAGAAAAATTTAAAAATGTAAAAGTCGTATTAGCAACAATAAACGCATTTTATGTCAAAAATTATTTAAAAACTAATTTGCCCCCAGATATTATTTTACTTGATGTATCTTTACAAAATCAAAAATCACTTCAAATAATACAAGATATTAAAGAAGCTAATGACAAGGTTAAAATCTTATTATTCACTGATTTTTATGGCACAGCCGAAATTTCAAATGCACTAAGCCTTGGTGCTTATTCTGTTTGTTCTAAAGAAGATGATGACGAAGAATTAATTTCTGCTATTAAATCTGTTTCGGTTGGTGCCTGTTGGTTTGATAAGAGAGTTTCAAGAAAACTCCTGAACTTCTTTCCATCTCCTGAATTATTTAAAGAGAGGTTAAGGCGAGAGCGAGAGTACAATAAAATAACTAGAAAGCGTGATTTTCAATTGACTCCTAAAGAAAAAGAAGTTTTAAAATGTATTGTAATGGGAATGAACAATCCTCAAATTGCAAAACGATTAATTACAACTGTTCACACTGCAAAAGCCCATGTATGCAGCATTTATCAAAAACTTAGTGTAACAGATAGAGTTCAAGCGGCAGTTATAGCCCTACAAGAAAAATTAATCTAGCCTTATTTTTTGTAAAATAATATAGTATAATTTTTATATGAAAAAATTTTTTTTAGCTATATTTTTAACTTTATTAACAACTTTAAAAACATATTCTCTAGAAGAATTAAAAGATGTCGGCATTTCAAAATATGCTGTTCTTGAAGTTGCTTCAGATAATGCGCCCTTGAGGGCTCAAAATAATGAAAATGCTAAAAGAATTTCTAATTTATATAAAGATACGGTTCTTTTTGCTGATAAACAAACAGATAACTATTATCGAGTTGAATTAAAAGAGGGGCAATTTGCTTGGATTAATAAAAATCTTGTTGAAGTTCAAGCGATAATTCCAGAAAAAAGGTTTGATGAAATTCAAAAAATTTCATTTGAAAATGAAAAAAATAAAAACATAATCAAGATTACAACCCCTTCTATTTCAGCTTACGAAATAAAAGAAAATGGAATGGGGCTTGATTTTGTTTTTTATGATAAGCATTTTAACCCTTTAACTTCAATTTCAAATAAAATAACTTCAGGTTTTGAAATTCCTCAACAAATTTCAAATGAACTATCGATTTTTTATTCTCAATCAAAACCTTTATTTGGTTATGATGTTGTTCCTTTTGAAAAAGGATATATTTTATCTGTTAAAAATCCCCCTAAAATATCTAAAAGACGTCCTTTAAAAAATATCAAGGTTGTAGTTGACGCAGGGCATGGTGGAGTTGAAAAAGGTGCATGCTCATTTGGTTTAGAAGAAAAAACAATTAATCTTCAAATTTCAAAAAAATTGCAATCCGCCCTAAAGAAAAAAGGCGCTAAGGTTTATATGACAAGAAAAAAAGATGTTCAAGTGCCTTTATATGATAGGGTTAATTTTGCAAAAGAAAAAAATGCCGATATTTTAATAAGTATTCATCAAAATTCCCTTCCAAACCCATCTCAAGTGAACTTGCGCCATGGGGTCGGGGTTTATTATTATCATAATCAATCTAAACCTTTAGCGCAAAAAATTCAAAATAATCTTCTTGAGGCAACTAATTTTAGAGATGATAAAATTCATAATGCTTCTTTTGCGCTTGTTCGCCCAACTTCACAAATAAGTGTTTTGGTTGAATGTGGCTACATTATTCATAAAGAAGAATCTGATAAATTGAAAGATAAATCGTTTCAAAAAGTTATCGCAAAAGCCATTACAAAGGGCGTAGAGGAATATTTAAAAGAAAACTTCTAATTTATCCTATGCGTCATAAGAAACCCTGTTTCTGCCTGATTCTTTTGCTTTATATAAACATTTATCAGAATATTCAATAACTTCTTGAGGAGTATTTCCATCTATTCCAATTGAAGCAACGCCGACACTTATTGTAACATTAACTTTTTCGCCGTTTGCAAGGGTGAATTTGTTGTTTCTAACGGCGCTACAAATTTTGTTTGCAACGATTATTGCCTCTTGTTTATTTGTGTTTGTTAAAATAACAGACATTTCTTCGCCACCATAACGACAAACAACGTCAGAAATTCTTGAACTTTTCTTTAAAATTGCTGCAACTTGTTTTAAAACACAGTCGCCTGATTGATGTCCATAGGTGTCATTAAACTTTTTAAAGAAATCAATATCAATTAAAACTAATGAAAAAATAACACCATAACGATTATAGTTATCTGTATGGATAATCATTTGTTCTTGGAAATATCTGTGGTTGAAAATTTGAGTTAAACCATCTGTTACAGCTAATTTATATGTTTGTTCGTAATCTTTTGATTTTAATAAATATTTTTCACAATAAACCAAAACAAATGTGGCTATCATTGTGATATATGGTAAGAAAATCGGTATCCATAATTTGAAAAATAGCATTATATAAACAGATAAAATAGTATAAAATGCCATTACTCCAAAAAGGAATAAGAAAGTTTTTAAAACAGATTGAGTTTTTAAAACTAAATATCCAACAATTAAAGATAATAAAATTGATACTATAAAATCAAATTCAATTGAGGTTTTAGTAATGAAACTGTTATCTAAAATGTTATTTAAAAATGTTGTATGAAGCTCAACCCCTGCTAAATGTGGTTCAACCGGTACGCTTTTAATATCAGATAAACCTGTTGCAGTTGTTCCAACATAAATTATTTTATTTTCAAAATTATCTTTTAAGAATTTTTGGTTGTTTTCTTTAATTGCTCTAACAACAGTCCAAAGAGGAATGTGTTTATATGTTCCGTTTGCGCCATACCAATTTAAAATTGCTCTATGAGTCATATCAAGAGGAATTTTATGTTTTTCATCTAAAACTAAATTATTATCTATAATAGAAACACTATCAACGCCCAGATAATCCATCGCAACCCTTAAAGAAAGGTTAGGATAGTAGTTTTTCTTATATTTAAAAATCGGGGTTGTATTTCTTATAATTCCATCTTGATCACGGTTTATGTTAACAATGCCGATGTTTTTAGTGGCTTTTGCTAAATCTTCCATAACCATTCTTGAATTTATAAAAGTAACAAAACCGTTATCATCTAAATTGCCCTCTTTAACGTTTAATTTAAACTTAGGGTCAAGATTTTGAGATTGTCTTATTGCATCTTCATAATTATCAAAATTCATTGATAAATAAACGTTATTGTTGTTTTTAACAGATTGAACAAAGGCATTATCTGCTTGAATATCTGCTAAATTTGGTTTTACAAAAAGCATATCGAAGATGATGTATTTTGGATTAGTTTTTTCAATTCCATTTACAACATCTGCCCAAACTTGTCTTGAAATTGGCCAATAGCCATATTTATCCATAATGTATTCATAAGTTGCACCGTCAACTGCCAGAATAACGATGTCTTTGTTGGATTTTTTATATTTTGTGATTAAAGTTTGTCTTAAATCAAAGGTGCTTTGCTCAATGCTTGTGATAAAAGTTTTAAAAGTGCCAAAATGACCAAGCCACCCGAAAAAGAAGAAAATTAGCAATACAATTAAAGTATAGCCAAGATACATCAGGCTTTTTTTATGTTTTTCTTTCATTTTATTTCCCAACTAATTGATTTTTATAACTTTTAAAATTTAATTCATCTATAATTTGATAAACCGAGTTTGTGTTGTTGAATTTTAGCTCAATGCCTAGTGAACAAACAGTTTTGATTAAATCTTCATTACTATTTGAATTCAATGATGCACAAGAGATAAATTTTAGTAAATATTTTTCATTACGGTTGATTATCATAACAAAATTGTCCGATATAATTAATCTAATTAAATCAACCGTAAGAATAATTTAGTTGAAAAATTGGTAATATAAATAATGTATTTTATTTTAATCAGCTATTACAATTGTAAAATCTTTACCCATACGATTTATGCCGATAGGGTCATAAATCGTATGTTCATCTTTAATTTCAGGAATAGATTTTTTAAGTTCAGACATTGTTTCGCCTGCGATGTTAAGATTATGAACTGCAATATAATTTTTTGAAATTGAAGATGAGCTTTGAGCTTTTACTTTCATCCCTTTTGCTTCAAGTTCTTCTTTTAATTGGTTTGCGGTTTCTTCTTTTGAAGAAGCGTATAAAATGCCGACTGATAATTCTTTTTCATCTATATCAGATTTATTTCTATAAACCATGTTGTTAATTAAATCTTGCGTTTTAACAGGATCAATAATCCAATAGCTTATAAAACCACGGCTTGAAGGCGCTCCTGGGATTGTGGCAATTTGAATTGTTGAAGTATCAACATTTTTTGCCATACCGATATATTTTGCCATATCATAAGCAGAAAGGTCTGTTTGGATGTAATCAGGCATAATTTTTAATAATTCAGGTAATTTAACAATAACAGATGGGTCTTTTAATCTTGCTAACATAGCGTTAAAGAACCATTGTTGACGTCTAATTCTTCCGATATCGCCATAAGAATCATGACGAAATCTTAAATAGCCTTCTGTTTGTTTGCCTGTTAAAACTTGGTTTCCTTGTTTTAAATTGATGTGAAGTTTTGCTGAATAGTCATCATATTTCATATTTTTTTCGATGTAGATAGGTAAACCGCCAAGGGTGTCTATCATTTTAATTACACCTGAATTTGAAATAGCGACATAGTTATTAATTTTAACCCCAAAGGTTTCTTCAACTGTTCTGACTGAAAGCTTTGCGCCACCAAAAGCGAAAGCGTGGTTGATTTTATCTGCTTTGTTTTTTCCTGCAATATAAACTTTTGAATCACGAGGGATTGAAATTACATTAATATTTTTTCCATAAGGTGCTATGCTTATTAAAAGCATGGTATCTGATCTTGTTCCTTTAAATGGGTTGTTTGCATTTTGAGAAACATCAACCCCCATTAGAAGAATATTTTGCCTTCTTGGGGAAAAATTAAAGTTTAATTCAAGCGGAGAATGTGTTTTAGAGGCATTTTCACTTGTGTAACTTTTTGATGATTGGAATTTATAAATACCAAAAATTACCCCTGTAAAAATTACAAGAAGAACGATTAATTTAAAAAAATTAGGGTTTTTCTTTTGGCGTCTGCGCCTTTTATATTGGGGTTGGATGGGTATTCTGTATATTTGAGTTTTATCTTCTAAAGCATTCATTTTATTTTTACCATTGATTTCTATATTTCTAATTATACTACATAAACCTGAAAATAATTTTTTTTGCCATTTTTGTAAAAAAATATTATACTTTATTAAGGTTTATTTAGTTTGGATTTTTATTATACCAAATAAAAGGAGTCTTATTTGAAAATATCAAAAAGAAATTTTTTTTCAAGATTTTTAAATTATCTTTATATTTTTGTTTTTCTTCTAAGTTTTGCTTCTTTTGGGGCTAATCAAGCTGACAATGAGGGAATTAAAGAAAAAAAACAACAGGCTCTTGCGCTTTATGCAACTAAAAATTATGATGAAGCCTTTAAAATTTTAGATAATCTACCAATCGAATATAAAGATGAAGAAATTTTTTTGATTTTATCAAACATCCAAACCTATAAAAATCAAGATAATCTTGCAATTGAAAACCTAAACAAGGCGCTTGATAAGGATTATAAGTTTTATAAAGCATATTATAACCTTGGATGTATTTTAGCGAAAAAGAACTCTTATCTTCTTGCTATGAATAATTTTGAATTGGCTTTAAAATATAATAAAGAGTTTGCGCCTGCGTATTATAACCTTGCGTGTTGTCAAATGAAATTAAAAAATTACAAAATGGCAAAGAAAAATTTAATCAAAGCTCTTGAATTAAATCCTAAAAATAAAGATATATATTACAATCTTGCACTTTGCTATAAAGAATTAAATAATAAAAAACAGGCGCAAAAAATGCTTGAAATGTATAATAAACTTGAAAATTAAAGAAAATTTATCTATAATAGCTTTAAAATGCAAAGTTTATCTTCAAAAGAAAGTTTTTTTATAGGTTTAGCGCTATCAAACTCATCAAACTATGATAGCTCAATTTGTGTATTAGATAGAGATTCTAAAATTCTTTTAATAGATAAATTTTATTTTGCTCAAGATATTGATGTTTTTTTTGAAACTTCTCCATATACTTCAAACTCTTGCGTTTGCGCTAGTGTGCCTTATGATAACAAAATGCTAGATGGAAAATGGAGAGTCCATTCTAAAAACTATAAAGTTTTAGGCGATTATTTTAAAGTTAACAGAGATAACTGGACAAATAGAATTTCTAAAAGATGTGAGGAAACTTTTAGAAAATTAAAAAATAAAAATATAAATGTAATAAGATGTGATATTAATCAATTAAGACAATCTTACGGCTTAAATTCATATTATCTACCTAGAACAAGCACGGATTGCAAAAATCTTCAAGCAGATTTAAAATTAAAATTCGGATTTTATCAAATGCCTGATAATATGCTCCCTGCCTCATCTTTAGAGGCAATCATCTGCGCTATGTTTGCTATGGAATTTTCTAACAAAATTAACGCAAAAGAAATTTTCAAAGTTGGAGATACTTCTGTTTTTGAAAGACCTTTTGGGGAGTTTTGTTTTTAGAAAGTCTTACACTTTTCCGGTCAACAAATCAACCTTATCTCTATAAAAATTAACATTAATCTTTAATTTTTGACCAATCAAAAGAACGTCAAGTAAGAGTGCTCGTTGGTTTTTATCTTTTTTTGTTCTTTCAATAAATTTATCAAAATTATTACAGAAAATATCCCAAAAGATGTTTTGTGCGGTTTGGATATATGTTTCAATTTCAAGTTTTTCAATTAAATTAAAGAAATCCAAAAGCTCTTTTGTGCTATTTTGATTAGGATTTTTATCTAATTCAAATAATAAATCAATTAATTTTGAAGATAAGATATCTTTTGCTTTTGAATTAGATAATTTAATATAGAATTTATCAGATAATTCTTTAATTTTGGTTAATCTTTCAAGACAGTCTTTATCGTCATAAGTTTTCATTTTAGACAATTCTTCAACTGTGTTTGAAATAAGAGTATATTTAGCACAAACCCTGAAACTTTCAGGAATATCCATCCCAAGGTCGTTAAGATAGCTAATTGGTGTTAAAAGACTTTCATATAAATCTTCATAGGTTTGTGAAGCCTTTTGAAGTTTTTGATTGATTAATATTTCAAGAATTGTTTTTCTTCTATCAATTGGAACGTCTTTTAGGGTGTAGAATTTTGAACCATAATATAATTCAACTGCTTGAAGAATATCAAGGGTGTTACCTTTTTCAAAAACTTTAAGAATTTCTTTTTTCTCAGTTGTGAAATCTTCACTACATTCAAAATCTTTAACAGCGCAGTAAAAATCAAGGTTTTGAGTTTGCAACATAACATAGCTTAAATCTTTCTTTTCTTTTGTTATGTCTGATTGAAGCTCGATTTTGCCGAAAGTTAAAATTGTGTTAAGGTTTTCATAAGTTTTTTTAGTGCTTTTGTTAATCAAATAGCAATATAGCTTGTTTTGCGCTTCTTTATCTTCTAAATTGAAAGATGTTTCAATTGAATATTGCGCAGCAATTTCATAAAAACCAACGCTACATGGTTTAACCCATCTATTATAGATATCTTTACCGTTTCCAAATTCAACAATGTTGCTTTTAGCTTTTTGCAAGATAGATAAGAATGTTTTTTCAAAATTTGTTTTTGAAAATTCTTGCGCTAATTCCATCGCTCTTGAAGCATATTTTAAAATTTGAGTTGTTTCAATTCCTGAAATATCAGCAAAAAACCAACCGCAGCTTGTGTACATTAATTGGCAAAAACGTTGCATTTCCATTAATTTAAGGGCTTTTACTTTATCAGGGTGAGATAAATTTTTCTTACAGTTTTCTTTAAAGAATTTATCAATAGACTCATCTGATCTATCTAAAATAACATCGATATAGTTGTTTCTTGCTTCCCAAAAATCTTCATAATATTTTGTGCCGTGGCTTGAACAAACTTTAATTAATTCATCTCTTAAATAATCAAGAGCTTGTCTTAAAGGTTTTCTCCATTTTTGGTTCCAATGTGGTTGAGCGCCTGTTGAACAGCCGCAATCATCCATCCATCTGCCAACACCATGAGAACAACTCCACGCAGAAACAGGTTTAATATCTACTTCATATTTTGGTGGGTTTTCTTCTAAAAATTGAGCATAGTTTGTTATTGTAAAACCAAGTTCGCTTGCGCCAACTTTTAAAACATAAGCTAATGCCATATCGCCAAATTTTGTGTGGTGTCCATAGCTTTCGCCATCTGTTGCAATATTAACTAATTGGTTATGATCTCTTGATTCTACAAAACCATCATTTAAGCGATATGCAAACTTTTTACCGTCTTGAAGAAGATTATCAAAGGCAACAGATTTTGAAATTGAGCCATCATAGAAGAAAATATCGATATATTTTTCTTTGTCTGAACCTTCAACAAAATATCTATATGGTTGAGAGGGGTCAATTGTTCCCCAAGAAACGTCTTGCCAATTGTTTTCGCCGATTAAATTAATACATTTTGCTTGGTGGGGAGATAGAATTGTGAATTTTACCCCACATTCAATTAAAACTTCAAGGGTTTGAGCGTCAACTGCGGTTTCAGCAAGCCAAATACCCTCTGAATTTCTTTTAAATCTTTTTTCAAAATCCTTTAAACCCCAAATAACTTGGGTAATTTTATCGTTTCTATTAGCTAAAGGCAAAATGATGTGGTTATAAACTTGAGCAATAGCGTTGCCGTGCCCGTTATAATGTTTTCTTGAGTTAATATCAGCTTGAATGATTCTTTTATAAGATTTAAAGTCGTGTTTTTCCATCCAGCTTAATAAAGTCGGACCGAAATTATAGCTCATAAATTCATAGTTATTAGAAATATCTATAATAGAATTGTTACAATCGACAATTCTTGAAGCGCCATTAGGGCCATAACATTGCCAAGAAATTTTTTCGTTCCAGTCGTGGTTAGGTTTTGCGCTGTCTTGAACTTCAATTTCTTCAATCCAAGGATTTTCTCTTGGTGGTTGATAAAAATGTCCGTGTATTGTTAAATATTTCTTATTTTCACTCATCTTTTTGCCTAATTTCTTAAAACTATCCTAAAATAATTATTTATCTTGTTTATCAACTGCAATTTTTTTAATTACAACTAGGTTTTCAACATCAAGCCAAGGGTCGTTTAAGGCTGTAGAGAAAACTTTTGCAGTTATTTCGATTTTATCTCCGGTGTCAAGGTTAACGTGTTTTTCAGCTAATTCTTTCTTTAAAAATAATTTCATTTCTGATAAAGGAACGTTATGATTAGCAACATCATCTCTTTGAATTAAAATACCGATATATTTTGTGCTATCACGAAACGCTTTTTTATAATCAAGCCCTAGAGTTGAAAATTTATCAAAAGTTGCTTGCATTTTAACTGTTTTATTTAAGTATTTATTAGGGTTTTGAACAATTGCTAAAGATGTTGTGTTAATCACTTGCGCTTGTTGAGCTTGTGTTTTAGCTGGCGCTTTAGTTGGTGCTTTAGCTGGTGTTGCACAATATGCGCTAAGGTTTGTTGTATAAGTTGCAACTGTTAAAAATGCCAGTGCGATTATTATTTTTTTCATTTTAATTTCCTCTATTTTTATTGATTTTAAAAACAGTTTAGCATATTTTTTATTTATTTAAAATATCAATTTCTCTATCATTTAGACTAAGATATTTTATCTGATTTTCAAATGCCATTTTTTGAACATCTGTTTTTGATAAAATATTTTTTTCGATTAAATTATAACATATTTTATCAAGGGTTTTGTTTGAGCCGGCTAATGTTCCAAACTCATCTTTTCCCTCTTTATTAATTTTTTTGCCGCAAAAGATAATATCTTTATTAAAATTAGAAGAAGGTAGAGAATCGCTTATTAAAAGTATTTTTTCTTTTGGTTTTGCTTTTAAAATAAGTTTTAAAATATTTTCGTTTGTGTGAATTAAATCGGGGATTATTTCACAATATATTTCATCTTTAACTAAGGCTTCAAGGGCAATTGAGGGGTTTCTATGATGAATTGAATTCATAGCGTTAAAAAGATGAGTTACGCCTTTTGCATTCTTAATTTTAGTTCCAATAGTATGTCCTGCTTGGGTTTTAATGTTTTTAGAATTAAGATAATCAATTAAATCGATATCATTTTCAGGGGCGATTGTTACTATTTTAATGATATTTTCATACTTTTGAGTTAATTCTTTAAAATTAGAAACCGTCGGTTCTAAAAAAACTTTTTTGTCTTGAATTCCTGATTTTTCTTTGCTTAAAAAACTTCCCTCTAAATGAATTCCTAAAATAAGCGTTTCATTTGTATAATTTTCAAGTTGTTCATTTTTGATTTTTTTAAAAATTTCAAGTTGAGCTAAAATATTTTCTTTTTTATCTCCAACTAATGTTGGGCAAATTCCTTTAATGTTGCGCTTAAAAAGCTCTTTTAGAAGAAATTTAATTTCATCATAATTTCCATAATTAAAATTAATTCCAAATGAACCGTGGGTATGATTATCTATAAATTTTAAATTATTCAATTGACTTTCCTTTAAAAAACATTATGTGTTTAAGTATAAGGGTATATATTATTTATGTTAACAAATGTAACAAAAAATAGAATAATTCTAAAGTATTATCATTCTAATGTCGTATATAGAAATATAAATACGAAGGAAGGGTGACAATATGGGACTAGCAGCAAGTCAAGCTCGTTTTTTAGGGCTTACAGCAAGGAAAAGTAATGTTGAATATCAAGGTCAACAAATAAATCAAGCAAGAACTGCTTTATCTAATGAAGTTATGGGACTTTATAATGAATATAATAAACTTGAAGTTCCAGTACCTCCTAGTGTTAATGAATATCAAAAAACAACTTATACATTAAGTGAAACTGAAGAAAAATATCAAATTGACAGTTTTTCAAAAATCACAGATGGTGAATATGAGGGTTATTATAATGTAACTATGTCATACCAAGATGAAATTGCAAAGGCATATTCTTATACTGCTAAAGATTCAACAATTACTGCAACAAAATCAGATGACGGTTATTCATATTTAAACTTCCAATTTGGTACAGAATCTTATATTTATGATGAAAACGATAAAAATACTTCAACTGTTACAAAAATTACAGGTGATTATGATAGATATCAAGGTTTAACAACAATAATGCAATCTCAAGGTTTAACAGATGGAACATATTATATGTTTATGAGAAACGGCGTTGCATATTATACATCTGAAAATGACCTAGACACAACTTCATTTAAAGACGTTGATGGAAAATCAATGTATTACGGTGATTACGGTTTTGATTATCAAGGTTCATTCAAAAAGACTCAAACAGTGACTGCAAAAGCTGCTTTAGAACAAGATAATTCCGGAAGATTGAAAACAATTCAAATTTTAGAATGTGAAGATGATAAAAGCCTTGAAAACAAAGCATTTTCAATTACAACAGGTACAGCTGATGATCAAATGGCTTATGAAGATGCGATGAATAAATATTATTATAATAAAGAACTTTATGAAAAAGAAGTTGAAAGAATAAATCAAAAAACTGAAAAAATTCAAGCTGAAGACAGAAGTCTTGAATTAAAATTAAATCAACTTGATACAGAACAAAAAGCCCTATCAACAGAAATGGAATCAATTAAAACAATTATTAAAGATACCGTTGATTCTGTATTCAAGACATTTGATTCATAATAATTTTTACTATTCCTTTGTATTTTATCCTCGCAAAATGCGAGGATTTTTATTATCTTGCTCTAAAAAAGCGCTCAGTTGTACCATTTTCTTTTTGAACTTTAATTTTAACTTCTCTAAGGCAACGTGGACACCTTCCATAATAAAATGTTTCTTCTTTATTCAGATAAATTCTTGAATAAACATTACAACATTCAAATAAAATTCCTAAAAATTTTTTCTTTTCAGCCATAATTCTTAGTATATTTCTATATTTATTTATGTCAAACAAACCTTTAAACACTCCTTTTAAACTCCCTTGTTTGTGGGAATTGTTTTGCAATTTTTATTAAAAAGTTGTAAAATAATTCAAAATAGTTATATAAGGATACTTAGCCCATGGGTTTACACATGCAGGTCATTATCGCACTTTTATTGGGAATTAAGCGAAACGGACACATATTTATCGGTTTGATTTTAGGTATTATTGTAGGGTGTTGTTTTCCATCTGAAACATATCCACAAGTATATAATATTTTAGATTTTATCGGTCAATCTTTTATAAACATTATTCAAATGGTTGTATTACCTTTGATTATGAGCGCTATTATAATCGGTATTGCAAACATCGGAGATTCAAAACAGCTTGCTAAATTTGGCTCTAAAATGTTGTTTTATTATACAATAATCACCGTTTTAGCAGTTAGCATAGCTGCTATTATAGCAATAATTGTAAAACCTGGGCTAAGTGCTCGTGGATTAATTAACCCTGATGTTGCGTTAAGTATTCAAAGCTATGTAGCAGATGCTATTCAATATCAAAAAGAAAATTTAACTCAAATTTTTCTTGATATTATTCCAAAAAATCCTTTCACTGCTCTAGCAGAAGGAAAAATGATTCCAATTATCATTTTTGTTACAATTTTTTCAATTGCTCTAACAAAAGCAGGAGAAATTTCAAGACCATTAGTTGCTTTGTTTGAAAGCGTTTTTGCTGCAACAATGAAAGTAACTGATTGGATTATGTATTTAGCAGCCCCTGGGATTTTTGCCTTAACTGCTACATCTGTTTCAAATTTTGGTGTTGGAGTATTCCACGACGTTTCAAAATATGCAATTGCAATTTTAACTGCGTTAGCAATTCAATTTTTCCTTGTGTATCCTTTTATGTTGAAAGTATTTTCAAAAGTGCCTGTAGGTAAATTCTTCGGCGCTATTTCTGAAGCAATAATGGTTGCTTTTGGTACAGCTTCATCATCAGCAACTCTACCTTTAACAATTACGTGTTGCGAAAAAAGAGGAATTTCAAATAGAGTTTGCTCTTTTGTTTTACCTTTAGGTGCAACTTTAAATATGGATGGTACGGCAATAATTCAAACAATTGCAACGATTTTTCTAATTCAAATGTATGGAATTGAATTAACCCCACTATTAATTGTTGAAATAGCATTTTTAGCTATAGTTGCTTCTTCAACTTCGGCTGGTATCCCTGGGGCAGGCATGATTACAATTGCGTTGATTTTAAATGGTATCGGCTTAACTCCTCAACAGTTAACAGTTGGTTTTTCTTTAATGTTTGCACTAGAAAGACTTTTAGATATGTTTAGAACAGTTTGTAACGTTACATCTGACGCTGTTGTTGCGGCATTAATTGCAGATAACGAAAACGAACTTAATTATGAACTATTGTGTGCTAATTCTGATGAAAAGGCAAAGGCTTGAATATTAAAATAGTTTTAGAAGGAAAATTAAGAGAAAGTTTTTATAAAGAAGGCGCTTTTGAATATCAAAAGCGCCTTTTGGGCAGAGTTGAAATTCTTGAAGTTTCAAATATTTTTGAATATATTAAAAATAAACAAAATTCTTTTATAATAACTATGGAAATAGAGGGTAAAATGCTTTCTAGCGAGGGTTTTGCCCAAAAAATAAAAGAAATAGAACAAGATGGCTATTATAATGAAATTTTGTTTTTAATTGGTGGGGCAGATGGTTTAGAACAAAATGTCCGCCAAAAATCGAACTTTAAATTTTCTATGTCAAAGTTGACTTTTCTTCATCAAGAGGCGGTTTTAATTTTGATTGAACAAATTTATCGAGCATATAAAATTTTAAATAACGAACCTTATCACAAATAAAAAGGAAATAAAATGAGAGCAGTTGATTTAATTCAAAAGAAAAAAGACGGTTTTGAACACACTAAAGAAGAAATTTTTTTCTTAGTTGAAAATTATACAAATGGTTTAATTGAAGATTATCAAATGTCTGCTTGGCTTATGGCAGTTTGTTTTCAAGGGTTATCAGATGCTGAAACCGCATATTTAACAGAGGCTTTTGTTAAATCGGGCGATATTTTAGATTTTTCTTCAATAAGCTCAAATGTTGCAGATAAACACTCAACAGGTGGTGTTGGAGATAAAGTTACACTTGTTTTAATTCCAATTTTAGCTTCTTTGGGAGTATATTGCGCAAAACTTTCAGGGCGTGGCTTAGGTTTTACGGGTGGAACGATAGATAAACTTGAAGCAATTCCAAATTTTAAAACAGAATTATCTAATGAAGATTTCTTTAAACAAATTAAAGAAATAAAAGCGGCAATTTCTTCTCAAAGTCCTAATTTAACCCCTGCGGACGGTAAAATCTATGCACTTCGAGATGTTACCGCTACAGTTGATAATAAATCTTTAATTTGTGCTTCTGTGGTTTCTAAAAAAATCGCTTCGGGCGCAAATTCAATTGTTTTAGATGTTAAATTTGGAGATGGCGCATTTTTAAAAACTTATGAAGAAGCAAAAGAGCTTTCTGATTTAATGGTTAAAACAGGAAAACTTTTAAATAGAAATATTGACGTTGTAATTAGTGCTATGAATCAACCCCTAGGGCGCTGTGTGGGTAATAGCCTTGAAGTAATTGAAAGTATTGAGTTTTTAAAAGGTCATTATGAAGATGATTTATATGAAATTGTTGAAGAATTAGCGCTTAAAACTTTATTAAATTGTAAAATAGTTAATGACCCTAAAACTGCTAAAGAAATGATTAAAAAGGTAATTTTAAATGGGGAAGCGCTAAATAAATTAAAAGAAATTATTTCATATCAAAAAGGAAATACTGATGTAATTAATGATTATGGTTTATTTAATCAAGCAAAAAATGTTTATGAAATAAAAGCAGGCTCTAGTGGCTTTATTACTGATTTAAAAGCGCTAGATGTTGCGCATAGTGCTAAACTTTTAGGTGCTGGTAGAGATAAAAAATCTGATAAAATTGATTTTAGCGCAGGTGTTGAATTATTTAAAAAAATAGGCGATAAAGTTCAAAAAGATGAAGTTATTGCAAAGATGTATTTTAATGATGTTGAAAAATCAAAATTAGATGATTCTATTAAAATAATCAATTCTGCTTTTATTATCGGAGATAATGAACCACAAAAACCAAGATTAGTGTATTAATTTTTGTAACATTCTTTTGTCAATTCTTAAAGTCAAACCCAGAACAAGCCGTTAGAAAAATATGTACTAACGACAAATAAGGAGTGACAAAAGAATGGAAATTAATAGTTCAGAAATAAAACAGTTTACTTCAAACCAAGTAAATCAAGAAGTAAAAGCCCAAGCGAGCGAGTTTTCTTCAGGGGATGAAAGCATTTTTGTTGACACTGAGAATGAAGATGTACAAAACGCTACTTTAACACAATATGAATTTGAAAATGGGCTTCCTGGGTTTGATTTAAGCATTGATGATGTTGAAGTAACTCCATTACCTAATATCGAAGGAGATAAAACAGATAAATCTGATGATAAAAAAGTTAAAATTGATGACAGTACTATGAGTCAAATAAAAGATAAGGTAAAAAATATTTTTAAAAAAATAAAAAAGAACGCAAATAAAACAAATAAAACTGATAAATCAGATAAAACTAACAAAAAAGATAAAACCAATAAAACAAATAAAAAAGATAAAACTGATAAATCTAAAAAAACTTCAAAACAACCAACCGGTCCGGTTGATGTTGAATTAAAAGAATATTTTTCAACAAGAGCAACATATTAAAAAAGAGGCATTAGCCTCTTTTTTAAACTTCTTTTAATGCTTCAGAAAGTCGTTTAATACCTTCTTCAATTGTTTCACAGTCTGCATTTGTGTAATTTAATCTTAAGGTGTTAACATTTCTTTCTTTAACATAGAATGGATCCCCAGGGACAAAAGCAACATTCTTTTTAATTGCTTTATCAAATAAATCAACAGAAGAAACATTTTCTGCTAAGGTTACCCAGCTAAACATACCGCCTTTTGGAATTGTGAATTTAACGTCTGTTGGGAAGTATTTTTTCATAGCTTCAACCATAGCACTAGCTTGAGTTTTATATAGTTTTTTAATTTTATCAATGTGCTTATCAAGGTCGTTATTTTGCAAGTAATCAGAAATTAAATATTGACCAAAAATGTTAGAATGTAGGTCAGAAGCCTGTTTTGCGGTTTCAAGCATTTTAATTATTTCTTTTGAAGCAATTATATAACCTAGGCGCATTCCAGGGGTAACAATTTTAGAAAATGAACCAAGATAGATATTTTTTTCTGTTTGATTTAAGCCGATGTATGGTAATCTTTCGCCATCTTCAAATCTTAATTCTCCATAAGGGTCATCTTGAATTAAAATCATATCTTCATCTTTAATTGTTTCAAAAACGGCTTTTCTGTTTTCAAGGCTATAAGTTAAACCTGTTGGATTTTGAAAGTTTGGAATTAAATATGCAAGTTTTGGTTTATATGTTTTAAGAGTTTGTTTTAATTCAGGAATATCAAGCCCGTCATCATTTAATTTTGTTTGAACAAAGTCTGCAAAATACATACTGAAAGATTGTAATAAACCAAGATATGACGGTTTTTCAACCATAATTTTATCGTGTTCATCAACAAAAACTTTGCCGATTAAATCAAGCGCTTGTTGAGAACCAGTTGTTATAATAACGTTATCAATATCAATTGGCATAGACCAAATTTTCTTATATCTTTCAACAATGAATTCTCTTAGGCTATCTAGCCCCATTGTTGTTGAATATTGATAAATTTTTGCGCCAAATTTATCTGCAATTCTGTTCATTGAAATTTTTAATTCTTCTTGTGGAAAAGAAATAGGATTAGGTAAACCGCCTGCAAAAGAAATAATTTCTGGTCTTTGTGTTACTTTAAGAATTTCTCTTATGAAAGATGACGGTGTGTTTTTAATTCTTTCAGAATAATATTTTTCAAACATTTTTATTCCCTTTCCATACTTGCATTAGAAATTTTACTAGTAAAATCTTCATTTGTAAATATTGCACTTCAAAATTAAAGTGCTAATATTTACTATTGTAACAGTTTTAAATTAAAGAGCATATTATGAATAGCGAGCAAACACACACAATTAAATGGATTATTTTTACAGTTAGTGCAATCGGCGCTTTTTTAGCGATGATGGATTCAAACACGGTTAACGTGGCACTTTATGAAATAGCACAAAATTTTGATATAGGTATTAAACAGGCTCAATGGGCGGTTACAATTTACATTCTTGTTTTATCAACCTTTTTAACTCTTTTTGGAAAGTTGAATGACCTTGTTTCAAGAAGAAATTTATATGCTCTTGGCTATTTAATTTTTGCAATTGGTGCATTTTTTAACACTGTTTCATTTAATATGATAACTCTGATTTTGGCTCGTGTTGTACAGGCAACGGGCGCAAGCATATTATTATCTAATAACTATGCAATTATTTCTTCTGTTTTTAAAGGAAATGAAAGAGCAAGAGCCCTTGGTTTTTCAACTGCTTTAATGGCATTAGCAGGAATGAGCGGACCGATGTTTGGCGGATTTTTAATGCACTATGTTACTTGGAGAGCGATTTTTGTTCCTAGTATAATAATTGGTTTAATTGGCGCATATTATTCTAAAAAATATATTCCTGAGATTGTTCATAAATCAGAATTTAAGTTTGATTATTTAGGAATGATTTTACAGTTAATTGTAATTTCATCTATGCTTTTAATTATTTCAAAAGGTCATGATTGGGGCTTTACGAGCCATAGAATAATAATTTTAAGTGTTATTTTTGTGGTTTTTGCAATTTTATTCTATTTTCAAGAAAAAAGAATCCCCTATCCTGTTATTAATTTTGAACTTTTTAAATCAAAAGTATTTACCTATGGAAACTTTGCGCTTTTAGTTGCTTATTTTGCATTATTTACAAATGCGCTATTATTTCCTTTTTACACTCAAGAAGTTCTTAAAGAAACTCCTTTAATGACTGCGGTTTTGATTTTGCCATTTTCTTTTATGTTTATGTTAATGGCTCTTTTAAATGGCAAAATGAGCAAAAAATTGCATAGTTCAATTTTAATGACAACAGGAACGATATTAATTATTCTAGGATATTTATTCTTTACAACAGTAAGTGATAAACTAGTTTATTGGAATATTATAATCGCTCAAGCGTTAATTGGTGCGGGTTCTGGTTGTTATCAACCAAGCGTTAATGCTTTAATTGTTTCAATTGCACCCCCAGGGAAAATGGGAATTGCGTCTGGAATTCTTGCGATGTTTAGAAATGTTGGCATGCTTTTAGGAATTTCAATTTCAATAAGTATCTTTGATTTCTTTAAAAATCTTTCAATTGTAAAAAATCTTAACTCAACACAAGCCTTTTTAAATGGCTATCATGCTGCAATTTATTTTGCTATTTTCTTTGGTGTGGTTTGTGCCATACTTTCATATATGTCACATAAAGCATACAAAAAAGAAAAGTTAAGTAAATAATACAAATAGTTAATGTTATTTGCATTATTTACTTTATGATAGTAAAATTTAGTTACGGATTAGTAATACGATGGTAGCAAAAGTTGCAAGCTAAAATTAAAGATTATATCGATATAATACAAAAAGTTGCTAAGGTGGAATATAAAAGAATTCCTTCGCACATGCTAGATTGTGAAGAACTTGTTTCAATCGGTATTATTGCACTTCAAGCTCTTTTTAAAGATAAAACTGACGAACAAATGCAAAACTATAACTCATCTTATATCGCAACCGCTGTAAGATGGGCAATTAGAAATGAATTAAGAAATAGATATAAGTGGTACACTCTTAAATTAAAAAAAGAAAACCCCGATGAAGAAGAAGTTGATTATAGCGATAATCAATCTACTTTAGATGTTTCACCAACAAAAGTTCGTGAAGCGGTTTATGAAACAATTCTTTCAATTGATTCAATTATGTCGCAAAATTCAGATTCAGAATCGCCATTTGACTTTATTAAAGACACTTCTGCAACACCTGATGAAAAAGCAGAAATTTCAGAATTAAGTAAATTAATTAAAGAGGCAATTTCAAAACTTCCTGCAAAAGATAGAACAATTGTTGAATATCGTTTTTATAGAAACATGCAAGTTAAACAAATTGCTCAAATGCTTGGATTATCAAGTTCTAGAATAACAAGGATAGTACAATCTGCCCTAAATGATGTTAGAATGTACTTACAGAAAAAAGGATTGACAAGTTACTAATAAAATATAGGAGAGGAGTTATATGTTACAAGAAAAAACTAAACTTTTTAGTGAAGAATATAAAAAAACAATAAAAGATGCCTTAAATGTTTTAGACAAGAAAAATCTTGCCCTAATTGTTCAAGGTGTTAGTTTTCCATCTAAAAAGGATGAAAACACAGGTTTTGGTACATATAATTCTGATGGTGCTAAAGAACTTTTTAACTTTGCAAAAGGTGTTTTTAGTGCAATTCAACTTGGTCCTAATGGTAAAACAAAATTATCAGATTCATCACCTTACACAGGTACTGTTTTTTCTAAAAACCCATTATTTATTAACTTAAAAGAACTAACAACAGATAAATGGGATAAAATTTTATCAACAAAAACTCTTGAAAAAATTGTTGAAATGAATCCTAATAAAGATACAAATAAAGCAGCTTATGTTTATGCTAATGAAAGCATTGACCTTGCTTCAAATGAATTTTATAAAAATTTTAAAAAGCATGCTTCAAAAAATCTTAAAAAAGAATTTGAAGAATTTAAAAAAGAAAATGCTTTTTGGCTAGATAAAGATGCACTTTATGAAGCATTAACTCTTGAAAACAATTCTGATTATTGGCCACAATGGCAAAATGAAACAGATAAAGCTCTTTTTGGAAACATTGATAAAAAAGTTGCTGAAAAAAGAATTAAAGCTATTTCAAAAAAATATGAAGATACAATTGAAAAATATAAACTAGAACAATTCATCGTTCAAAAACAAAGCGAAGAAACCCTTGAATATACTAAAAAATTAGGCTTAAAATTAATCGCCGACCGTCAAGTCGCTTTTTCAGATAGAGATAACTGGGCTTATCAATCTTTATTTTTAGATGGTTGGTGTCTTGGCTGCCCGCCTGATTATTTTTCTGAAGACGGTCAGGCATGGGGCTTTAGCGTTGTTGACCCTGAAAAATTATTTAATAAAGATGGTTCATTAGGTCCTGCAGGTGAATTACTTAAAAAACTTTATACAAAAATGTTTAAAGAAAACCCTGGTGGGGTTAGAATTGACCACACTGTTGGTTTAATTGACCCTTGGGTGTATAAAAAAGGATGTTTGCCAAAAGTTGAAGAAGGTGCAGGAAGATTATATTCATCTCCAAATCATCCTGAACTTAAAAAATATTCAATTGCAAAAGAAGAAAATATTAATAAAACTCCAATTGATGGCAAGTTTGTTACTCCTGATGATGAAAAATGGATTAACAATTTATCTGATGAGCAAATTAGCTTATATGGCAGAATGATTGAAAAAATCGTTATCGCTTCAGCGCTTGATGCTGGTTTAGATAAAAATTCAATCATAGCTGAAGACCTTGGAACTCTTACATATCCTGTTGTTCAAGTTATGAAAAAATATGAACTTCAAGGAATGAAACTTGTTCAATTTGTTGTTCCAACAGAAGAAAATCACCCATACAGATGTAAAAACATTGTTCCTAATTCTTGGACAATGGTTGGCACACACGATAATGAACCAATTAGAATGTGGGCTTCAAAATTAGTTAACACAGAAGAAGCAAACCCATATATCAAAAATTTAATCGAAGATTTATGTTCTGAATTTGGAAATAAAGATGAAATTTGGCATAGAATGTACACAGATGAAAAATTCTTCGGGTTTATGAAACTTGTTGAATGTTTTGCTTCTAAATCTCAAAATGTTCAAATTTTCTTTACAGATTTCTTTGGAATTAATGAAGTTTATAATACCCCTGGAACATCTGGAGATCCTAACTGGACATTAAGACTAAACAACGATTTTGTTAAAGAATATTCAGACAAGTTAAAAACTCAAGAAGCTCTTAACTTGCCATTAGTAATGATTTATGCTATGAAAGCAAGAGGCTGGGATTTCTATAAAAATCATCAGGAATTATTAGAAAGATTAGAACAACTGGTAAATGAAAACTAAACTAATAAAAATCTTATTATTAATATGTCTATTTGTTTTTGAAACGTTGAGTGCTTCGGCATTCTCGTTTCGAAACATGACACTTGATTTTATCCACATATCTGATACACATATTTCAGATAGAATGGATACATCATATAAAGCGTTGTCATCATCAAAAGCACTTTTAAAAGATGCAATTAATCAAATTAATGATATCCAAGGAATTGATTTTGTTTTATTTACAGGGGATATGGTTGATTATGCTTCAAAAGAAAATTACCATGAATACTATAAATTATTAACAAAATTAAAATATCCAACATTGAATTCTTTTGGTAATCACGATTTTAGTTCTGAATTACCTAAAGAAGAAGTGCTTAAACTTGTTAAAACATATAACCCTAATTATGTTTTTAGTGATACTTATTATGCTTTTAGCCCAAAAACAGATTATAGAATAATTATTCTTGACCCTGTTATTAAAGATGAGGTTACTGCAAACGGGCTTTTAGATGATGAGCAACTTCAATTTTTAGAAAGAGAATTATCTCAAAACACAGATAAAATAATTGTAATTGCGCTACATCATCCTAGCTTAGAGCCTTTTAAGGCTCAAGAACACAGCTTATTAAATGCTGATAAAATGAATGAGATTTTAATTAAATATAAAAATCCGATTATTGTTTTATCAGGACACTATCACGCTACAAAATTAAGACACATCGGCAACATTGTTTTTGTTTCAACTCCTTCAATGGTTACATATCCGATGGGCTTTCGCCACATTAAAATAACAAATTATAAAGATAGAGTTGATTATAAATTTGAATTTATTTCAACAAGACTTGATGAAGTTAAAGAATTAAATCGCCAAAGTGTTATTTCTTATGGCACTTTAGCAGGTCTTGAAAAAGATAGAAACTCATCTTTTATAACAAGAAAAAGCTCAACTCGTTCTATTGCTTTTAAAAGAAATAAAATTAAGCATGCTCTAAAAGATGTTACTGTTTCAAAAAGAGAGCTTAAGAAACTTACTTCAACAAAAACAAATGTTGAAACTGGAAAAGTTAAAAAGGTTAAAGAGCCTAAAATCAAAGAACAAAAAATAAAAGGACCTAAGGTTAAAGTTAAAAAGGTTAAAGAGCCAAAAGTGAAACCTGTTAACATTAAACAACCAAAAGAACCCAAGGTTAAAATTAAAAAAGAAAAAGTTGAAAAACCAAAAAAGGAAAAAGTAATTAAAGAAAAAACTCAAAAGAAAGAATTTAAGTTTACAAATCCTTTTAAAAATTCTAAAATAAACTTTAAGAAGAAATCTTCTAAAACTTTTATAGATGAACCTAAAGAAGAAGTTGTTGAAGAAGTAGAAGATTTCATAGATGAAACGCCACAGTTAGAAAATTAGGAAAAGTATGGACGATTTTAAAATTAAATTTAGAGGTACAAGAGGCTCTTACCCAAGCGCAAAAGCTAACTATTTAAAATATGGGGGCAACACCGCTTGTGTTGAAGTGCATTGTGGAAATCAATTAATCATTCTTGACGCTGGTACCGGCATTATCGATATCGGGCTTGATGAAATTAAAAATTCAATTATTTCAGGAAAAAAAGTTCCACACCACGCAACAATCATTTTAAGCCACATTCACCAAGATCACATTCAAGGACTTCAATTTTATAGACCTTTATTTATCCCAAGTTCAACAATTAATCTTTTTGGGCTTAATGGTGGGGAAGAAAATCTTAAAGATACTTTAAAAACCGTTCTTTTTGATAAGGTTTTTCCTCTAAGTTTAAATGAAATAAGAAGTAATTTTAATATTAATAATTTAACTCAAAATGATGTCATTATAATTGAACCGGATGGCGAAACCCACGTTTACGATACTCTTGATAAAGACATTCAAATTAATAAAGATGATATTAAAATAACTGCTTATAAAACAGCGGCACATCCAAAAAACGGATGTTTATGTATCAAAATTGAATATAAATCAAAATCTTTAGTTTATGCTACAGATAAAGAAAGCTATATCGGTGCAGATAAAAAATTCATCCAATTTGCGCATGATTGCGATTGTTTAATCCATGACGCACAATATACTTATCAAGATTACATTAGCCCAATTCAACCTAAACAAGGTTTTGGACATTCAACTTTTGAAATGGCAATTGAAACAGCGCAGCTTGCAAAAGCAAAAAAACTTTTCTTTTTCCATTATGACCCTGATTATGACGATAACAAATTAAGCATGTTAGAAAACGAATATTCAAAAGATAGCACATCTATTTTATTTGCAAAAGAAAATTATGAAACTTCAATTTAAAATTTTTTTCTTTATAATTCTATCGTTCTTTTTAAAATCGAACGCTGAAATAGCCTCTTTAAGGGGGTTAGATGGTTATCAAGAAAGCGTTATCGATGCAACTAAAAACGCTAGGAACCATTCAAACTTTGGAAATTTATATTTTAAAGAGGGGAATTATATAGCAGCGATTAAAGAATATGAGCTTGCTTATGCCCTGAATGAAAATTCTCAAGCAAGCGCTATTTATCTATATAATATTTCAAGATGTCTGCTTAATTTAAAAGATTATCCTAGAGCCTATGCGACCGTTAAACAGGCAATTCATAGGGATTATTTAAACATAACTTTTTATGAATTAGAAGCAGATTGTATTTTAAAATTAAATCTTCAAGATAAAGCGCTTGATGAAATTTTTAAAGATGAAAAAAATCCATATAACAAATTAACTGCCGGTTTTATTTATTTAAAAACAGGTCAAAAACAAAGAGCAATAACCCTTTTTGATAATATGATTAACGATAATCCTGATTTATTAATTTCAACAGATTTAAAAAATTTAATTAAAAGAATTAAATAATATTTATTTAAGAATTTTCATCTTCCATTTTTTTGAATTTTTCAAGCGACTTTGCTCTTTGCTTTTCGATTTCTTTTTGCGCTTGAATATCCCCTTTTTGATAAGCAGTTTTTTGAATTTTTTGTTGTTCTTGGGCAGTTGTTTTTTTGAGTTTGTAAACAAAAATCAAAATTTCAGCAACTGCTTTATATAAATCAGGTGGAATTGGGCGATTAATTTCAACTAAGCGAAACAAAGCCCTTGCAACAGGCGGATTTTCAATTACAGGAATAGAGTGTTTTCTTGCGATTTCTTTAATTTTTTGAGCAAAAAGCTCTGTTCCTTTTGCAACTAAAATCGGTGAATCCATTTTTTGTGCGTCATATTTAATAGCACACGCTACATGGGTTGGGTTACAAACAACAAAGTCACAAGTTGTAACAGCATCCATCATTTTTTGTTGCAAAATTTGTTGACGACGTTGCCTTAAGGCAGCTTTTACATTTGGGTCACCTTCAGAGTTTTTATATTCATCTTTAACTTCTTTAAAAGACATTTTCTGGTCTTGCAAAAATTTCCATTTTGTAACCCCATAATCAGCCGCAGCAATAATCAAAAAGGCGATACCGGCTTTTATAACGAAGTCTAAAATTAATGAACCAAATTGAATTAATACAGCAAAATGATTATCTATTGCAGCTAACATTAAAATAGTTTGAAAATGTGAAACATAAACAATATAGCCGATAATCCCCAAGATAACAACTTTTGCGATGTTTTTAAATAAATCAAAAAGAGTTTTTGGGCTTGCGAGATTTTTAAAATATTTTGTGGGGTTGAATTTTTCTGCGCTAAATTCCATTGGTTTTGTTGTGAACAATGGTCCAATTTGAATCATATCCCCTAAAACCCCAACAAACGAGGCTAAAACAAGAATTGGAAGCAAAATAAGTGCGGTTGGAATTATTGTTTTAAAAAATAAATAAGCATAGCCTATATCTTGCAGGTGTTTTGTTGGGATTTGTTCATACACCCCAACAAAAAGTGCGCTCAATTGTGACCATATCATTGGTCCAAGAAGATAAATGGCGCTAAACATAATGATAATTGCAATAGCGGTTGATAAATCTTTTGATTTTACAACCTGACCTTGCTCTCGAGCTTTACGAAGTTTCTGTTGGCTCGCTTCAAACTGTTTATTCTCGTCGCCCATAAAACTATTGTTCTAGTTGGATATCAGCCACTTTTGGATCAAGTAATTTTTTGCCTGAATTTTCAAATTCAATTTGTAAAAGCTGACGTTCTTCATAGTTAATTATTTTAACTATTGAACCTTTGCCATATTTTTTATGAAAAATTACATCTCCAACACTATATTGCACTTCTTCGTCGCTTTCTTGTTCTTCATTTTTGAAAATTGGAAGTTTTTCTTTTGGTTGACTGCTTTCAATTTTTTCAAGATTAACTTCGTCGTCATTATCATTTGAAACGGTTTGCGGTTTTGATTCAATAATTTGATTGAAACTATTGTCAATAGAGTTATCTGCAAGGGTTGAAAGGTCTAGTTCATCATTTTGATTTTGATGTTCTTCTTCATTTTCAAATCCAAGAGAGCTTTCTTTTGCTATTTCAAAGAAATCAAGTTCATCATCAGATAAGCCTGTATCATAAGCGTCACCCATTTCTTGAAGTTCAACGTCGTTTTTATTTTCTTTTTCAACGTAATCATAAGGTGAAGAAATGTTTTGAACAGGTGGAACATAATTTTCATCTTCAGGGTCGATTAAATCAACTTTTGAAAAATCAATTTCACGTTCTTTTTTAACTTCCCTAGTCGGTTCTTCCTTAATTTCAACAGTTTCTTTGATTTCTCCAGCTTCTTCAACCTCTTCAACTTCTTGATTTTCTTTTGAAGGTGTTTCTTTTTCAATTAAGGGTTCAGTTTGAAAATCTTTATCTAAAAGTTCTTCTTTTTCTTCTTCAATTATTTCTTCGATGTTTTCATCTGAAGCTTGATTTTCAATTTTTGAATTATCTTCAATTTCATCATCTTCTTCATCTAAAATTTCTTGAAAGGGTGATTTTTCTTCTGATGGAGTTTCAACAATTTCAGGTTCAACAACTTCTTCTACTTCTTCAATTTCTTCTTGATGTTCGTTTTCTTGTTCATTTTGAGTTTCTTCAAAATGAGAAAAGTCATCTGTTGAATTTTCTTTTGAAATTTCAGATATATTTTCAGTTTCTTCTTGAATAGATGAAGTTTGAGATTCTTCATCTTCTTGAACCTCATCTTCTTGAGTTTCATCTTCAAAGGCACTATCTATTTTTTCTTCAGAAATAGAACTTTGAGGAGTTTCAAAAACATCTTCACTTTCTTCATAAGAAACTTTATTTACATTTTGATTTAAGAAATCTTCTTCTTCCTCATTAATTGCTTTGTCAAAATTTTCATCAACTTCTTTGTTCATTTCTTGATTTTGTTGTTGCTCGAAGTTGTTTAATTCTTTAATCAAGCGTTCAGAATCGGTTGATTTATTGTTTTCATTATCATTTGAAGAATAATAATCTTTTTCATTGATTTTTTCATTTTCATCATCAAATAACGAAAGGGCGATTTTTCTATAATTTTTTCTTTTTTCTTGAACAGTAAGTTCATAATCTTTTGCGTAGTATAAGAAATTATCTGTGTTTTCGCCAAATAAAACACAACCATCTGGAATTAAATTTGAAAGAGCAAAGTTTGCATCTAAAAAGTCACTTCTTTGATATAAACTTGGCATTAAAATATAATTTTTGCAATTTTGCAAAATTGAAGGCAGTTTTTTATAGTTATAAGAAACTGTTGGAATGAATTTAATGTTTGGTTTTTTGTTATAAATTTTGTTGATTAAATCAGTGTCACAGTTTTCATCGTTAACTCTTGAGATTAAATATACCTCTTGAGATAAGTCATGGATTAAATATTCAAAGTAAATTTTTTGCCAGAATAAATCTAATCCTGATAAATCAACAATAGTTATTTTATTATTTTTAATTGTATTGAAAAGATTTTCATAATCTCTTTTAGAACGAGCAAAAATCTCGCTCATTTGACATTTTTTTAATCTCACTAAAAGCAATTTTAATTCTGCATAAGGAGTTGCTTTATATTGTTGAATTAAAACCCTTGCAAAAGCGTTAAAAGGAATGAAACCTAGGGGCTGTTTTTTTGCAAATTTCTTAATTTCATTAATAATAGCGCCGCATGTTGCTTGAAATTCAAGGCTTGCGTCAGATAAACATTTATCAAAAACATAATCTATTGTTATATCATTTAAAGGTAGGCGAAAATCTCTTGTTGCTTTGATTTTAACCGCTTCTTCAAAATCAACAATTCCTGTTGAATCAACAATAATTGAGTTTTTAACACTAGAAAGTTTTTTTGCAAGGTTAAGAGAAATTATATTAGAGTTTTCAATTTTATCTGATAAAACAACTGCATTATTATTAAAGAAGTCATATTGAAGTTTTAAGCCTGTTTGACTTTTAACATTTGTTGCAAAAATAAATGTGTCTTTATCTTGATTGATGAAATCTTCAATTTCTTCTTGCTTTAATTTGATAATTTCACATTCTTTATTAGGCGTAAAATTATCATAAGGCATGACCTCATTATTATGAGTTATTTTATAGAATAATTTAAGCTTAGCAACGTTTTGAGAAGCGTCAAATTTATCGTCATATATTTCAATAACTTGCGCTAAATATCTATCTGTTGCTGATTTTACCATCAAAAAATCAAAAAGCTTAAAGGCTTCAACATTGGGGTTAAATAAAATTCTTATACTATTGTTTAGTGCATTAGCTACTTGCATTAATAAACTTTCTCTATTCCTATAATAATTATACCAATAAATATATTAATATTCCATTACTCATTATAATATTACAACAAACACCGCATATTTTGCAATTTATATTTAAAAAAACTTTATAAAATATAAAAAATAAAAAAATTTAAAAATAATACTTGACAGTTTTTTATGTCCTTACTAATATATACTTATCAGAAATTGCCGATGTAGCTCAATGGTAGAGCAACGGTTTTGTAAACCGTAGGTTGCGGGTTCGAGTCCCATCATCGGCTATTTTTATTAATTGCACCTTAGAGGTAAATAGCTTGCTTGAAATAGCTACAAGAGCCTACGCCCTTGTGGTGCAGGGACTCTGCCGAGAAAAAGTTGCGTTGAATCGCAAGTTTTTCGAGAGGGAAGCACTCCCGAGTGCGCAAGCAAATAAGACATACGCCCTTGTGGCGCAGGGGTAGCGCACTCCCTTGGTAAGGGAGAGGCCGTGAGTTCAAATCTCATCAAGGGCAAATTAATTAATTTGTAATTTGACAATTAAATATTCGATATCAAATTATCTAAAACAAATTTAATTTGGGTAGATGCCCGAGTGGCTAAAGGGAGCAGACTGTAAATCTGCCGTCAATCGACTACGGTGGTTCGAATCCACCTCTGCCCAAATTTTTATAAAGCAAATTGCGGTAAGTTTCACCCAATTAGCAAAATAAAGCGATATGGAAAACCTAATTTCCTCAAACGCTTTTATGATTTTAAAACTAATAAACAAAAAAATAAGAAAAAAGGAGATCTTATCTTATGGCTAGAGAAAAATACGAAAGAACCAAGCCACACGTTAACGTTGGTACTATCGGTCACGTTGACCACGGTAAAACAACATTAACTGCTGCTATTACTGGTTGTATGGCTGCTGCTGGTCAAGCTGAAGCAAAAAAATTCGATGAAATCGATGCTGCTCCAGAAGAAAAAGCACGTGGTATTACCATTTCAACTGCTCACGTTGAATATGAAACAGAAAAAAGACACTATGCACACGTAGACTGCCCAGGACACGCTGACTATGTTAAAAACATGATTACAGGTGCTGCTCAAATGGATGGCGCAATCCTTGTTGTTGCTGCTACTGATGGTGCAATGCCTCAAACTAAAGAACACATCCTACTTGCTCGTCAAGTTGGTGTTCCAAATATCGTTGTATTCTTAAACAAATGCGACATGGTTGATGATCCTGAATTATTAGACCTAGTTGAAATGGAAGTAAGAGAACTATTATCTTCTTATGAATTTGATGGCGACAACATTCCATTCATCAGAGGTTCAGCTTTAAAAGCTTTAGAAGCTGTTCAAGCTAACAACTCTATCGGTCGTGGACAAGATCCATGGGTTGATAAAATTTGGGAATTAATGGATGCTATCGATGAATACTTCCCAGAACCTGTTCGTGATTTAGATAAACCATTCTTAATGCCTGTTGAAGACGTATTCTCTATCACTGGTCGTGGTACAGTTGCTACAGGTAGAGTAGAACGTGGTATCGTTAAAGTTGGTGACGAAGTTGAATTAGTTGGTCTTGGCGAAACTAAGAAAACAACTGTTACCGGTGTTGAAATGTTCAGAAAATCTCTTGACCAAGGTCAAGCTGGTGACAACATTGGTGCTTTACTTCGTGGCGTTGATAAAACTGAAATCCAACGTGGTCAAGTTTTAGCAAAACCTGGTTCAATCACACCTCACAAAAAATTCACAGCTAACGTTTACGTTCTTAAAAAAGAAGAAGGCGGACGTCACACTCCATTCTTCCCAGGATATAGACCACAATTCTATATCAGAACAACTGACGTAACTGGTTCAATCAAATTCGACGGCGAAATGGTTATGCCTGGTGATAACGTTGTAATGGAAGTTGAATTAATCAACCCTGTTGCTATTGAACAAGGTATGAAATTCGCTATCCGTGAAGGCGGTAGAACAGTTGGTGCCGGCGTTGTAGATAAAATTATCGAATAGTTAATTTTTCTAAAACATAATTAAAACCCTCTATATTTTATAGAGGGTTTTTTAATGCCCATTTTCCTTAATTTTCCTTTAATTATTCAAAATGGTTATTAGCAAAATTTTATTTTCCTGTGTTTTATATAATTATCATCCCTTTTTAAAATTTATTTATGAATATTACATCACCAAAAATTATAAAATTTTCAATATCTAACCCAATTTTTAAGAAAAAAGAAGAACAGAAATTTAATAAAAAATCTACTCAATTAAGTTCTCTAGCCGCTCTTGGTTTATATAATAAAGCCTTTGTTAATCTTAATTTTAAAGGTTCAAATAAAAAAGACGGACAAATTGATAAAAATGAAATCAAAAAAATTGAAGAAAGAATTAATAACACTTTTGATAAAGGTGAAATTTCTTATTTTAATGATATTGTTTTTTCTGATGATGAAAGTATTAAAAATAATCAGCTTTCTTTAATTGATAATCTTTTAGATGAAAAAATTAAAAAAGATGCAATTTTAAAAATTTTAACAATGTCTTGCTCTCTATATAATGATATTACAATGGCGCAAATTGATTTTGCAAAAGAATTGGCTTCAAAAAAGCTGCATGGTGAAACAATTGCTTCTATTTTAAATGTTACTCAAAATATTGATGATGTTAAAATTCACAATGATTATGTTGAATTTACAAATGAAATGTTGAAACATTTTAAGCCTAAAAAAGTTTTGATAGCGTTATCTGGTTCAAAAATTAAAAAAGAATATTTTATTGAACAAAAAGAATTTTTTAGCGAATTAAATAAAACTAAAATTGGTTTTAAAAATACCTCTAATATTTTAGCTTATACATATAATGAAAATAAAAAAATTAATGCTAATCAAATCAAATTAGCTAAAAGTTTAATGAAAAAAAATGTTGAATTAGCTGACATTTTAAAGATTTTGAGCTATACTAATTCTTCTGATTTAAAATTAAACACAGTTCAAGTTGATTTAATTAACGATATTTTAGATAAAAATCTTGGAGAAAAGTTTATTTCTACCCTTTTAAACTCCATACCCCTTGAAGATAAAAAAGAAAAAAGGCTTGAAAAATTAAAACAAGCGCAAAATTATCTTAAAGATTATGATGATAAAAAATTAACTAAAAGGCAAATTGAATTTTTATTAAAAGATAATGATGAATTATATGATGATATTTTAAAATTAAATAAAAAAACTGGGCTGGATGTAGCTGAAACGATATCTTTAAAAGCATATTATTTTCCATATTTATATAAAGTTGATAATATAAATCAAATTTCAACCGAAAATAAAAAAGATTTTATTGATAAACTGATGAAGTTAAATTCTGGTACGTTTTTTATTTCAGATGATACAACGAAACTTTTTCCTCTTATTCCTGCAACTGCAACAGATTATTGTGAAATTTTACCAAAACTTGTTCAATCTCTTGGTGTTGAAACAAAACCTTTAAATGATGAAGAAATTTCTTCTTTTAACACTTCCTTAAATTCTCTTTCGTCTTTATTAAACGATTTATCGGATGATGAATTTAATAATTTAAAAATAACTCAAAACTATTCTAAAGATGAATTTATTAAAGATGTTTTTGAATTGGTTAAAAATTTAAAACCAAAACAAAAGCAAAAGGTTTTAGATTGTTTCGGTTTTCAGCTTTTAAAAAATGACCAAGGTTCAAAAGTGGCTGATGATGAGAGTTATTCAATTATAGGTTATCCGATTGACTTAAATATAGATGAAAAATTAGCAAAAATTAAAAATAAAAATGTTGTTGAAGTTGCGCTTGGGGTTCAAAAACTTGTTAATAAATTCATTGAAAATAATTCTATTAATGTTAATGGAATTAACAACAAGCAAGCGAAAATTCAAAATAATTTAGATGAAATTTTAAAATATTTACCAGAATTTAGAACAACCCTAGATAAAAAACAACATAAAACCCATGATTTTGATGTTTTTAAACATAGTTTAAAAGTTATGCAAAAAATTGTTCAAAATCCTGAATTTGAAAAATTAAATGAGTCAGACAAAAAACTTCTTCTTTTGGCAAGTTTGTTGCACGATATAACTAAAACCGAAGGACGTCGTGACCCATTTCACGCTAAAAATTCTTCAATGGATAGTTATTATATTTCTAAAAAGTTTAATCTTTCAAAAGATGAAATGGTGAAACTATATTCTTTAATAGATTATCATGAATGGTTTGGGCATTTGAATTCTTGTAAACCTAATTCTGATGAAGCTTTTAAATGTGAAGAATCAATTGCGTTTGATATGCAATATGATAATCTTTTTGAAATGGCAAAAATATTTACCCAAGCTGATTTAAAAGCTGTTAAAAAAGATAATTCTTTTTATGATAGATTTAAAGAAAAATTTGAAGAATGGTCTGAATATGTGTCTTCTGATATTCAAACAATTAAATCAACCCAGCCACTTTTACCGGTAACAAAATTTCCAAGCGCTTCAAGAATAAATGAAGCAATAACAGAAGTTAAAAAAGACGGCTCAACAAATCTAAAAGGAATTTATAAAGATAAAGATGGGCTTATAATAATTAGATTTAATGAAGTTGAAAATGATATTTGGGAAAAAATTGGTTTTAATAAAGGAGTATTTTCAAAAGGATTTACAACAAAATCAGGTGAAAAAATTGACACAGGTAATATCCACTTTTTTATCCATGGGCTTGATTCAAAAAAACAATTAATAAATTTTGAAACATTTGATTTATTAAATTCAGACGCACTTTTATCTGTTTCTTATGCTAATAATCCTGAAACTAAAGCAAAATTTTTTAGAAGCCAAGGTGTAATAATTAATGCTAACGCTAAATATGTTTATGGCGGTAGCCCTAATGATACAATGTCTGGTTTTGGTAAAAAAGTTTCTGATTTTAAACAAAATTGGATTTATAACGGTAAAAGATTAGAAGAAAGAGAATTTATTTCTAATTTAATTAAAAGAAACCTTGGTTTAAGTGATAGGGAATACATTGAGTTTGTTGAAAAAAATATAAATAAATCTTTTGATGAAATTGAACCGATTGAAATAAGAGAAGAATTGATTAAAACTTTAGCAAGTGTAAAATCTCGAAAAAGGATGGGGGGTAGAGAATATAATGAAATGTATTTATCTAATCCTGAAATTATGGCTGTTTTTGCAAGTCCTTTTAGGGTTAGCGAAAAAATCGATGATACCCTAGAATTTGTCAAAAATCAAAAAGATTTTTTAAGAGAGTATGCTATTGAACATGATATTCCTATGGTAGTATTAGGAGATGCGTAAGCCGAGGTTCCCAAGCGGTTTGCGTTGAGCAAAACGCTGGAACTGTGCGACGGCGACGTGGAAATCTTTGATTTCCTCAGGAGCAAAATGCGTAAAAAAAATCGGCAATTGCTTGCCGATTTTAAAGTTTAGTTAATAAAACTATTTTGTCATTGCATTTTGAACAGCAACGGCACATGCAACAGTTGCACCTACCATTGGGTTGTTACCCATACCAATTACACCCATCATTTCAACGTGAGCAGGAACTGAAGAAGAACCTGCAAATTGAGCGTCACCGTGCATTCTTCCCATAGTATCTGTCATACCATAAGAAGCAGGACCAGCAGCAACGTTATCAGGGTGAAGTGTTCTACCTGTACCACCACCAGAAGCTACTGAGAAGTATTTTCTTCCGTTTTCAATAGCCCATTTTTTGTATGTACCAGCAACTGGGTGTTGGAAACGAGTTGGGTTAGTTGAGTTACCTGTAATTGAAACGTCAACGCCTTCTTTAATCATAATTGCAACGCCTTCAGAAACGTCATCTGCGCCATAGCAACGAACTTTAGCACGTTCGCCATCTGAAAAAGCAGTTTCATTTGTGATTTTTAATTCGCCTGTTTTATAGTCATATTCTGTTTCAACAGAAGTGAAACCATTGATTCTTGAAATGATATAAGCAGCGTCTTTACCAAGACCATTTAAGATAACTCTTAAAGGTTCTTTTCTAACTTTGTTAGCGTTTCTAGCAATACCGATAGCGCCTTCTGCAGCTGCAAAAGATTCGTGACCTGCTAGGAAACAGAAACATTTTGTTTCTTCTCTTAATAACATAGCGCCAAGGTTACCATGACCAAGACCTACTTTTCTTACGTCACCAACTGAACCTGGAACTGCAAATGCTTGTAAGCCGATACCGATAGCTTCAGCAGCGTCAGCAGCGTTAGTGATACCTTTTTTAATTGCAATAGCGCAACCAAGAGTGTATGCCCAAGAAGCATTATCAAAAGCGATTGGTTGAATGCCTTTTACAATTTCATCTACATTTATACCTTTTGATAGACATAATTCATTAGCTTCGTCAAGATCTTTAAATCCGTATTCGCAAAGGGTTTTGCTTAAATCACGTCTATCTTGTCCTTCAAATTTTGCCATTTATTATTTTCCTTATACTTAAATTGTTTTCTGTCTAAATCCGCTCTTTTTGGCGGGTTAATATCGGGTGCAAATTTTACGCTTCTCTAGGATCGATAACTTTAACAGCATCTTTAAATCTGCCATAAGTACCGATATTTTTGTTATAAGCTTCTTTTGCGTCTTCACCTTTTTTAATAGCATCCATAACTTTGCCAAGGTTAACGAATTTATAACCGATAACTTCGTTGTTTTTATCTAAGCCTAATTCAAGGATATAACCTTCTGTTAATGATAGATATCTAACACCTTTTTGTTTTGTAGAGTGGATTGTACCAACCATTGAACATAAGCCTTTTCCTAAATCTTCAAGACCAGCCCCAACAGGAAGTCCGTTTTCAGAAAATGCAGTTTGAGTTCTACCATAAACGATTTGTAAGAATAATTCTCTCATAGCAACGTTAATAGCGTCGCAAACAAGGTCTGTATTAAGTGCTTCTAAAATTGTTTTACCAGGAAGAATTTCACCTGCCATAGCAGCAGAGTGTGTCATACCAGAGCAACCGATTGTTTCAACAAGTGCTTCTTGGATAACGCCTTCTTTAACATTAAGAGTTAATTTACAAGTACCTTGTTGTGGAGCACAACAACCACAACCGTGTGTCAAACCGTTGATATCTTTGATTTCTTTACATTTTGTCCAAAGACCTTCTTGAGGGATTGGAGCCGGTTGACCTTTTACGCCACGTGCAACGCAACATTTTTCTTCAATTTCTGAAGTAAGTTCAATATGAGCCATTTGACCTCCTTATATACTACCAAAATCTGTACTTTAATTTTAATATAAACAAAAATTAATTGCTAATATTATTTTAAAGTTTTGGTTTAAGGTTGGCTTTTTCAGGCTAAATTTGAATTTTTCCCGCAACTTCTCTTAAAATTTCTAAATAATCTTTAGATAATTCTTCTTTATTTTTTAAAAAAGATTTTTGGAAAATTAAAAATTTTTTATTGTAATAATTTTCACTGAATTTATTTTTAAAATCAGAAATTAAATTATAAATTTTAAGGTCAAGATATTTCTTTTCTTCACAAAGAAAAATGAAAGTTTCACATAAATTCAAATAACAATCAATTAATTTATTTTTATTAAAATATTCTTGAAATTTCAAAAGATGATTAAGAAGTTTTTTATATTTTTCGTTAATTTTATCTTTCTTTTTTGGGAAAAATTCTCTAAAATAGCTGTTTGTTTCATTATATCCTGTTTCAAAAAGCATTTTTTTCTTTTCTTTTGAAATCAAAAAATCAATAACAGAAATATCTTTTGTGTTGATTTTAATATAATCAAACTTATCTTTTTCTTTATATAAATCAATAATGTAATCTGTTGCAAAGCCTGATATAGCGTTATAAACACGGTTTAAATATTCAAGAGAATTGTTTATTTTCTTTTCGGATGAATTATCTTCAAGGCGGAATTCAATTATTCTTTCATCAAGATTTTTGATGAAATTTGAAACTCTCCAAAGAGGGGTTGATTTTAATAAATCGCCATCAACTAAAAGATTATTGTTATATTCTAATGGTGTGAATAGCCCTGGCATTGAAACGCTTGCTCTAACTGCTTTTGCTACTTCAAAATCGGGAGTTTTTTCTTTTGAAAATTCAATAAATTTCATTGTTGTTAAATTAACAGAATAAACAATCAAATTTTCTTTTATATCAAAAAAGGTAACAGGTTCATTTTGCCCTTTTTTATAGTTTTCTTGGTAAAATTTTCTTTCGATTTTTTCTTTAATCCAATCATAGAAAATGTTACCTTTTGAAACGGCAATTTCTTTTTTTAAATCTAAATTTAAGTCGATGAACATTTCAAAACCTGTGTTTGAAAGAATTTCATAAATTTCATCGTAATTATATTTTAAAGCTAAAAGAGTTGCAAAAACTGCGCCGATTGAGCTTCCGGCGTATCCTGTTAAATTGATGTTATTTTCAAGTAAGGCTTTATATGCTCCGCAATAGGCAAGTCCTCTAATGCCGCCACCACCAAATATTGCAAAATAATCTCTTTTATTCATTCTTTTCATCCATAAATTCGGGTCTTTCACCGTCATAAACGTAATTATTGTCTTTTAGTTCATCTAATCTTTTTGTTTCAGATTCAATTCTATCTGACATATCAATTACATTTTTTAGAAGTTCTTTATCATTTCCAACTAAGCCTTCAATTGCTTCAGATGGCTGATTAATTCCTTTGTTTCCTTTTTTTCTTAAAAGTTTTGCTTCTTTTAAAATTTCTTCCATATTTTTCTTAGAAAGATTTTTATGTTTATTTTTCAAAATAACAATTTCAACACGTCTGTTTTTTGCTTTGTTTTGAGGTGTTGTATTACTTGCAATTGGAATAGTATCTGCTAAACCTTGCGCTATAAAGATTTTAGGGTTAAAGTTATGTACCTTGATTAAATATCTTACAACGCTACAAGCACGAGCAGCCGATAATTCCCAGTTAGAGGGGTATTTTAGCTTTGCGCTTGTTGGGTCTGAATCTGTGTGACCTTCAACTTCAATATAATGAATTGCAAATTTTTCTTTTATTAATTTTGCAATTATATTAAGGGTTTCGTAAGATTTTTGAGTTAAATCTGCTGTTCCAGAATTGAATTGTAAAGCCTGTTCAGATAATCTTATAACAAGTCCTCTGTCATCAATTTCAGCGCTAATGCCGTCTTCTTTTAAATTATCGATTTCATTTTTAATATCTTCATAAGAACTTTGTTCATATTTTTGGCTCATATATTCAAGCATTAAAGGGTTCATCGCCCCTTGTTCGCCCTCAAAAATAGACTCACTTCCATCTAAAATATTATCTTGATTATCGAAAATGTTTTGGCTAAAAGCCTTTTTAAGCGCATCTTCAATGTTTTTAAAAGTATTAACATCAGATTGCGCTAGAGCATATAAAACAACAAAAGTTGCAAACAATAGCGTCATAAAGTCGGCATAAGAAACAAGCCAACGTTCAAGATTTTCGTGTTCTTCGGGGGCTTTTTTCTTTGCCATTTTCTATGCTTTACCTTCTTTTTTCTCTTTTTTATCAACGATGTAACATTCAAGTTTTCTTTCAATTAAAGCAGGTGACTCTCCGGCTTGAATAGATAAAATTCCTTCTATCATTAATTCCATTGATGTAAAAATATGGGCATATTTTCTTTTTGCCCTTGTTGAATAAGGAATTGTTACAAGGTTTGCTACAACTAAGCCATAAATTGTTGCAACGAATGCAACGGCAATACCTGCCCCAAGTTTAGATGGGTCTGAAAGGTTTTGCATTACTTGAATTAAGCCTAAAACCGCACCAATGATACCAAGGGTTGGTGAATATCCACCTGCTGATTCTAAAACTTTTGCACCTGCATTGATTTTTGCTTCTAGCTGAGATAGTTGTGTTTCCATCATATCTCGAACTAATGTCGGGTCAGCACCGTCTGCAACTGCTTCAAGACCAAGTTTTAAAAGTGGATGAGATGCGTTTTTTGCTTCTTTTTCTAAAACAATTACCCCCTCTTTTCTTGCTTTTTGAGCATAACCCACAATTTCAGAAATAAGAGTTTCTAAAACGGGAGGTTTTCCAAAATATACAACGTTAACACAGTGTGCTGCGGTTTTAAAATCTTCAATTGGAAAACTTAAAAAAACTGCCCCAGCAGTACCACCAACAACAATAAATGCCGCTGTGATTTGAAGTAATTGCCCGATATTACCACCCTCTAGGGCTTGACCGGTTAAAATAAAGCCAATACCAAGGAATGTACCGATAAGTGCTGCTATATCCATAATGTTATAAAACTCCTAATTTATTGCTCTATTATCCTAAAAAACAAGTAGTTTGTTATCGTTTAATTAAACGATAATGCTCTTAATAGTTGAAATTATTTAATCTCTTGTGAAACATTTTCCTTTTTAATATAATATTTTCATACATTAGAGAAAGGGTTTAAAATGGGTTTAACTTTAGCACAAAAAATCTTATCAAAACATTGTAATCATACTGTTCAATTTAATGAACTTGTTGTAGCTAATGTAGATGTTTGTGCAACGCAAGATGGCACAGGGCCTCTTGCTATTAAAGAGTTTAAAAAGTTAAATAAACCTCTTAAAAATCCTAAAAGAACAATTCTTTTTATAGACCACGCTGCGCCCTCTCCTAGAAAAGAGTTATCTTGTGCGCATAATATAATTCGTGAGTTTGCAAAAGAATATGGTGCAGTTTTATCTGATATCGGCTGCGGAGTTTGCCACCAAAGATTAGTTGAAGAATATGTTAATCCTTTAGAAATTCTTGTTGGCGCTGATTCTCATACTTGTACATCTGGCGCTTTAGGTGCTTTTGCAACAGGTATGGGCTCAACTGATATTGCTGTTTCAATGGCATTTGGAAAAACTTGGTTTAAGGTTCCAAAATCTTTTAAAATTGAAGTTAAAGGCGAATTTCAAAAAAATGTTACTTCAAAAGATTTAATGCTATATTTAATCGGCTTAATTGGCGCTGATGGCGCAACATATAGAGCTTTAGAATTTTGTGGCGAAACAATTAAAAATATGGATATGTCACAAAGATTTACCCTTGCAAATATGGCAGTTGAGGCTGGTGCTAAGGCTGGACTTTTTGAAACAGATGAAAAAACTCGTGAATATTTAGCTTCTAGAGGTCGAGAAGATAAATTCCAAGAATTAAAAATGGACGAAGATGCCAAATATGAAAGAGTAATTAAAATTGATGCAAGCGTAATTGAACCAATGGTTGCTTGCCCACACACTGTTGATAATGTTAAAAAGGCCTCTGAATTAAATGAAGTTAGATTAAATCAAGTCTTTATCGGTACTTGTACTAATGGAAGAATTGAAGATTTAAGAGTTGTGGCGGATATTTTAAAGGGTCAAAAAGTGGCTGATGGTGTTCGTTTAATTATAGCGCCAGCAAGTAAAGATGTTTATATTCAAGCAGCTAAAGAGGGTTTACTTGAAACTTTTCTTGAAGCAGGTGCAAATTTCTTACCGGCTGGTTGTGGTCCTTGTGTTGGGGTGCATGGCGGTATTTTAGGGGACGGCGAAGTTTGCCTTGCAACTCAAAATCGTAACTTCCAAGGAAGAATGGGAAATGTAAATGGATTTATCTATCTTTCAAGCCCATATACTGCTGCTAAATCAGCTATTAAAGGATATATTTGTTAATAATTACGATAAAGAATTGTAATTACATTATTTTCAAAGTTTTTCAAAATTGCCTTTCTTTTAGGTGAATTTTGAACTATGATTGAAAAGATTATATCATTACCTTTTTTTGTATTAACAATTCCTGAAATGCTTGACATTTGAGAAAGTGTGCCTGTTTTAGCTTTTAAATTGTTTTCTAAAAACAACATTCTATCTTTAAGAGTGCCGTTATTTGGCTCTGCCATTAAATCTTTTAATTTTGTTTTTGAAAAAAGTTTTTCTAAAACATTAACGCTGAATTCTGTTGTAACAAAATTTGTTCTTGAAACTCCGCTTGCATCACAAATTCTTATTCCCTCAGAAATATCATCTTTATAAATTTCATTAAACATTTTAATTGAATCTTCAAAAGTTGCGGTTTTATTATAATATTTTGAAGCTGCAACTTTGAAAACAATTTCAGAAGAAAAATTATCTGAATTATATAAAATGTTTTTTGAAACATCTTCAATTGAATGACCAACTGAAGCTAATCTTTTAGCGTTTTGCGGAACTTTTTTAACTAAAATGTCATCAAAATATCTTATTTCATTTTTTTCAATTGCTTTGTTTAGTTTAACCATAAAATTAATTTCAGGTTTTAAAACAGGCAATTGGATATTTTCATCTTTATTAACGTAACCTTTAAATGTTATTATAGAAGATTTTTCAGGCGAATTTTTAACAATTTCAATTGAATGTTTAGAACTATCCTTATCTGTTAAAACTAATTCATTTATGATTGGAAGTTTGTATTCATCATTTTGAACAATCTCTGTTTTAGTTGCAAGGCTAGAGCGTTTAACTAAAATTGAAGTAAAGTTATTGTTAACAATATAAGGTGTAATTGCTCTTGAATATGGCCACATATCCTCTTTCATCCAACATTGAGGATAAGGATTTTTATCTATAATAGAGTCATCAATATAGATTTTATTGATTTTTGTTGTGTCAAATTTGATTTTTTTCAATTTAGAAAATAAATCATAAAGGTCGCTATCTGTTAATAATGGGTCTGCGCCAAGTTTTATATAAAGATTGTTTGAATTATCTAAATATAAAATTGTTTCAAATTTATATTTTTCTCCTAAAGTTAAATAGCTTGCGCCAAAAGTAAGAAGTTTTAAGGTGCTTGCAGGATTTAGAAGTTTTTGTTCATTTTTTTTGTATGCTATTTTTTGATTTGTGATATCTTTAGCAAAAATTGAAACTGTTGATTTTAATTCAAAATCAGAGTCTTTAATATAGCTTGAAATTTCGTTTGCTTTTGTTGATAAACTAAAGAAAAATAAAATTAAAACGACGAAAATATTTTTAATGTAATTTTTCAATTTATAATTCCTCAACACTTGCAATTCTTCCTTTAATAGCGCTCGCTGCGGCGATGTACGGGCTTGCTAAATATACTTTTGAATTGATATCTCCCATTCTTCCAACAAAATTTCTGTTTGTGGTTGAAATGCAAACTTCGTTTGGTGCTAAAATGCCACAATGTCCACCAAGGCAAGGGCCGCAAGTTGGTGTTGAAATTGCAACGTTTGCTTCAAGTAATGTTTGATAATATCCTAATTCTATTGATTTTAAGATGATATCTTGAGTTGCAGGAAAAACAATTGCTCTAACTTTAGGATGAACTTTTCTTCCTTTAAAAATTTCAGCCGCCATTTTAATGTCTTCAAGTCTGCCATTTGTACAACTTCCGATTACTACTTGGTCGATTTTAATGTTATCTTTTATGGCTTCTGAAATTGTGTGAGTGTTTTCAGGCAAACTTGGATAAGCGATTGTGGGTTCTATTTTTGATACATCATATTTGATTATTCTTTCATAGTTTGCATTTTCATCACTTTTTAAAATCAAAGGTTCTCTTAAAGAACGGTTTTTAAGATATTCTAGGGTTATTTCATCTGGTTCAATTATTCCGTTTTTAGCGCCGGCTTCAATTGCCATATTGCAAATTGTAAAACGTCCGTCCATACTAAGGTTTCTTATAGCAGAACCAGTGAATTCAAGAGTTTTATATAATGCGCCATCAACTCCAATATCGCCAATTAAATGTAAAATTAAGTCTTTTGCAGTTGTGTATTTTGGCATTTCACCTTCAAAAATAACTTTAATTGTTGAAGGAACTTTAAACCAAGTTGAACCTGATGCCATAGCGCAACCTAAATCGGTTGAACCGACTCCTGTTGAAAAAGCACCAAGAGCGCCATAAGTACAAGTGTGCGAATCTGCGCCTATAATTAAATCTCCCGCTGTTACAATACCTTTTTCAGGTAATAAGGCATGTTCAATTCCAACGGTGCCTGTATCAAATTTGTGTACTAAATCTTGTTCAAAAATGAAATCTCTAAGGATTTTAGCTTGAATAGCAGATTTAATATCTTTACAAGGAGTAAAATGATCAGGAACTAAAACAACTCGAGATTTATCAAAAACTGAATTTAACTTAAATTTTTTAAAAACCTCAATTGCAATAGGTCCTGTGATATCGTTTGCAAGCACAATGTCAATATTAGCTTCGATTAAATCTCCGGCTTGAACAAAATCTTTTTTAGAATGAAGTGCAAAGATTTTTTCAGTTATTGTCATTGGCTTTTTGAAATTCATTTTATTTTCCTTGTTTTGCTTTGATATCTAAAATGTTGTTGTGTGCTATAACATAAGCTACACAAGTTTTTGTACTGTTAATCCACCAAGCGCAATCTTCTTGCAAGCAAACTTTATAGTCGCCTGTGCCGGCTGATAACAAAGGGCAATAGCTTATTTTCCTTTTAGGATTTGTTTCTGCCATTTTAACTCCTTAAGCGTTAGCTTTTTCTAATTCTATACCTTGTTTGATGAGGTTACATTTTGTTTCGTCACATCTTTTTTCTTCTGATTTATAAATTCTTGTTCTGTTGATTACTTCATCAAAATCGATTTGATGAGCGTCAAAATCAGGTCCATCAACACAAGCAAATTTAACTTTTCCGCCAACTGTTAATCTGCAAGCGCCACACATGCCTGTACCGTCAACCATAATTGGGTTCATTGAAGCTTCTGTTTTAATTCCATAAGGACGAGTTAACTCTGCAACTGCTCTCATCATAGGCATTGGACCTACTGCGATAACGTAATCAACTTTTTTAGAATCTATTATTTCTTTTGCAACTTGAGTTGTGAAACCTTTTGTTCCGTAAGAACCATCGTCTGTTGTAATATGAAGTTCGCTACAAGCATTTTTCATTTTATCTTCCCAGAAGATTAATTCTTTTGTTCTTGCGCCCATAACCATGTGAACTTCGTTTCCGGCTTCTTTAAAGGCTTTTGCAATTAAATAACAAGGTGCTGCGCCATAACCACCGGCAACACAAATTACTCTGCCATATTTTTCAATATGGGTTGGAACACCTAAAGGTCCAACGATATCTTCAATACAATCGCCAACATCAAGAGTAGCAAGTTTTTTAGTTGTATAACCAACTGCCATATAAACAATTGTTAAAATTTCATTTTGTCTATCATAATCTGCAATTGTTAGAGGAATTCTTTCAGAATTTTTATCTGTTCTTAAGATGATAAATTGTCCTGCTTTAGCGTTTTTTGTTATGAAAGGGGCTTTGATTTTAATTTCATATTGATTTTTACATAGCTCTTTTTTATAAAGAATTTCGTATCCCATTTTTATAGATTCCTCCAATTGTTTAGATTACTTTAACTAAGAATATATTATAGCAAAAATTATGCTTTGTCACTTTTTTACATTTTGTTAATGGATAGCTGTTTGAATATTTTATACTATATATTTTTCTAAAATCAGCTTTTTTAATGCCTTAGCATGAATTGCACTTGGTTCTATTTCTAAAACTTTTTCAAGATAGATAAGGGCTTCATGGTATTTTGCAACTTTTTTATATGCGGCAGCAAGCGCAAAAAGTGCGTCAATAAACTTTTCATCATAAGAAATTGCAATTTTTAAATCTTCAATTGCTTTTTCAATTTCTTGCTTATTTGAATTAGGGTTTTCTAAAATGATTTTTGATTTATTGTAATATGCGTCAATCATTTTAGGATTTAATTGAATAGCTTTTGTATAATCAAGCATAGCTTCATTAAAATTAGATAATGCGTGATATGCAACTGCTCTATAAAAATATGAAATTTCCCAATCTTTTTTAAGTTCAATAGATTTATTTATAAATTCAATGGCTTCAATATATTTTCCCTCTTGAATTTTATAAATACCTTCATCTATAAGCCTTTTATATTCTTCTTTTTCAGACATCTTTTATCCTTTTAAAAATAATTTATATAACATTTTAACATATATTAAAAAATCTTGAATAATTGTAAAAAATGTTATACAATTAAGAAAAATAAGTGTGTTGTATAGGAAAATATATAGAAAGTAAGGTGCAATATGGCAATTCATCCAATTCAAGCGTTTAATGCTATGCCAACAAAGAAAAAGGCTGCCGTTATTGGGGGCGCTGCTGTAGCAGCTGCTGTTGTAGCTAGTGGTGCTTTAGCTTATAGCAAAGGTAAAAGCGCAATTCCTGAAACAATTGAAAATTCAAAAGTTCTTCAAAGAACAGGAATTGCTTTGAAAGAGGGCTATAAAAAATTAGCTGGTTCTGTTGTTGAAACTTTTAAATCAATTCCAGCTAAAGTTTCAAATGCTTTTCATAAAGCTGAAAATGTAGAAAAAGCATAAAATAAAAATAATTAGTTTTTAAACACATCCTTTTAAAAAAAAGGATGTGTTTTAGTATATAATAAAATTAAGTTTAAGAATTAAGTTTAAGAATTAAGTTTAAGGAGTGAAAATGAGTATTGTAGAAAAAATTAATTCACCTGATGATTTAAAAAATTTATCTTATGATGAGATGAATGTTTTAGCTGATGAAATCAGAAAAGGAATAATAAATCGTGTTAATCATATAGGTGGACACTTGGGGCCTGATTTAGGTATTGTTGAAGCAACAATTGCTATGCACTATGTTTTTAATTCACCTAAAGATAAATTTGTTTTCGATGTTTCACATCAAATGTATCCTCATAAAATTTTAACAGGAAGAAAACACGGCTTTTTTGATAATGAAAGACTTTTTGAAATAAATGGCTATTCAAATCCTTTAGAATCTGAACACGATAACTTTGTTATTGGCCACACTTCAACTTCTGTTTCATTGGCTTGTGGTTTAGCAAAAGCAAGAGATATCAAAAAAGAAAAATTTAACGTTATAGCCCTAATTGGTGATGGCTCTTTATCTGGTGGTGAAGCGTTTGAGGGGTTAGATAATGCCGCTATGTTAAATTCTAATTTTATTGTTATTGTTAATGATAACGAAATGTCTATTGCAAAAAATCAAGGCGGTTTATATTCAAACTTAAAAAAACTTAGAGAAACAAAAGGCGAAGCTAAAGATAATTATTTTAAAACCCTTGGTTTTGAATATATCTATCTTGAAGAAGGAAACAACATTAAAGCTCTAATTGAAACTTTTGATAAAATTAAAGATTTTGATAAACCGATTGTTGTTCATATCCACACTCTAAAAGGAAAAGGTTATAAACCGGCTGAAACTCAAAAAGAACGCTATCATTGGCAACTAAGCGGATTTTTGGGTAATGAAAATACTCCTATATCAAATGAAGAAACTTATGAATCTCTTACAGTTGATTTTCTTTTAGACAAAAAACAAAAAGGTGAACCTGTTGTTGCAATTTGTCCTGCCACTCCTGGGGCAGTTGGTTTTAGCCAAGATTTTAGAGATAAAATGGGCGAAAATTATGTTGATACTGCAATAGCTGAAGAACACGCAGTTGCTTTTGCTTCTTCTTTAGCTTATGGCGGGGCAAAGCCTGTTTTGGCGGTTTTAAGCTCATTTATTCAAAGAACATACGATCAACTATCTCAAGATTTAGCTTTAAACAATTCTTCGGCTGTGATTTTGGTTTATTGGGGCGCAATTAGCCCAGCAGATTGCACACATCTTGGGGTTTTTGATATTCCTTTAATTTCAAATATTCCAAATATTGTTCATTTGAATCCAACAAATAAAGAAGAATATCTTAAAATGTTAAATTGGGCTTATGAACAAAATGAACACCCTGTTGTAATTAGAGTTCCTTTTGGAGAAGTAAAAGAAACAAAAATTGAAGATAAAACAGATTATTCAATTTTAAATAAGTTTAAAACAATTGAAAAAGGTGAAAAAGTTGCAATTTTAGGATTAGGTAATTTCTTTGACTTAGCTTGTGAAGTTAAAGAAACTTTAAAGAAAAATAATATTAATGCTACTTTAATTAATCCTTGTTTTGCAACGGGAGTTGATAAAGAAATTCTTGAAGAATTGAAAAACAATCATCAAATAGTTGTTACCTTAGAAGATGGTGTTTTAGACGGTGGTTTTGGTGAAAAAATTTCAAGATTTTATTCAACAAGTGATATGAAAGTTTTGAATTTTGGTGCTAAAAAAGAATTTTCAGATAGAGTGTCGTTAAATGAACTATATGAAAAATATCACTTAAAAGCTGAACTTATTGTTAAAGATATTTTAGATTTAATGTAAATTTAATGTAAAACCATTCTTCATTCTTAAATTAAAAGCACTTGGGTTATTATCCAAGTGCTTTTTTTTGATAAATAAAATTATAATTAAACCCCAGGAAGTGGAATTGAAGCCTTTTCATCATCATATTCAATTAAATTAGATGAAGAAGTGTCAAATTGTTTTTGTGGTTTAGATGGTTTTTGTTGATTAATTTGATTTTGATTAGTTTTTGGTTTTAATTTAAGATTTTCTTCTTGAACTTGAGTTTTGTCATTAGCTTTGTTATCAGCCTCTTTTTCTTCTGTTTCATCAACATTTTCGTTAACATCTTCAATTTTAATTGGGCTTAGAGTATTTGAACCGTTAAGTTTTGGATAATCAAATACGCTTGTTGGGAAGTTTTTAATTGCAACTTTCATATAATCAGCAAAAATTCTTGCAGGCATGGCACCCCCTGTAATCCCCGGAAGTTTTGAATTGTTATCGTTTCCAACCCAAACTCCTGTTACAATATCTGGTGTAAAACCAACAAACCAAGCGTCACGATAATCGTTTGTTGTACCTGTTTTACCTGCTATATTTTGAGCAATATTTGCTGCTTTACCTGTTCCTATTTCAACAACTTTTCTAAGCATATAAGTCATGCCTGCGGCTGTTTCAAAGTTAATTACTTTAACAATTTTAGGGCCTGAATTTTCATAAATTGTAACTCCTCTGGAGTTTTCAACCCTTTCAACGCTATATGGGCGAACCCTGTAACCGCCATTTGCAAAAGCGCCATAGGCAACTGCCATATCATAAAGTTTAACACCATTTGAACCAAGGGCAATTGTCATATCGTTTGCTAAAGGTGTTGTAATTCCCATTTCTTTTGCGGTTTGAATAACGGCATCTACCCCAGATTTTTTAATTAATCTAACGGCAGCAACGTTGGATGAAATTGCTAAGGCTTGCCAAATGGTGATTTTACCTCTATATTTTTTACCATAGTTTTTAGGTGACCAATCTTGAATTGTTAAAGGTGTGTCTTCAATTATGTTATCTACGCCAACACCTTGTTGCAGGGCAGTTGCATAAACAAATGGTTTAAAAGAAGAACCAGATGGTCTTATTGCTTTTGAAACCCTGTCATATTGACTTTGTTCATAGTTTTTACCACCGATATAAGCATAAATTCTTCCTGTTGTAGGTGAGAAAGAAAATAGCGCAACTTGATTAGCAGGTTTTGTTAAACCGGCTTTTGAAAGAGCAGAAGTTGCAACGTTTTGCGCAGCATTTTGAGATTTATAATCAAGAGTTGTGTAAATCTTTAAGCCGCCTTGAGAAATTTCTTGTTCTTCAAAACCAATGTTTTTAAGTTCATTTAAAACAAAGTCTATGAAATATGGCGCTTTGTTATATGAATAAATCCTTGGTTTATTTGATAACGAGAGCCCCTCCTTTTGAGCCTTAAGCATTTGATCTTCTGTAATAAATTTATTACGATACATTTTTCTCAAAACTTGATTTCTTCTTTTTAATCCTGCTTTTTTATTAGCAAAAGGAGAATAAATTGAAGGTGCTTGAGGTAAGCCCGCAATAAGGGCTTGTTCAGCTAGTGTTAATTGAGATAAATCTTTATCAAAGAAAGTTTTAGCTGCACTTGAAACCCCATAAACCCCAGAACCAAGATAAACAGAGTTTAAATACATTTCTAAAATTTCATCTTTTGAAATAGTTTTTTCAATTCTATGAGCAATAATTAATTCTTTAATTTTTCTATCAAAAGTTCTTTCATTTGATAAGAAAAGAATTCTTGCAAGCTGTTGAGTTATTGTTGAAGCCCCTTGTTTAACTTCGCCTGAAGCTATGTTTGTAAGGGTAGATCTTATCATACCAACTGTATCAAACCCACGGTGATGATAAAAATTCTTGTCTTCTGTTGCAATAATTGCCTTTTTAAGGTAATCAGGAATTTTATCAATTGAAACTTTTTCAAATTTAAAAGCAGTGAAAGTTTTAATAACTTCGCCATCTGCCGAGTATATTGTTGTAACAGGGTTTGGTTTAATATCTTCAAAGTTTGAAATAGGTGGTAAACTTGCAAGATAAATATTAAACGCTGCAATTGCCGCTAAAACGGCTGAAACTCCCATTGAAAAAAGACATAAGAAAATGTTTCTTTTCTTTGGTCCTTTTTTTGTAATTCTTTTTCTTCTAACACTATTCATACCGATATTTTATAGTAAACATGAAAGAAAAGGCAATAATTTAGAAAAATTAACATATTATAACAAATATTTCTTTTATTTTATAATTAATCTGATAGAATAATATTATGAAATTAACTGATACTCACGCACATATTAATATGTTATCTAATCCTGAATTAGGAATAATTGAAGCAAAAGACGCCGGTGTTGAAACAATTATTATTCCAACTGCTTATGAGGGAGATTTTGAACCTGTTTTAAATTTGTGTGAAAGATTTGAAAATGTCTATGCACTTTTAGGGGTTCATCCTGAAGAATGTGAAAAATTCAATGATGAAACTGCAAAAAAGATAATTCAATATGCAAAAGAAAACAAAAAAGTTATAGGAATTGGTGAAATTGGGCTTGATTATCATTACACAAAAGAAAACATTGATATTCAAAAAAATTGTTTCATATCTCAAATTGAAATAGCTAAAATGCTTGATTTACCAATGGTTATCCATGATAGAGATGCTCATTTTGATACTCTTGAAATTCTTAAAAAACATAACGCTAAAAAAGTTCTTCTTCATTGTTTCTCTGGAAGTGTTGAATTTATGAAAGAATGTGTGAAACTTGGCTATAAAATAGCGCTTGGCGGTGTTGTTACTTTTAAAAATGCAAAAGTAATTAAAGAAGTAGTAAAAGAAATAGACCTAGCTGATTTAATGCTTGAAACAGATTGCCCTTATTTAACTCCACATCCTTTTCGAGGAATGGAAAATTCACCAAAATATATAGGTTTTGTTGCAAAAGAAATTGCAAGTTTAAAAAACTTGCCTTATGATTCAATTGTTGATATTACAACAAAAAATGCAAAAGAATTTTTTAATATAGATTAGTATAAAAAGGAAATAAAAATGTCACAACAACAAATTCAAGGCACAATTAAAACAAGAATGGCAGTTTTGGTTTTTTGTAAAGATGTTGCAAACCCACTTGTTTTATATTTTGATAACGCACAAAAAGTTTATGAAGATTTAAAAACTTTAATTAACTCTAATGAAGTTAAAATGGTTGAATTTGAACCATTAGGACCAATTAAAAAAGCTTCAATTTTATCTGATAGAATTGTTAGCGTTGCACTTCAAGAAGAAAGATATTTATCTCAAGAATAATTATGGCAGCTAAAAAAAGATTAGATTTAATTTTATTTGAAAGAGGTTTTTTCAACACAAAAAGCTCTGCAAGTGCTAATATTTTAGCTCATAATGTTAAAATAAACGGCGAAGTTGTTTCAAAAGCAGGTGCATTATATGATGAAAACTTTTTGTTTAATGAAGAAAACCCTGCTTTAATTGAAATTAATTCAATTCCTTTTGTTTCAAGGGGCGGATTAAAACTTCAACACGCACTTGATACTTTTAAAATAGATTTAAAAGATAAAATTTGTATTGATATGGGTGCTTCAACGGGCGGTTTTACAGATTGTATGCTTCAATATGGCGCAAAATTTGTTTATGCGCTGGATTGTGGATATAATCAACTTGCTTGGAAATTAAGAGAAGATAAAAGAATTAAATCAATTGAAAAAATAAACGTTAAAAATTGCACTTTTTTTGATGTTTTTGGAACTCAAGACCCTGAAAGTGTTGAATTACCCAGCTTTATGAGTATGGATTTATCTTTTATTTCAATTAAAAAAGTTCTTGAAAATTGCAAAAATTTAATCTCAAAAAATGCCTCTTGTGTTCTTTTGATTAAACCTCAATTTGAAGCAGATAAAAATGAAGTTGATAAAGGCGGAGTTATTAAAGACCCGAAACTTAGAAAAAAAATTACAGATGACATTGAAAACTATTGTAATTCAATCGGCTTTAAAACTCTTGGTTTAATTGAAAGCCCAATTCAAGGCGCTAAAAGTAAAAATACTGAATATTTAATTTATTTACAAAGAAATGAGGAGTAACAGTGCCAAGCATTGTAGAAAGTCTTAGTTTAATCAGCAAAACCATGGATTCTATTTTAGATTTCATTACGCTTGATGAAAAATTATCGCAAGATTTTAAAAATTATTTAGAAATTAATGAAATTGAAATTAACAATCAAAATGATTTCAATAGAATTATAATTCAATATGCTCTTGATATGAAAATGCAAAATGGATTAAGAGTTTTAGAATATTATAGAAGAAATAATAATTCTTATGATGAAGTAGTGAATGCCCTTTTGAACTCTTTTTCTTGCGTTTTTAAGGTAGATAAAGTTTTACAAAATGGTTTTGAAGTTACTATGATGACTTCAGGCGTTCCTTTGACTTTAATTCCATTAGTTAAAATGAGCCATTTGAAACAAATTGGCAAAAATGATTTTATGGAAGCAAGAATTGTTGAAATTAATAATGTTCAATATATCTTAGAAATTTATGATGTTTTATCTGAATATAATGTTTTTGAAGGGACAATGGATGCTATTAAATATATGCTTCAAAATCCTAAAATTGCTTATTATAAAAATGATGAAATTAAACAAAAACTTGTTTCAAGCGCAAAAGATTTTTATGAAAAATTTATTGAATGTTTTAAATCTGATTTTATTGTTACAACAAATAAAGAAATTGATGATTTAATTGAATATTTTAACAAGTTTCGTCTTGGTGAAAAATTAGATGGCTATCAAGATTTAATTGAAGAAATTGATTGTAATAAATATATTAACGTTAAAGAATTAAATTGCAGCGATTCAAAATTTTTAGCTAACGCATTTGGTGGTTTTTCAACTCATAAAGAAACTTATGACGTTGGTCTTTGGATAGATAAAAAAAGAGGATTGTATGTTATTCCTTTCTTAAAAACATTCTTTAATTGTTTCAAAGAAGACGTTGAAAACGCAAAAGAATGTATTTGCGAATTTTTAACATCAGATAAAATCCCCCCTGGGGTTATAAAATATGCAAAAGAGCAAAATGAAAACTTTTTTGATGTTGTAAATAAAAATTTAAAAACAAACTTTAATAATCTTGAAGAAATTCTTTTTAATTCTAAAACCGTTTTTTTAGATGAAGGTATTTTTTCGCCTGTTTTAGTTTTATTTAATTCAGATTTATTTTCATCAATTTTAAAATATGAAAAACCTAAAAAATATGAAAACATTGGAAGAAACGACCCTTGCCCATGTGGTTCTGGGTTGAAATATAAAAAATGCTGTGGAAAAAGCGTTTAAATAGATTAATCTTTTAAAAAAATAGAAATTATGATAGTATTAAAAAATAAAAGATAAGGAGTTTTAAATTATGTCAGAAGAACAAATTGTTCAAGAACAAAAACCTGAAAAAAAATCTAAATGTAAAGTTTTGGTTGGGCTTGTTATTTTATCGTTATTACTTTCAATCGCTTCTTTAGCAACTTCAATTGTTGCGCTTAATGGCGGTGGTTCATCTTCTCAAGGTGGAAAAGTTGTTATTTCTAAAAAATATGATAGAGGCAGAAGCCTTGGAAAAGCAATTGACACAAACAAACCAATAATTGTATTTTTCTATACAGATTGGTGTGGTTTCTGTCAAAAATTTGCACCAACATTCTATAAAATGTCAAAAAATCCACAAATCAAAAAGAACTTTGCAATTGCTTATGTAAACTGTGAAAATTCTGATAACCAAAAATTTGTTGATGAATATGGTGTTCATGGTTTCCCAACAGTTTATGTTGTAGATAAAAACAACAAAAAAACACAATTAGAAAATTCAACTTTCTTTGATGAAGATAGCGCTCAAAAAATCGCTAAAAAAGCACTTGAATTAATCGGAGAATAATTTAATTTAACTAATAAAAAAAAGAGCTGAATTAATTTTCAGCTCTTTTAATTTATCTTTTTTAAAACTTAAACTGTTGCCGCAACTTTTTCAACACATTTAATTAATGCTTTTGCAACTGTTTCTTGTTCTTCTTTGGTAATTTCAGCAAACATAGGTAAAGATAAAACAAGTTTTGTGTCTTTTTCTGTGTTTGGAAGCATACCTTCTTTGAAGTTGTATTTTGCATGAACTTTTTGTAGGTGTAATGGGATAGGATAGTAAATCATAGCGCCAATACCTTCATCAGCAAGCATTTTATGAACTTCATCACGAGATGGAACTTTAACAGTGTATTGATGATAAACACAATATGTTGAATCTAATTCTTTTGGAGTTTCAATTAAGTCGCATTTTGAAAATAGTTCATTATAATATGCAGCGTGTTCACGTCTTAATTTGTTCCATTTATCAATGTAAGGTAATTTAACTCTTAAAATTGCAGCTTGAATTTCATCTAATCTTGAATTTACACCGATTTCATCATGATGATATCTAACTGCGCCACCATGGTTTCTTAGGGCTAGAACTCTATTTTTAATATATTCAGAGTTTGTTGTTAGCATACCGCCATCACCCATTGTGCCAAGGTTTTTAGTAGGATAAAAACTGAAACACCCGATATCGCCGATTGTACCAACTTTTTTACCTTTATATTCAGCACCAATTGCTTGGCATGCGTCTTCAATAACAAAAAGATTGTGACGTTTTGCGATGTCTAAAATAACATCCATATCGCAAGGTTGACCATACAAATGTACAGGAATAATTGCTTTTGTTTTTGGAGTAATTGCAGCTTCAATTTTTGAAGCGTCAATGTTGAATGTATCAGGGTCGATATCAACAAAAACAGGTTTTGCGCCAACAATACCAATTGATTCAGAAGTTGCTACAAAAGTGAAAGCAGTTGAAATAACTTCATCTCCTTCACCTATATCAAGAGCACGAAGTGCAAGATGAAGTGCGTCTGTTCCAGAATTAAGCGCAACCGCGTGTTTACAATCAAGGTATTCACACATTTCTTTTTCAAATTCTTTGTTGTTGTTACCTAAAATGTATGAACCGCTTCTCATAACTTCAAGAACTGCTTTTTCAGCTTCAGAAGCAATTGTTTCATATTGTCTTTTTGAATTAATGATGGGTATTTTCATTTTTATCTCCTCAATCTTTTCCTTAAATATAATGGTAGCACAATTTTGATTTTTTTTTATTAAGATTAAATAAAGATTTTTTATAATAAATAATAAAAATTTTTTTGTGTTATTATTTTATTATAGTAAAAAATAAAGGAGATAAAAATGGATTTTAACGCCGGAAAATGGCAATCAGAAATCAATGTTCGTGATTTTATTCAAAAAAACTATACACCTTATGACGGAGATTCAAGCTTTTTAGCAGGACCTACCGAAGCAACTACAAAATTATGGGAAGAATGCTGTGATCTTTTAAAACAAGAAAGAGATAACGGCGGTGTTCTTGATATGGATACAAAAGTTGTATCAACAATCACTTCTCATGGCGCTGGTTATATCGATAAAAACCTTGAAACAATTGTTGGTTTGCAAACAGATAAACCTCTAAAACGTTCTATGCAACCATTCGGCGGTATCAGAATGGCTGAAACTTCTTGCAAATCTTATGGTTATGAAGTTGATCCTGAAATTTCTGAAATCTTTACTAAATACAGAAAAACTCATAACCAAGGTGTTTTCGATTGCTATACTCCGGAAATGAGAAAAGCTAGACACGCAGCTATTTTGACAGGTTTGCCAGATGCTTATGGTCGTGGACGTATCATAGGTGACTATAGAAGAATTGCTCTTTATGGTATTGATAGATTAATTGAAGATAAAAAAGAACAACATGCTTCTTTAGATGGTGAAATGAGACCAGAAAAAATTCAATTAAAAGAAGAATTAGCTGAACAAATCAGAGCATTGCAAGAAATGGCTGAATTAGGTGATGAATATGGTTTTGATATCAGAAAACCTGCTTCAAATGCTAAAGAAGCTATTCAATGGTTATACTTCGGTTACTTGTCAGCTGTTAAAGAACAAAACGGTGCTGCAATGTCAGTTGGTAGAACATCTACTTTCTTGGATATCTTTATTGAAAGAGATTTAAGAAACGGTGTTATCACTGAATCAGAAGCTCAAGAAATGATTGACCACTTCATTATGAAGTTAAGATTAGTTAAATTCGCAAGAACTCCTGAATACAATTCATTGTTCTCCGGCGACCCTACTTGGGTAACTGAATCTATCGGTGGTGTTGGTATTGACGGACGTCACATGGTTACTAAAAACTCATTCCGTTACCTTCACACTTTAGAAAACTTAGGTACTGCTCCAGAACCTAACATGACAGTATTGTGGTCTAAAAGATTACCTCACAACTTCAAACAATACGCTGCTCACATTTCTATCAAAACTTCATCTATCCAATATGAAAACGATGATATGATGAGAGTTACTCACGGTGATGATTATGCTATCGCTTGTTGTGTATCTTCAATGGTTGTTGGTAAAGAAATGCAATTCTTCGGCGCAAGAGCTAACTTAGCAAAATGTATGTTATACGCTATCAATGGTGGTGTTGACGAAAGAATTAAAGAACAAGTTGGTCCTAAATACAGACCAATCACTTCTGAATATCTAGACTTCGATGAAGTTATGGAAAAATATGAAGACATGATGGAATGGTTAGCTGGCTTGTACGTAAATACATTGAACGTAATCCACTACATGCACGATAAATATTGCTATGAAAGATCTCAAATGGCTCTTCACGATAGAGATGTTAAGAGATATTTCGCAACAGGTATTGCAGGTTTATCAGTAGTTGCTGACTCACTTTCTGCAATCAAATATGCTAAAGTTAAAACTATTCGTGACGAAAACGGTTTAGTAGTTGACTACGAAGTTGAAGGTGATTACCCTAAATACGGTAACAACGATGACAGAGTTGACCAATTTGCAGTAAATATCGTTAAGAAATTCATGAACATGATTAGAAAACACTATACTTATAGAAATTCTATTCCTACAATGTCTATCTTAACAATTACTTCAAACGTTGTTTATGGTAAGAAAACAGGTAATACTCCAGATGGTAGAAAAGCTGGTATTCCATTAGCTCCTGGGGCAAACCCAATGCACGGACGTGACACAAACGGCGCTGTTGCATCTTTGGCTTCTGTTGCAAAATTACCATTCAATGATGCACAAGACGGTATCTCTAATACTTTCTCTATTATTCCTAACGCATTAGGTAAAGACGAAGTATTTATGGGCGACCTTGATGTTCAATTAGATTGTGGTTGCGCTTCTGGCTGCTGCTAAGTCTAAAATTAAATGATTATTATAAGGAGAAAATATAAATGACAACTCAACAAGAAGAAAATCTAATCAACTTATTAGATGGTTATGTTGAAAAAGGCGGACATCATCTTAATGTTAACGTTTTCAACCGTGAAACATTACTTGATGCGCAGGCTCATCCTGAAAAATATCCTCAACTTACAGTTAGAGTTTCAGGTTATGCTGTTAACTTCATCAAATTAACAAAAGAACAACAAGATGATGTTATTTCAAGAACATTCCACTCAAAAGTTGGTTAATTAATATAAATTCAACCATAAAATACGGACGATTTAATTTTAATTCGTCCGTTTTCTTTAAATTTAAGTAAAAGCCTTAGAATTATCTAAGGCTTTTCAAATTTATATTTATCCTCTGGGGTTATTTTTCTTATAACTTTAGCTGGGTTTCCACCAACAATAACATTATCTTCAATATCTTTTGTAACAACGCTTCCACCTGCAATAACGCAATTTGAGCCGATTGTTACATTAGGCATAACGTTAACTCCGCCCCCAAACCAAACATTTGAACCGACTTTAATTTCAAAAGCATATTCAATTCCTTTGTTTCGATTTTCAATATCAAGTGGGTGTTGAGCTGTGTAAAATCCGCAATTAGGACCAATAAAAACATTATCTCCAAAAGTAATTTTAGCGCAATCAATTAAAATCAAATTATGGTTAGAATAGAAATTTTCCCCAATTTCAATGTTATAACCATAATCGCACCAAAAATTCGGCTCGATTATAAAGTTATCTTTATGAGATTTTATGATTTTATCTAAAATTTCTTTCTTTTTATCTGTTTCTAATGGACTTAATGAATTATATTCAAAACATAAAGTTTTGCATTTTTGGCGATTTGAAACCAATTCTTCATCCATTGGAAAATAAGATAACCCTTTTATCATTCTTTCTTTTTGGGACATTATTTTACCTTGAATACAACGCTTGAAACAGCAGTTACTTTTTTATCAATTGTTGATGTGTCATTCATACCCATATCAGATACAGAAGTTGAATCTGGTGGTGTAATTTGAAAAACACCCATTCTCATTTGTTTAACTTTGCCAACTCTAGCGCCTGCTGCACCTAACATTGAAGTTGCTCTTTGTTTTGCGTCTTTTGTTGCTTCTTTTAGTAGGTCAACTTTAATTGAAGCTAGGTCAGAATAAAAATATTCAGGCTGATAAATTGTAATTTCAATTCCATTATCTGCAAGGGTTTGAATATCGGTTGAAATTTCTTTAATTTTTTCAACATCTTTTGATGAAATTTCATAAACTTGACTTGCGTTGTATCCTGAAATTTCATTTGAAGTGTTGCCATTTGGATAGGTTTTATAAGTGTTATAGCCATTTAGTGATTTTAGCGAAATGTTAGCGTTATCAATTCCTTTTTGGGCTAAATAAGCTAAAACCTTGGGGTTATTTTTCTTTAAAATTAAAAAAGCTTCTTTTTGATTGTTTGCTTTTGCTTGTAATTCAAACCCTAATTTAGCAGAATCTGATTTTACAATTTTAGAAGCTGAACCTGTCACGGTTATATTTTCACTTTTTGGCATTTTAGATGAAAATAAAAGTGATGAAAGTAAAATTCCTGCTGTAATAATTGTGCAAGATAAGATAATTTGATACTTTTCTAGTTTTTCCATTTTAATCTCCTTAATAATTTGAATATCGTTGATAATATTGAGCGCTATATCTTTGATTTGGTGTTAAATTAACATTTTTTTGTCTATCTATATTAGGATAAGGGTTTTGCGAAGTCGGATATCGAATATTTCTTGTTGGATTTTGATTATATTTTCTTTGTTGAAGATATGCTCTTGCTCTTTGGTTTTGAATTTGCTGATTTATAGCGTTGTATTTTGAATATTTATATTCACCAAAGTTTGAAGCATAGCTTAGATTTATGGTTAAAAGTAATAATGTTATTAATATTTTTTTCATTATAGATAATATTTTATATAAAAATTTATTTCTTGCAATAGGTGTTATGGTGTTATTTTGTTTTTGTTTGTATTTAATATATATACAAAAAGAAGCCCCCAAAAAGGGCTTCTTTTAAAAACATTTTAAATTCTAATTAGAAAATAACTGTGAATTCTTCATTAGGATTTAAAGCTGCTGAGTTAGAAACAGATGGAACAATTGTGTAAAGTAGTTCATCACCAACTTCATAAATTACACCAAAAGTACCTGAAACTGCAGTTTTAACAATTCCATAAACACCTTTACCAAGAGTTACGAAAGAGTTACCGAAACTAGCAACGCCACGTCCTAGGTGACCTGTGAATGTTTCAACTAAAGTATCTGATAATCTGTCGCCATATTCTTCTAACCCATTAGCAGAAATGTTAACAACTTGTCCAACTGAACGACCAGCAACACCAACTGTTCTTGCAGCAGCTGTGAATGGAAGTCCTAAAATTCTAGCGATAATGTTAGGATTTTTTAGACAATCAGCAGTTGAGCTTGTTAATTCTTTAGGGAATTTAGCAGAGCAATCACCGTTTTTGATTTCGTTAAATCTAACAGTAATTGAACCAGGGTGGTTGCCTAAACCAGGTCTTTGAACAGTAACAACTTCGCCAATTACATTTGAACCAGCTGGGAAAGTTTTACCTTCAACGCTAACTTCTTGAGTTGTTTTAGCAATAAATCTATCGCCAATGTTTGAATGTTTAGCATCAATTCTATCTAACATTTTGATTTTAATAGCAACAGGAGTGCCAGCGCCTCTGAAAGCGTCGCCAACTAGTTGTCCGTTGTATTTTAATCTTAATTCACTGATTAAAGTAGCAACTTGATGTCTTGATAAGTATTGGTTTTCAAATAATGCTTTTTCGTCAGGAAGATTGTCGATTAAGCCTGAAGCAACAACTTCTTTAGTACAACCGTAAGCCCAAGTTGGGATGTTTTCAATTTTCTTACCGTTTAAAGTTGGTGCAGAACCATCATTTGTATATTTAACATCGATTAATTTTGCAATTGTAGCAAAAACTTCTGCTTTTGTAATAGCTTGGTCTGGTTTGAATGATTTATCAGGGTAGCCAATCATAACATCGGCAGCTGTAGCTTTTGAAATTTCATCGTTTGCCCAATAAGAAGCAGTTACGTCTGTGTATTTTTTATTTGTTCCGATGTTTTGCATATTTAAGCCTTGAGAAAGCATAAATGCAAGTTCAGATCTTGAAATAGGCATTTTAATATCGAAATCTCTGTCACCTTTTCTAACACTCATTGTGTTTAAAAGGTCTTTAGACCAAGCGTTTACATAAACATTGTCTTTATTTGTGAAACCTAGTCTGTTTTTTTGTTTTAAAACTTTTCCGCCAATACGATATACGTTATTAGCATCTTTAACTTCTGTAGCGTCACCGTTCATTAAAGAAGGATGTGCATAAACTTCCACGTTTTCTTGTTTTGGACCACAATCTTTTGCCATAACAGCAGCACATGTCATAAATAATGCTAATGTTACAGATAATGCCTGTGTCATTTTTTTCATAATTTACTCCTATTCTTAGCAACGTAAATAAATCATACTACTACAGCCTAATTATCTTACAACATGATAACTTAGTCAAGTAGAGATTAAAAGTTGTTTATATCGTTGTAAATTAACAAAGAAGCGTCTTGTATAAGCATTTTGGCGCCATAATCATTATGAGGACGCTTAACTAAAATTGTAACGATGTATTTTCTTCCGTTATTAGCGTAAACAATGCCGCTATCGCCAAGCATTTGCCCGATATCACCTGTTTTATGTAATACCATAACATCTTGCGGAAGTTTTTCTTTAATTAAATGGGTATTTCTTGTGTTTCCAAGATATTCTTTTAAAATATTTTTATATTTATCATTAATATAGTTTGGATTATCAATGTTATAAAATAATGTTGAAATTTCTCTTGCGGTGATTTTATTTGTGCCTTCTAAATCAGGAAGCCAGTTACCCATTGAAGTAACTTTTAAGCCTAAATTTCTCATTGAACGATTGAAACCGTCAATTCCGCCAATTTCATATAACAGCATATTAGTTGCAGAGTTATCAGAATTTGCAATCATAATATTAGCTAAATAATCAAGAGAATATGAAACATCTGCTTTTGTTTTTTGTAAATCGCCAGAGCCTGATGTTCTAAAGAATTCTGTGAAAACCCTTTTATCTGTTAAAGCTATAGGATTAATTGAAGTTGATGTTTCATCAACTAATCTGATTAATTCAAAAACAATAGGTACTTTTATAATGCTTGCGCTTGGATAAACTTTATCTGCGTTAATTTCAAGCCCTTTACCTGAAGAATATTCCCAAACAAAAACACTAGGTTCAAGATGAGGATATTTTTTAAATAATTCTAAAAGTTTGTTTTTAGTGTCTGTTAACTCATCTATAATTTGAATTTGAGTAATTTCTTTTGTTTTTTGAACTTTAGAAACTTGTAAAAATTTGTCTATTAAAAATGAATTATGTAGATAATTTGAAGTCGGGTTAATATATTCACTAACATCAAGGTGAATGTTTCTATTTAAAAATCTGTTTAAATAAAGTGGTTTAAAGTAATGATTAAAGTTATATGGACAAATGAAATACCCATAAGCCACTAAAAGCATAAGTGCAAAAAATTGAACAATGAATTTCAATTTGTTTTTTTGCTTTTTCTTCTTCGCTTGAACCTTTTTTCTTGGTTGAACAACAACTAAATTATCATAATAAGAATGATTAGATTCACATTCAGAAATTTTGTAGCTATTAACTTTTCTTAAACGATTTGACAATACAAAACATCCATTGTTTCTGACACTTTTTCAGTTTAATAAATATTAAAAAATAAAACATAATACATACGTATGAAAATTCAAAAAAACAAAGGAAAAATATGATATACTTCTTTAAGTAAATACCAAAAGAGGATGGAATATGAATATAGTTATATTTAGTGAAAATGGTGCTTCTAGCCTTACTTCTTTAATTAACACAAATGATGAAAATGAAATAAGAGAATTTAAACTTGATGAACTTGAAAACTATAAGCAATTTAATCCTGCTTTATTAATTCTTGATTTTGACTTAAATAAAATAAGAGAATTTTGCGCAGTTAGAAAAATTGAATGTCCTATTTTAATTCCATCTCCGATAATCCATGAAAACATTACAATTAGAGCCCTAAGCTATGATTACATTAAAACTCCTGTTAATGAAACAGAATTAAACATAAGAATTAATGCTCTTTTAAAAACTTATGAAACTAAAAGAGAACTTGTTAAAAGTGCAATTTGTGATGAATTAACAGGTTTATATAACAGAAAATATCTTCACCACAGACTTGAAGCTGAAATTTCAAGAGCAAGAAGATACAACACTCCTGTTTCTTGTCTATTATTAGATATCGATTATTTTAAAATCGTTAATGATATGTATGGTTATGATTGGGGTGATATTTTACTAAAGAAAATAGCAGGAATGTTAAGCGCTTTAGTTAGAAAAGAAGATGTCCTAACTCGTTATGGCGATGAAGAATTTATTGTTGTTTTACCTGAAACAACAGAACAACAAGCGATGATTTTTGCTGAACGTTTTAGACGTGATGTTGAAAAAATGGAGTTTATTCCAGCCAACGAAGAAGAACGTCACCCGATAACAATTTCAGGCGGAATTGCAGCATTTCCTTGTGTAGAAGACATTGAAGAAACTTCAAACACTTTAATCAGATACGCAGAACACGCATTATATAACGCAAAACAATCAGGAAAAAATAAAATTGTTGAATTTTCAAAAATGGATTTAGGTTGCTAATGCAAAATAAATTAACAAAAAGAATAATTCCTTGCCTAGATGTTAAAAACGGAAAAACCGTTAAAGGAGTTAACTTTGAAAATTTAAAAGATGTTGGCGACCCTGTTGAATTAGCAAAAAAATATTCTCAATCAGGCGCTGATGAACTTGTTTTTCTTGATATTACAGCAACAAATGAAAAAAGAAAAACGATAATCGAACTTGTTGAAAGGGTTGCAAAAGAAGTCTTTATTCCTTTTACAGTTGGGGGCGGTATTTCATCTTTAGAAGATATTAAAGCAATTCTTGAAGCCGGGGCAGATAAAATTTCTTTTAATTCTGGAATGGTAAAAAATCCTGAAATTGTTTCAAAATGTTCAAAATATTTTGGCTCACAGTGCATTGTTGCAGCCCTTGACGCTAAAAGAATTGATAACGATTTTTATATTTTTATTAATGCAGGAAAGAAAAATACAGGTTTAAAAGCGCTTGAATGGGCAAAAGAAGTTGAAAAACTTGGCGCTGGTGAAATTCTTTTAACTTCAATGGATTTTGATGGAACTCAAAAAGGTTTTGATATAGAACTTAATGAACTTATTTCATCAGCTGTAAATATTCCTGTTATTGCTTCAGGGGGCGCTGGCGCTAATTCAAAGCATTTTATTGATGTTTTTCAAAAAACAAAAGTAGAAGCCGCCCTTGCTGCTTCAATTTTTCATTATGATACACTTCCAATTGAAAAATTAAAAAAAGATTTAAAGGATAATGGTATTAATGTTAGATAAAATTAAAGGGGTCATAATTTTGACCCCTTTAAAATATTTATACTGTTTCATCTGCTAATTTAAATCCGCCAAACGCTTCAAGGACTTCTAAAACATTATCGTAGCCATATTTTTGAACTGCCTTAGCATATTTTGTTGAATCATTTTCTAAATAGTTATAAATTTTCTTTCCGTCACTTGAAAGTGATTGATAAATTTGTTTAATATTATCTGTTGTAAGATTTTTCTTGATGTTTGAAATGATTTCTTTTGCACCACCTTCAGTTAGAACGTTTTTTCCATTTTTCAAAGTTTGATAAGTATCGGATTTTGAAGCAACTTTAGAGGCTTTTGAAGTAAATTTTGTTTTATATTCACCAAAAGTTGTGTCGTTTTTAACTTCTTTATAAGCATTTTTTGCTGCAATATATTTATCTTCGGCGGCACCAATGATTATATCATCATCACCTTTTTGTGCTTCTTTTAATTCTTTTTCTGCTGTTTTTAAATTTTCTTTTGCTTCTTTAAGTTTTGCTCGATGTTCTTTTGCTTTTGATGTTGCCTTTGGCGTTGTCTCAGTCGTTGCTGTTTCAGGAGTAGTTTCAGCTGTTGCTGTTTCTGCCCCAGTTTCAGCTGTTGCTGTTTCTGCCCCAGTTTCAGCTGTTGCTGTTTCTGCCCCAGTTTCCGCTGCAGTTGTTTTCTTTTTAAATGGATTTTCAGGCGCTTTTTCTTTAATAGTGTTAAAAGCTTCACTAACGGCTGCTTTTGCATTTTTCAATCCGTTTGAAGTAGATGAAAGCATATCTTTACCTAAAGTTCCGGCTTTTTGAATAACATTTTCACTACCTTCAAGTTGTGACCAAGCGCTTGTTTTACCTTCTTGTTTAGCTATGGCTGCTGCTGCGTCATCAAGACCTGCTAAACCGGCAGTTGAACTATTTTTAACGGCGCTAAAGCTTGCTTTTGCACCAACAACTGAAGTTGCTAAAGTTAAACCGCCTGCACCAACTTGTTCCCAAGCGTCTTTTGCTTCTGCGTCTGTTGTAGCGTTAAGTGCATTCATAACCCCTTTTGCCATACTTGCACCACCTGTAACTGCGCCTATGCCGCAAGCTACCATTCCAACGGCTGGGAAAGCAACGCAAGCGGCACCCATCGCCACTGTACTTAAAGTTTTTAATGGTGAAAAGTTACCGTTTTTGTCTGTAAAACAACCTTTTACGGCACTAACTGCGTTTTTTGCAGCACCTTTGATGATGTTGCCTGCCGCACCAAAGAAGCCGACTTTGCCATCGTCTTTGCCGTCTGTACATTTATTTGCGCTTTCAAGTTCTTCTAAGGTAACATCTTCAGTGTTAGCTGAACTATCTTTTTTAGAAATAATTGAATCTGTTGAAACTTTTGGCGCTTTACTCATCGCATAATAGTAATATTCATCTGCAGCAGATTGTAAATCAGCAGTCGTAAAATTAATAGACATAGTGTGTGTCCCCCCTAAATAAATAAAATATAAACCCCTATATTTCATGAAAGTATTTTTGAATTTGAAAATTGACTTTTTAATTCTTGATTATTAAGTTTTGTTAAGAAAAATTATCCAATTGTCGAATATTAATTCTCTAAAAGAAATTTAAAATAATATGGTTAAAAAGTTTTAAAGGAGAAAGATATGAAAAGCTATATCTGTACAATTTGCGGCTATGTTTATAAACCAGAAGAAAATGATAATGTTGAATTTGAAAGTTTAAGTGAAGATTGGGTTTGCCCTATGTGCTTAGCAAGTAAAGATAATTTTGTTGAAGTTTCATAATTTTTAAAAAAAATACTAGCAAAAATTTTTATTTTCTGCTTTTATATTCTATGGCGGTAGTGAAATATGATAGTAGAAAATATTAATTTTAAACAATTTAAAACATATAATTATTATAAAAATCAAGTTTCTCAAAATAATGAACCTAAAAAAAGAAACTATAAGGCGCTTGTTGGCGCTGCGGCAGGTGCTTTTTTAACGTCTGCTTATTGGTCGAAAAAACCCAAAAAAGATACAATTCCTGATGAACTTACAAGAATGTTATCAACGGCAGGACTTGCAAATGTTTTTGGTGTTGTTGGCGGTTCAATCGGCGCTGATAAAAAAGCAGTTAAGAAAAAATGTAAAGAAGCAGGTTTTCAAATGATGAACACCGCAATTCCTATGTTAATGGTAAGTGGCGCACTTGGGGCTTGTAAAAATATTGAAAAATTAAATAATAAACCAGCGAAAATAATCGGTTCAATTATGGGTATGACTTCTGGTGCTTGGCTTGCAACAAAAATTACAAATGAAACTAAGCAAGATAATGAACCTACTAGAAAATACACCCTAAAAGACTCAGTTGCTAATTTTGATGATATAATTGCAACTGTTTCAATCGGTTTTAAAAAGGTTTTAGACTACGTTCCTGTAGATAAGATGTTACCATTTATTTATGCTTATTGCGGTTATCGTTCAGGAGAAAAAGAATAATAAAATATAAATAAAAATGGGGGTTTGAGCCCCCATTTTTATTATCTAAAGATAGTTTGTTCTCTATCAGGACCGACGCTTATTATAGAAATTTTAATTCCTAAAAGTTCTTCTAGTCTTGAAAGATATTTTTTAGCATTTAAAGGCAATTCATCATAAGTTTTACACTTAGAAATATCGGTTTTCCAGCCTTTATGGGTTTCATAAATTGCTTCATAATTTTTATGTTCATAAACTGATGTCGGGTAATGATTGATTATTTCACCTGTGATTTTGTTTTTATATTGAATTGCAACTTTAATTTCATCAAAATCATCTAAAACATCAAGTTTTGTTAGGGCAACTTCGCTTAAACCGCCTACTAAAACCGCATATTTTGCGCTTATTGCGTCAAACCAGCCGCAACGTCTTGGTCTGCCTGTTGTAACGCCAAATTCTGCACCGATTTTTCTTAGCTTTTCACCTGTTTCATCTGTTAATTCACTGATGAAAGCGCCTTCGCCTACTCTTGTCATGTATGCTTTAAAAACGCCAATTGCTCTTTCAATTACCATTGAACCCATTGAAGCGCCTACGGCAGCGCCCCCTGAAATTGGGTTTGAGCTTGTAACGAAAGGATATGTGCCATAATCAACATCAAGCATGACTCCTTGTGCACCTTCAAAAAGAATTGACTTAGATTTTTTTACGTTTAAAAGATTTTCTTGCCAGTTAAAATCAACATAAGGTGCAAGAATTTCTTTATATTCTCTACATTCTTCTAAAATTTCTTCTTTTGTATATGGTTTTAAATTATAAACAAATTCAAGCTCTTTGTTTTTCTTAGGTAAAATCATATCTAATTTTTCAGATAAAACATCTTCTTTAAATAAATCTTCAACTTTTATTCCTATACGAGCATATTTATCTGTATAAGTTGGACCAATGCCTTTTTTTGTTGTGCCGATTTTATTTTTACCAAGATTATTTTCATTAGAGCCATCTATATCACAATGGTATTTCATTGTAACTGAAGCTAGTGGTGAAATTTTAAGATATTTTTCAAAGTGTTCTCTTGAAATTCCTTGAGAAATAATTCCTTCTATTTCTTCTTCAAGGTCTTTTGGTTTTATAACGCAACCTGCGCCAATCATACAGGTTTTATTTTCATATAAAATTCCTGATGGAACTAAGTGAAACGCATATTTTTTTCCGTTTGCAACAACGGTGTGTCCTGCGTTTGAGCCACCTTGAAATCTTGTAATAAAATCCGCATTTTGAGCTAATAAATCTGTAATTTTGGCTTTGCCTTCATCTCCGAATTGCGCACCAACAACAACGGTATTTTTCATTATTTTCCCCTTGTTTTATTCTTTTCCTATAATAATTTTACTATGAAAATTTTTTATTGTTAAAAAGTGAAAAAATATCTTAACCTTAGTTTAAATATATGATTTTTTGTGTATTTCAGCTATTTTTAATATAAAATAAAAATATGTTTCAATTGAAAGATACGTTAACATATCAAGGTTTTTTGTTTTTTCAAAAAGAAATAAAAAATTTTTTAATAACTCTAGGAAATGTCGGCATTGATTTTTATGATGTTGTTGTAAGGCTTTTAAAACTTAGGGTTAATTTAAAAGCAACCCTAGAACAGTCAAAACGCTTTTCTTATGATAGTATGCCAATTAGCCTTGCTATTGTTGGTATGACTTCTACAATTATTGTAATGCAATTAGCGCCCGAGCTTGCTCGTCAAGGTGGGGCAGATTATACCGGTTCATTAGCTGCTTTGGTTATGGTTCGTGAGCTTGCAGTTGTTATGAGCGGTTTTGCAATTATTTCAATGGTGGGTTCAGCTTTTGCTTCTGAAATTGCCTCAATGGCAGTATTAGAACAACTTAGTGCGATGAGGGTTCTTGGGGTTGATCCTGTTGAATATTTAATTGTCCCTCGTTTTATAGCAGGAGTTTTGTTTATGCCTGTTGTATTTATAATTACAGCGGCTTTTGGTTTAATTTGTTCTGGTTTTGTAGCAAATTGGACTGCGGATTTAAGTTTATTAAATTATGTTACCTCTCTGTGGCATGGGTTATATATTAGAGATATTTTTATAGCAATTTTAAAATCAAGTGTATTCGGCGGAACAATAGCACTTGTTAGTTGTTCTTGCGGATATTCAACAAAAGGGGGCGCTAAAGAGGTCGGTTTAGCAACAACAAAAGCGGTTGTTTGGTCTTTTCTTGCAATTGCAGTTTGGGATTTTATTTTTGCTTCGGTTTTTTATTTTTAGAAAGAAATTATGTCTTTAACAGTTAAAAATTTAGTTAAAAAATTTGATAATAAATTAGTTTTGAATAATATTTCCTTTGAAATAAAAAACGGGGAAACTCTTGGAGTAATTGGTTTTTCGGGTTCAGGAAAATCAACACTTTTAAAAATTATTTCAGGCATTTTAAATTCTGATGGCGGTGAAATAATCTATCCTAAAAATTCTGAAATTGCTATGGCTTTTCAATATAGTGCTTTGTTTGATTTTTTAGATGTTTACGATAACATTTCTTTTCCATTGGTTGAAAGAAAAGATTTAAGAGGTAAATATTCAAAAGATGAAATCTCTAAAATTGTTGCCCAAAAACTTAAAATGGTTGGCTTAGAAGGAATTGAAAATAAGTTTCCGTCTGAATTATCGGGCGGTATGCAAAAAAGGGTTGGTTTTGCTCGTGCAATTGTAACTAATCCTAATATAATATTATATGATGAACCGACAGCAGGGCTTGACCCTGTTACTTCAACAATGATTGAAGATTATATTGTTCAATTAAAAAAAGAACTAAATGCCGCTTGCGTGGTTGTAACACATCAACTTTCTACAATCAAAAGAGCGGTAGATAAAGTAATAATGCTTTATCAAGGTGATATTGTTTTTAGAGGTAGTGTTGAAGAACTTCTTGAAGGCAAAAATGAATATGCTCGCCAGTTTGTAAGTGCATCCATTGATGGACCTATGAACATAGCGGCAAAATAGAAAGAAAAGGAATTTTAAATGGAAAGAAAAGCAAAATATACATCATCATTAAAAGTTGGCTTGTTAACTCTTGCTGCCATATCCATACTTATATTTACGGTTTTATGGGTTAAAGGTAGAAGTTTATCTTCGGGCGAACGTATTGATATTGCTTTTCAAGATATTAATGGCATGAGAGCAGGTAGCGCTGTTCAAATGATGGGGCTTAGAATTGGTCAAGTTGAAGAAATTACCCCTGTTATTAATGGCAAAGACAGCTATGTTAAACTTCGTTTCGTTGTAACAGAAAAAGGGGTTCAAATTCCTTACGCTTCAACAATTTCAATTCAACAATCAGGAATTATTGGGGAGCAATTCCTTGAAGTTACTCCGCCTGAAGTTAAAACATTATACAATCAAATTGATTCTTCAATGAAAATAATTGATGAACAACAACCAATTTATATGGAATTATCTCAAGGAGTTGTTAAAGTTGGTAATGTTGTTGAAAGTGAAATAATTAAAAAATCTCAACTTCCTTATGAAATTAAACAACGCATTTCAACTAAAAATGCCCTTAAATTAAAATATGTTATCACTCTCCCTGGGCTAATTTTAGATAACGATTCATTAAATATTAAAATGAAAAATGATAAAATTATGCTTTATCTAAATGATGGCGAAGTGCCAATTACTCCTAAAGAAGGTTTAAAATATACTGTAATTGAGCCAATGCGCCTATCAGATTTTATGGACTTACAATTTAGAGCAGCAAAATCATTAGCTGAAACAAATGATAGAGTTTCTGAAATTTTATCAGATGAATTTATAGGTTCAATTAAATCTTCTGTTAAAAATATTAATGACTTAACAAAAACGGCAAACACAACTCTTGATAAAGCCTCAATGTTGATTGATTCAAGTAAAACAGAAATTGACGCTTTAATTAATCAATCTCAAAGTTTGATTAATAGTTTAGTTAAACTATCTGATAATATTAATGAAATTGTTTCAGACGAAAATCTTAAAAATGATATCGCTTCAAGTATTAAATCTGTTGGTAAGATGTCTGATAACATAAATAAAATTTTAGAAGACAATCAAACAAAAGAAATAATCCAAAACTTTGATGAAACCTTAAGAAATCTTTCTGAAATTTCTCTTTATGTTAATGAATATACAAAAGATGAAAAATTAAAAGAAGATATTACAAAAACAATCGGAAACTTAGCAGATATTTCTCAAAATATTGCTAAATTAATGAATGATTATAATAAACTTGAAGATGAAGATAAGATGAAATTGAAAAACACCGTTAAAGATGTTAATACAATTACAAAAAATCTTAAAAAATTCTCTGAAAAATTAAACAAAAGATTTTTATTATTTAGATTGATGTTTTAAAAATGAATATATTTTCAAAAAATTATTATCAAAAATTGCACTATTCAAAAGCGCCTAAAATGGGGGCTTTTGAATTTTGTTTAAGGTTTTGCGAATTTTTTGTTTCTTCTTTTGTTAATTTAAAAAATCTAGCCTATGAAAAAGGTTTTTTAAAAGAAGAAAAAGTGAATGCTTTTGTTATTTGTGTTGGAAATTTAACAACAGGTGGAGTCGGAAAAACTCCAATTGTTTCAACTTTAGCGAATGAATATTCTAAAACTAAAAAAACGGCAATTATTTCAAGAGGTTATGGCGCTAAAATTTCAACAAAAGAACCTGTTGTTGTTAAAGATTTTGATGAAATTAAATTTGAAAACGGTTTAATTTGTGGAGATGAACCATATCAATTAGCAAAAAATTCTTCAAAAAATACGGTTATAATTATTTGTTCAAATAGAAAAAAATCTGCCCAGCTTGCAGTTGAAAAATATGGCTGTGAAATAATAATAATGGATGACGGGTTTTCAAATCGCAAATTGAAAAAAGATAAAACAATTCTTGTGCTAGATTCAAAAATGCAATTTGGAAATAAACATCTTCTTCCTTTTGGACCTTTAAGAGAACCGATTAAAGAAATTAAAAGAATTAATGAAGTTGTTTTTGTGGATAAAGGTAATGAAAACCTTGAAAATGACCTTTTAGAATTAAAAGAAATGTTTAAAAATTATCCGCAAAAAATTTGTTCAATGGAGCCTGATTATATCTATAACCTTGAAACAAAAGCAAAAGTTAAAAATTTTAATAAGGCAATTGCTTTTTGCGCTATTGGTTCAAGTGAGCAATTTTTTAACTTTGCTAAAAAGTTTTATCAACTAGAAGATAAAATTTCATTTGATGATCATCATAAATATACTAAAAATGATATTTTAAAACTTGTTAAATTAGCGCAAGAAAAAGGCGTTACAAGTTTTATTACAACTCAAAAAGATGAAACAAAATTAAAAGAATTTGTTGAATATTTTAATGGTTGTTCTTTTAGTGTTTTAAAATTAAAAGTTACCCTAAAAGATATTTAAAATAGTTTTTAAGCAAAACTATTCATAGTAATATATTCAACAGCTTCTTCAGTTGTTTCAAAAGATGGAATTGCTTCAGATAAAAATACATCTTCAAGCGCTTTAATAACATCTTCACAAGGTTTAACTATTGTAAAAATGCCGTCTTTTGAACTTGTTGCTTTATAAATTTCTGAAAATAATCTTGAAAAGCTATCTGAAAACATTTTAATGTGTTCCATATTCAAGATGATGTTAGGTTTTCCTGTTAAAACATTTGCATTAACTTCTTTTAAAATTTTATCAACATATTTATCATTGTTGATTTTATATAAAGTTAAAGAACAGATATTTTCATTAATAATAAATCTTGTAAATTCATCGTTAACTATTTGGCTTGTTGAATTAGAGATGAATTTTAATACTTTTTCGTGCCATTGTGGGGCTTTTGGGATAAATTCATCTATACCAAGCTTATAGGCTTCTTGAATAATTTGAGGATTGTCTGTTCCTGAAATTGTAACAACTTTGAAGTTGCGCTCTCCTGATTCTTTAAGTTTGTTTGCTTCTTGAATTAGCTCGAAACCATCTTTATAATCAGGTAAATATAAATCTAAAATTAAGAAATTAAAGTTTTTCTTTTTAAATTCTGCTAAGGCTTCTTCTTTTGTTCTTGCAACATAAACATTCATGCCGATTTTTTCAAGCATAACAGATAGTTGAAAAATTGATAACTCGGTATCATCAACAATTAAGACATTAAGTGTTTCTGTTGTGAAAAAGCTGATTGGGAAGTTGAAATAGTTAAGTTTTCGCTCAAGCGAAATTAAGGCACGAGATACAATTTCTTGTGGATTTTCTTGCGTATCTGCGGCTATTTCAATCCCTGAAAGTTTTAGTAAATCATTAAACTGTTCTTTTGTGATATTTATTTCATTTTCCATAAGTTTTATTATACAACATTTTAAGAAAAATGCCACAAATAAATTTTTATAATATAATAATTAAAAGTTAAATATCTATAGGAGAATAAAATGGGCGAGGTTTTAAATACAAAGGCTTTCGGTAAAAATGATATAAGAGGAATTTTTCCTTCTGAAGTTAATACACAAGTTTTTTTCTATGCTGCAAAAGGTTATGTTGCCTTTGTTTTAGAAGAATTTAAAAAAGCTAACATTATTAAAGCCACAAAAGACTTGCTTTTTACAGTTTGTATGGACGCAAGAACCCACTCTCCAGAGTTAAAAAACGCAATAATTCAAGGGGTTGTTTCAACAGGTGCTAATATTTTAGATTTAGGCATGGCACCAACTCCACTTGGCTATTTTAGTGAGTTTGCAAAAATTGACCCTGAAATAACTAAAAATTTAAAAGTTACAGGTGCCTTAATTGTAACGGCTTCTCATAATCCTAAAGAATATAATGGGCTTAAAATGACCTTTAATAAGCAAAGTTTAAATGAAGCTCAAATCAAAGAAGTTAAAAGATTAAGTGAAGAAATTTTTGAAAAATCAGATGGCTATAGACACACTATTAAAGGCTTTTGTGAAAGTTATGACATAATTTCAAATTATCAAAATAAAATAACTGATATGTTTGGTAAAATTGAAACTTCTCAAAATAAAAAAATTAAAGTTGTGGTTGATAGCGCAAATGCTACAGGTGGGCTTGTTGCACCTAGCTTATACAGAGATTTAGATTGTGAAGTAATTGAGCTTTTTTCTGAACCAAATGGCGAATTTCCAAATCATCATCCAAACCCATCCGATCTTAAAACCCTTGACGCTATTAGAAAAAAAGTTGTTGAAACAAATGCTGATTTAGGTATTGCTTTTGACGGTGATTCAGATAGAATTGGCGCTATAACAGAAGATGGACTTGCAATTACAGGAGATAAACTTCTTTTAATTTATGCTCAAGACTTAATTGAATCTTTAAAAATCCATGAAGAAAAACCAATTATCGTTAGTGAAGTTAAATGTTCACAAGTTTTATATGACACAATTGAAAACCTTGGCGCAACTGCAATTATGACAAAAACGGGTCATGGCTATATTAAATCTAAAATGAAAGAAACAGGCGCTTTGTTAGCTGGTGAAATGAGCGGACACGTTTTCTTTAAAGATAGATATTATGGTTATGATGACGCAATTTATGCAGGATGCAGGTTAATTGAAATTGTTGCAAAAAACAAAGCAAAAAATCCTAATTTCAAATTAACAGATTTATTAGAACCATTTACAAAAGTTCATTTATCAGATGAAGTTAGATTAAAATGCCCTAATGAATTTAAAAAAGATGTTTTAGAAAAATTAAAAACCTTAATTAATGATGACTTATTTAATTCTAAAATTAAAGATATAATAACAATCGACGGTTTAAGAATTATCTTTAACGATGGCTTTGCACTTATTAGACAAAGTAATACAGAACCTGTTTTCACCCTAAGATTTGAAGCAAAAACAAAAGAACAATGTGAAAACTATAAAAATACGCTTGTTAATTTAACAAATGAACTTGTTGAACAAAAAAGTGCGCAAAAAGTATAAGTTGATTTAGGTCTTAAATCTAACAAAAAAGAAAAATAAATTTGATATAATATCGTTATGAAAATTTTGAAACTGACTAAAAACATTCTTATATTATTTGTTCTTTGCTTTTCGTTATCGTTTACAACAACTTTTGCTGCAAACAACGCTTGGAATGCTCAAATTTCAAAAATGGAAAATTCAATTTGGGGTTTTGAATATTCAAAAGATGATACTTCAAAAAGGCTTTCAAGAATTGAAATAAATGTTTTTGGTTCTCAAAATTCAAATTTATCTGTTAATGATAGAATTAAAAAATTAAACGAAGCACTTGGTTTTGAAAGTTATGAAGATAGCTTAAAACAAGCGTATGAGCTGGATGAAACAGAAGTTGCGGGTGTAAGTTATCCTCAAATTGATACTCTTGAATATCAACTTTTTAAAACAACATATCAAAAAGAAAATATCTATAAGCGCCTTGATAGGCTTGAAAATAAAATCTTTGGCTCTGTTCAAGATGGCAACTTAGCTTCAAGAACAGATAGGTTAAATGCTTATGTTAAAAAGGATGTAATTGTAAAAAATCCTTCTTATCATACTCAAAAGCCTTATGAAATGACAAAAGATATTGAAGAATATATGAATTCTCAAAATAGATATGCTTCAAGTGATATCTATATTCAACTTTCAGGGCTTGAAACAACTCTGTTTTCAAAAACATATTCTCAAGATCCTGTTGGGCTTAGATTAAATCGACTAGAAAGAAAAATTTTTCAAAGAGATTTTTCATCTGATGATGATACCTTAAGGCTTCAAAGGCTTCAAGCGGCTGCTAATGCGCAACAAACGGCAAAATTGTATGAAGCAAATAAAATTCAAAAATTCACTTCAACCGGTGTTCAAATTGGTTCTATAATATTAATGATTTTAGCTTTAATATTATAAGATATTAAGAATATATAAATAATTGATTAATTTTGTAAATATTGAACTCTTTTGTAATATAATAAATACCATATCCTAAAGAATTAAGGAGCGCTATTAGTTGAAGAGTTCAAAAAGACTTACCTTGCATATTTTTATTGCACTTGTATTAGGTGTTCTTTTTGGTTGGCTTTTTCCTCAATATGCTGTTAAAATGCAGCCTTTAGGCGATATGTTTTTAAGAATGGTTAAAATGATTATCGCACCTTTGATTTTTGCAACTTTAACGGTTGGAATAGCAGGTCATGGGGATGTTAAAAGTCTTGGTAAAATCGGCTTAAAAGCGCTTATATATTTTGAAATAGCAACAACAATTGCCTTAATTTTAGGGCTTTTTATGGCAAACGTTTTAAAACCGGGGGTTGGTTTTAATATTGACCTTTCTAGCGTTTCAATGGGCGCTGTTGAAAGTATGAAAACTGTTCAGCACCATTCAATTATTCAAATGCTTGTGGATTCTGTTCCTGTTAGCATTTTTGAAGCTATGGCAGATGGAAATTTATTACAAATTGTTGTTTTTGCAATTTTCTTTTCTTTGGCTGTTTGTGCGGTTGGTCCTAAGGCTCGCCCTGTTTTAGATTTTTTACAAAGTACGTGTGACGTTATGTTTAAATTTACGGAATACGTTATGAAGTTTGCGCCCATTGGGGTTTTTGGGGCAATTTCAGCAACAATCGGGCAAAACGGCATTGGTATTCTTTTAAGTTATGCAAAACTAATCGCTATTACATATTTCTCATTAATTACTTTTGTGGCGGTGGTTTTAGTTGTTGCTTGTAAGATAATTAAAGTTTCATTTTTTGATATGCTTAAAGCAATTAAAGACCCTGCGCTTTTAGCTTTTACAACTGCATCTTCTGAAGCAGCTCTACCAAAAGCTATGGATCAAATGGAAAAATTTGGAGTTCCAAAAAGTATTATAAGTTTTGTTATGCCAATGGGTTATACTTTTAATCTTGATGGTTCAACTCTATATTTAACCTTAGCAACCTTATTTTGCGCTCAAATCGCTGGTATTCATTTATCTATAGAACAACAATTAATGATTATGTTTACTTTGATGTTAACTTCAAAAGGAATTGCAGGTGTTCCTAGGGTGTCTTTAGTTATTTTAACAGGTACTCTAACAAGTTTTGGTTTACCTATTGTTGGTGTTGCTGTTCTTTTAGGAATTGATCAAATTTTAGATATGGGAAGAACAACCCTAAATTTAATTGGTAATTGTGTTGCAACAATGGTTGTGGCTAAGTGGGAAAATGAATTTGACCATGATAAAATGGAAAGATTTATTAAAGAAAGCAAAGCCTAAAATTTTATAGATATTGTTTATCACAATAAAAACCATATATTCAAAAAAATAATTGTTATAATCTTAATTTTTCTCTTGATTATGTTTTGTATTTGATACAAAATTGTTTCGTAGCTGAAAATATTTAACAAATAAAAGAGGGAATATGGAGAATTATTTTATAGGAATTGCAATTTTAGTTTGTAGTGCTGTTCTTACATTATTCATTAAAAATCAGCCTATGAAACTTAAAATTTCTTCAATTGGCGCTTTTATTGCATCGTGTTTCACGGTTTGCGCTTCAATAAAAGCTCTTTTAACAACTACCTTAAGCGCAACTTTGCATTTAGGTTCAATTTTTCAAAATGTAAGTTTTGTATTAGATAACTTAAGTGCATTTTTTGTAATCTTTATTTCGATTATGTCAACTTTGGCAATTATTTATTCAAACGGTTATTTGGATAAATATATTAAACAAGGCAAAGAAGTTACTGCCCACTGCATATTTTTAATTATGCTTTTTGCGGCTATGCTTTTGGTTGTAACAATTCAAAACGCATTAATGTTCTTAATTGCTTGGGAATTGATGTCTTTAGCGTCATTCTTCCTTGTTATTTTTGAACACGATAAAAAAGAAGTTATAAAATCAGGTATTAAATATCTTGTTTATATGCACGTATCTGTTATTTTTATAATTCTTTTCTTTGTTTTATTATCAACAAATGCTCAAAGCCTAGACTTTGCTTACTTTAAACAAGCACTTGAAGGAAATATTGATTTAGCAAACACAATATTTATTATGGGCTTCGTTGGTTTTGGTATTAAAGCAGGCTTTGTACCATTTCATAACTGGCTACCAGATGCTCACCCAAAAGCACCATCACACGTTAGTGCTATGATGAGCGGTGTTATGATTAAAACAGGTATTTATGGAATTTTAAGAGCAATTGATTTTTGTTCAATTCCAAAAATTCAAGTAATCTATACAGTTTTAGCAATTACTGCTATTACTGCTTTATATGGTATTACTTATGCAACTGTTCAAAAAGATGTTAAAAAGATGTTAGCTTATTCATCAATTGAAAACATCGGTATCATCGGTATCGGTATTTCAATTTATATGCTTGCAACTTATTATGGTCAAAATACAATTGCACTTTTAGCACTTTGCGGAAGTTTAATTCACATTTTAAATCACTCAATCTTTAAAGAACTTTTATTTTTAAGTGCAGGAAGTGTTTATGTTAAAACTCATACAAAAGATATGGAAGTTCTTGGCGGTTTAATTAAATCAATGCCAATAACTGCCCTATGTTTCATTGTTGGTGGTATTGCAATTTGTGCTCTACCTCCATTTAATGGTTTTGTAAGCGAATTTTTAATTTATTTAAGCTTTATAAAATCTTTATCAATAAGCAATTTTGGAGTATTTATAGCAATCTTATCAACATTTGCTGCTTTAGCATTAGTTGGTACATTAGCTATTTTATGTTTCACAAAAACAATAAGTATCGTATTTTTAGGTGCACCTAGAACAGAAGCTGCAACTAATGTTAAAGAAGATAGTCCTAAATCAATGTTGATACCTATGTCAATATTAGCGCTAGGATGTTTTGTTCTTGGTTTATTTCCACAATACTTATTTAAATATGCGCTTAAACCTGCGTCATTATTTGTTGATACATCCCTTGCTCAAGGAAATTTAGCTTTCTTAGCTGAAATATCTAAATATCTTTTGATTTTAGCAGGCATGATTATTGTATTATTAATAATCAAAAAGATTTTTTCTAAAAAACCTGTTATTCATTCAACTTGGGGTTGCGGATATAACAGATTAACAAGCAAGGTTCAATATAGCGCAGCTTCTTATATCAATCCTTTCTTAAATATTGCAAAACCATTATTTAAGAGAACTCGTGACGTTAAAAAAGCAAAAGGATTATTCCCGCTTGACGCTCACTATGCAACAAAAGTTGATGATATTGAAGAAGCTTATGTTATTTCGCCAATTATTAAATTAGATGAAAAAATATTATCTAAATTTGAAAAAATCCAAAATGGCGATATTCAACAATACATCCGTTTCGGTCTTGCATTTTTAGCAATGGCATTAGTTATAGCATTAATATTAGGATAATTGAAAATGAATGAAGAAATCTTAATTAAAATTTTAAATATTGTCCTTCTTTTGATTGTGCCATTCATTATGGTTGGTATAATCAGAAAGACAAAGGCATTCTTTGGGGCAAGAAAAGGTGCGAGTATTTTTCAACCTTTATATGACTTTATAAAGTTAATGAAAAAAACTTCAATTTATTCAAATTCTACAACTGCAATTTTTAGAATTGCGCCGGTTGTTGGGTTTGCTTGTGTACTTTTTGCTTGTCTTTTTATTCCTGTGATTAAAGGTCAATCAATTTTAAACATCCAAGGCGGATTAATTATTTTCTCTTACGCTTTGGGTTTATCAAAATTCCTTTCTTTAATCGCTTCAATGGAAACAGCAAGCAGCTTTGAAGGAATGGGTTGTTCTCGTGAAGCTTGTTTTACAACAATAATTGAACCTGCATTCTTTGTTGTTATTGCTTCAATAATGGCAATTTGCAAGGTTTACACTTTTGATAGTTTATCTATGATAATTCAAAACTCAGGCAGCATTGGCTATTTAATTGTCGCCTTTGCAGTTTTAGCATTATTCATTATGCTTTTAGCAGAAGGTTGCAGAGTTCCTGTTGATGACCCTTCAACTCACCTTGAATTAACAATGATTCACGAAGTTATGATTTTAGATAACTGTTCAAGTGAATTAGGTTTAATTACTTGGGCTTCTGCGATGAAAATGTTTTTATTATCAAGTTTAATTAGTGCATTAATTTTGCCTCAAAACCTTTCTCTTTGGGCATCAGTTGGTGCATTCTTATGTGTATTATTAGTTATATCTATTTTAATCGGTGTTTTAGAATCTGCAATCGCAAGATTAAGAATGAGCCACGTATTTGAATTTATCTTCGTAATGAATTCATTTGCTTTGGTTATTGCTTCTTTAACTGCCGTAAAAATGTATGGAGTGTAAGAAATGATAAATGGTTTAATTATATTATTCGGTCTTACGATGTTATATTTATCAACAACCAGCAGACTTCGTGCACATGTTAATACTCTTATGATACAAGGTATCTTATTATTTTTAATTTGTGCTATGAATTTCTCTCATATACCATTGGTTGTTGCAATTTTTCTAACAGTTGAAACCTTATTAGTAAAAGCAATTTTAATTCCTTGGTTTTTAAATAAAGTTGTTAGAAAAACTCATTCTAATCGTGATACAGATGCTAATGTTGCGCACTTTTATTGTTTATTTATTTCAAGCATAATTTTGTTTGGTGGATTTATGATAAGCGTGTTTGACCTACCTTCTTTATCAATGATTAACCCAATATGCTTTGGTATTGCTCTTTCAACAATCATCATAAGTTTATGGTTAATTACAATAAAACACAAAATCTTATCTAACGTTATTGAATTTATTACAATGGAAAACGGTATATTTTTATTATCTTTATCTGTTGCAAAAGAAATGCCGATGTTAGTTAATATTGGGGTTTTATTAGATGTATTTATTGCTATTTATATCTTAGGTTTATTTGTTTCTCAAATTAACAAAGAATTAGGAGATATGGAAGTAGCTCACTTATCAGATTTAAAGGACTGTGAAAACAATGATTAATTTAGTTTTAATATTGCCGATAATTTTTTGCGTGATTTTGTTTTTGTTTAAAAACAATACGCTTAATAATATTTTAATTACGCTATATGCAATAACACACGCTTCTTTAAGTTTATGTTATTTTATAGCGCCGGATTTAATTAAATCAAATCAATATTTTAGTTTGAATTCTTCAAACGTTATATTCTATTTGATTTTATCTATTGTTTTTCTTGGAGTTGCAATTTATAACAATGGCTATTCTAAAAATTTAGCAAAAGAATTCACTTCAAAGAAAATGATGCACTATAGCACTATGATGTTGATTTTCGTATTATCAATGACAGGTGGCATTTTATCTAATAACTTAGGCCTTGCTTGGATTTTCATTGAAGGTACAACATTAGCAAGTGCATATTTAATTTATTTCAACAAAACAAAACATTCAATTGAAGCTGCTTGGAAATATGTATTTATTTGTTCAATCGGTATCGCCCTTGCTTTTGTTGGTATTATTTTAATGACAATTGCAACAGGAAATTTAAATTCCCTAAATTATTCTGATTTATTGAACAATGCTTCTAATTTCAACCATTTTTGGTTAAATGTTTCATTTGTATTTATTTTATTTGGTATTGGTACAAAAATGGGTCTTGCACCTGTTCATTTTTGGTTGCCTGATGCGCACTCTGAAGCACCAAGCCCAATATCAGCTTTGTTGTCTGCAACATTATTAAATTGTGCATTTTTAGTTATTTTAAATGTTTATAAAGTTATGATTGCAGCTAATTGTGTTATTTTTGCAAGAACTATGCTTTTAATAATGGGCTTTTTATCTTTATTTATTACAAGCGTATTTTTATATCACACAACAAACTACAAAAGAATGTTAGCTTATTCATCAATTGAAAACATGGGTATTTTAGCTATTGCAACTTCCCTAGGTGGAATTGCTTATATTGCTTTAGTTATTCATTTAATTGGTCACTCTTTAATTAAGGCTTCATTCTTCTTAACTTCAGGAAATGTTTTAGAACTATTTGAAACAAAAAGAATTAAATCAATTCGTTCTTTAGGTCAAATAGATAGAAAAACTGCTTGGTTATGGATTTTAGGATTTTTAGGAATTTGTGCATTCCCACCAAGTATGCTATTTTTAAGTGAATTTTTAGTTGTAAAAGCATTTTTAATTCAACATCATTATATTTTATGTGGCTTATTCTTATTCTTATTAACAGTAATTCTATTTGGAATGGGCAGAGTTGTTATTAAAATGGTTTATGGCGAAAAGAGCGAAGAAAAAACTCAAATTGCTCAAAAAAATATTTCAAAATTGAATTTATCAATGTATGTTCCACAAATTGTTATGTTAACACTAGCATTTGTTTTGGGCGTATATGTACCTAAATTCTTAGATATCATTATTAAAAATACAATAATCGGTTAGGAAATAAATATGAATTATTATGTAATGAAAAATAATCAAAAAATTAATTTAATGGATATCCCGACTCTTGAATTTGATTCTTTAAGAGGACAGTTGGCGGCTTCTAATCTTCGTCCGATTGCTTTCTTTGGTTCAGATTGGGGAGATAAAATTAAACTTTTTGTAGCTTTGGCTGATGATGAAAAAGGTGAAATTCTTGTTTCTTCATCATTAATTGATAAATCTTTAAAAGAATACGAATCAATTACAAAAGATAATCATCAATATCACATGTTTGAACGTGAATTTTATGAACAATTTGGAATTATGCCAAAAGGTCATCCTTGGCTTAAACCTGTTCGCAAAAATCAAGATGATTATAAATTTTTTGAAATTGAAGGTGAAGAAACTCACCAAGTGGCAGTTGGACCAATTCACGCAGGTGTTATTGAACCAGGACATTTTAGATTTATGTGTCAAGGTGAAAAAATCTATAACCTTGAAATTATGCTTGGATATCAACATAGAGGCTGCGAAGATTTAATGGTTAAACATCCATCTAATCAATTAGCTGAATCAATTTGCGGGGATTCTGTTATAGCTTATAATATGGCATATTCTCAAATTATGGAAAATCTTGAAGATGTTAAAATTTCTAGAAAAGCACAAATAATCAGAAGAATTGCTCTTGAAATGGAAAGAGCCGCAATTCATATTGGTGACCTTGGTGGTATCTTAGGTGATATTGCATATTTAATGGGTAAAGAGGTTTATGGTGTTACTAGAACCTTAATCATCAATACAATGCTTGAAATTTGCGGAAGCAGATTTGGCAGAGGATTAATTACCGTTGGCGGTGTTAATTTTGATATCGATGAAAAAATGGCAGATAAAATGGTTCAAACCCTTGATTATGTTAGAAAAACAGTTGATAAAATGACACACGCTACCCTAAAAAATGCAACTGTTATGTCTAGGTTTGAAAAAACAGGCGTTGTTTCAAAAGAAACTGCTCAAGAATTAAATATGGTTGGCTTAATGGGTCGTTCTTGCGGAATTGAACTTGATTCAAGATTTGATTTCAATGATGAATTTTATAAAGATTTTGAAAGAAAATGCTTTAGAGCAACAAACGACGCTTATTCACGTTTTAGAATAAGATACACAGAAATTAAAGAATCAATTTCATATATCAAAGCTCTTTTGAAGAAATTAAAAGAAGTTAAAGATGAAGAAATTTGTTGTGAAGTTAAAAATCAATTAAGCCCAAATAGCTTTACAATTTCAATTGTTGAAGGCTGGAGAGGCGAAGTTGTACATATTGCAACAACTGATGAAAATTCAAACTTAACAAGATATAAAATCAAAGACCCATCATTTAATAATTGGTATGGCTTATCTATGGCGGTTCGTGGAAATGGAATTTCTGATTTCCCACTTTGCAACAAAGGCTTTGATATGTCTTATTGCGGTTTTGATTTATAATATTTAACTAGAAGAAATTAAGGAAAAATATCATGTTTGATACATTAAAGATGAAATTATGGCAAAAAAATCAGTTCATTCCTGATATTAAAAATGCGCCAATGAGAGCGCAATTCAGAGGTTTGCCAGTTTTAAATAATGAAAAATGCGCTAAGTGTGGTGCTTGTACTAAAATTTGCCCTACTGGTGCTTTAAGCGTTAATCCTTTAAAAATTGATTTAGGAAAATGCACTTTGTGCGGAAAATGTAAACAATTCTGCTCAAATGGTGCTATTGATTTTTCAAACTATTATAAACTAGGGGTTGATAAACCTGAAAAATTAATCGTTACAGAAGAAATTACTCCTGAAGTTTATCATAAAAGAGCAATTGAAGTTAGAAAAGAAATCTATTCAATTTTTAACCGCTCAATTAAATTCAGACAAGTTTCAGCCGGCGGATGTAATGGTTGTGAAATGGAACTTAATGCAGCTGGTAATGCAAACTTTGATATGGGACGTTTTGGTATTGATTTTGTTGCTTCTCCACGTCACGCTGACGGTATTGTTGTAACAGGACCAATAACAAAAAATATGGCTTACGCTCTTGAAGATTGTTATAAATGTACACCTGACCCTAAGGTTGTAATTTTATGTGGCGCTTGCCCAATTTCAGGCGGTGTATTCCAAGATTCAACCGAATTAAATCGTGAATTTTTAGATAAATATAAAATCGACTTATACATCCCAGGATGCCCTGTTCATCCTTTGACGTTCATTAATGCGGTTTTAGATTTTATCAGGAAAAAATAATTGTTTTCTTATTTATATTAAAAGCCTTAGTTTTTCTAAGGCTTTTTCTTTTTGTGTTGAAAATGTGTACACAATGTGTTATAATAAAATTATGAAATCTAAGTATGAGATATTTAAAATTAAAGGACTTAAATTCGTCGTAAAGCTAGATTACAATGAATTAGTAAATGATTATGAATATCACATGTATATTAGACATTTAATAACCCCTGAGCAAGCAATTGCAGCGTATTTTTCAAAAACTTATGAAGAATATAATTCTAAATATGATAGATATGAAGCATACAGCGAAAAACTTGATATAACTGTTTATTATACATATTTAAAAGATGAAAATATTTTATTAATTACAGCTTTTTCTAAAGGAGGCTTTGATGACTAAAAAAATTAATATTCCAAATATCGGAATTGCAGAAGTGTCTGATTACATCCCAAGTGAAGACATTGAAAAACAAATTTTAAATTTTGAAGAACAAGCTGAAAAAGATATTTTAAATAAAAAACAAACTGTCAATGTTCATTTTAGATGGTCTGAGTTTGAAATTGCCAGAGCAAAAAAAATTGCTGAAAAATTAGGAATGCCTTATCAAACTTATTTAAAGTCAACCCTAAAACAAGCTATGGATATTGATGAGAAAAAATTTATGTAATAAAAAACAGAGATGAAGGGATTCGAACCCTTGGCGGAGTCGCCCCCGCACAGTCGTTCCAGGACTGCACCTTAAACCACTCGGACACATCTCTATTTAATTTAATCTTACTTAAAAAGCTGATTAAAGTAAAGTTACTTAGATATATAGGTGTAAATCTCGTAAACTTTACCTTCTTTAAGTTTTTTAAAACCTTTTTTGCCTTTTAAATTATCAACTTTTGTTCTTGTGATAATGTAAACTTTTTTAGATGAATGGTTTAAAAATTTCTTTAATTTTGAATAGCCTTCATTATCTGTTGAAACGATGTATTCAATTTTCTTTTCAGGGTTTAAAATTGAATATTTTGCGCTAAAGCCATAAGTAACTGTTTGAGAATTTTCTTGTTCATCAATTAATTTTGCATATTGCTCTAGTTCATCTTGCGCAAAACTTGTGTAATAAGGAATTCCATATCCGCAAACAGTGAAAATAACGCAAAGCATAATTAAAATATTTAAACCAAAAGTTAAAAATGGCTTATGTTTTTTGATTGTAAAAATTGAAACAATAGAACAAATTAAAATAACTATTAACGCACAAATTGAAAAATTTAGTGCATTTGTGATATAAATTTCAACATTATCAGGTAAAATCGGCTTGTATATTATAGCAAAAATTAAACCAAGAGCTGATAGAGTTAAAAGAAAAATTGAATTTATATAATTTGTTACTTTAAAAAGTTTAGAATTATCGTTATTTTTAATAGCCTTAAACCAAAAATAGCCAATTATTAAAGATAATGGCGGAAACATTGTTAAAATATAAGGTGGCAATTTTGTTGAAGCGCTTGAAAAGAAAACAAAAACGCAAATAGCATAGATATAGCTAAATAAAAGAAGTTTTTCTTCTGTTGAATTTAGTTTTAAAAATTCTTTAATGTTAGTTGAAACTTTAATTTTTTGAATTAGACTTTTGCAATCTTTAATCAAAGCGCCAAAAAAGTTAAATACCCAAGGAATTAACCCCCCTAACATAATAGGTAAATAAAATAAAAATGGTTGTTTTCTTCCTAAACCTTCTGAATTTAACAATCTTGAAAAATGATGTTTTAAAATATAAATGTTAATCCATTCTTGTTTATAAGCGTGATAAATTAAAATGTGCCAAGGAAGTGCCACTAAAAATAAAATTATAAAACCAAAAATAGTATATTTTAATCTAAAAATTTCTTTAATTTTTCCAAAAGCAAGATAAGTAAAAAATACGCTCATCATTGGAACGGCAAGCCCAATAAAGCCTTTAGCTAAAACAGATAATGCCATAAAGAAGTAGCCTAAATACCAAAAATATTTTTTCTTTTTTTCTTCTTCAATAAATAATGGTAGAATAGCGCTATAAACTGCCATTGAGCTAAAAACCATAAAATTCAAATCAAGAATTGCAACGTGGCTAAAAACCAAAAACCAAGCGCTTGTTAATAAAACGCAAGATGATAAAAAGCCATATAATCTGCTTTTTAAAACTGTTTTAGCAAAGAAATAAGTATAAAAAACGCCTATAGTTGAAACTAATCCTGTCATAAAACGTCCTGCAAAGGCGGTTTTAATTCCTAAAATTTTAAAAGCAATTACATTAAGCCAAAAATATAATGGCGGTTTTTCTAAAAATGGTTCAAAATTCAACATCGGAGTAATATATTCTTTTGTTAAAAACATATACTTACTCATATTTACATATCTTGTTTCATCAATATCAATCAAAGGATAAAGGCCGATGTTTGCAAAAATAAACAAAATACATAAAATTAATAGCATTAAAATATAACACAATTCTTGATGATTGTTAAAAAATGATTTTATTTTTTCTTTATACATTATTAGTCCTCTTTTGTTAATTTTTTAGCTTGAGCCCAAAGTTCTTCATATTCTTCAAAACTAAGCTCGCTAAGTTGTTTTTCAGCTAATTCTTCCAGTTTATTAAATCTTTTTATAAATTTTACGTTTGCTTTAGCAAGTGCAACTTCAGGGTCAATTTTATTCCATCTTGCAACATTAACAAGAGAAAATAAAATATCTCCAAGTTCTTCTTCTTTTTCATCAAAAGTTTTTGCTTCTTCAAATTCTTTAATTTCACTTTTAAAACAATCTAAAAGCTGAGAATAATTTTGCCATTCAAAACCGCTTCTCACTGCTTTTTTAGATATTTTCATAGCTCTTAATAAACTAGGTAGGGTAGATGGAATTCCATCCATTGTTCTTTTTCTTTCAGTTTTTTCTTGAGCTTTTAATTTTTCCCAATTTTCAAGAATTTTTTTCGTATCTGCTGTTTTTTCATCTCCAAAAACATGTGGATGTCTATGAATTAATTTATCATTAAGCATTTTTGCAACATCTTGAATATCAAATTCTTGATTATCTTTTGCAATTTGAGAATGTAAAACAACTTGCAATAAAACATCCCCAAGTTCTTCTTTAAGATGTTCAGCGTTTTTTTCATCAATTGCTTCAGCTGCTTCATAGGCTTCTTCAAGCATATTTTGTCTAATTGATTGATGAGTTTGTTGCCTATCCCACTCGCACCCGTTTTCAGAGCGCAAAATTGCAACGGTTTCTATTAATTCTTTTAAATAATCTTTCATACTTTATCTTACTAATTGATCTACACTTAAAATCAAAATTCCTTCGCCGCCTATTGATTTTAAATTATCAATAGCGTCATAAACTTCGCTTTCATCAACAACAACGTGGATTACAACCTTGTTTTCGTTGTTGTGAAGGGGTATAACCGTTGGAGAAGAAAGCCCCGGAAGAAACTTTTTAACTTCTTCAATTTTATTTTTTGGAATGTGAACCATTAAATATTTCTTTGCTTTTGCATCTAAAACAGAATCTATTGCTCTAATTAATGACCTTAATTTAAGTTGTTTTTCAGGTTCTAAGTCTTTTCTTGCGCAAAGTACAGTTGAAGAAGATAAGATTTTATCAATAATTTTTAATCTATTTGATTTAAGAGTTGTTCCAGATGATGTTATATCAATTATGCAATCGCAAAAACCAAGAGATGGTGTTATTTCAACTGCACCCATAATTTCAGACACTTTTGCATTTTTGCCGATTTTTTGAAAATAATTTTTAGCGATGTTTGGAAATGAAGTTGCAACTCTTAGAGTGTCATTAAGCTCTGAAACATCATTAATATTAAGTTCTTCCGGCACTGCAACAACCATATCACACTTACCAAAGTTAAATTCTTTAACAATATCAAGTTCAACTTCTTTTTCAACAATAATGTCTTTACCTGTAAAGCCGATATCTGCAACTTTTGAATCAAGAAAGTTTGGAATATCTGCTGCTCTAACAAAAATTAATTGAAATTTATTGTCTTTAGTATCTAGTTTTAAACATCTTTCATCTTTAGAATCTAAATTTAAACCTGCAGAGTTTAATAAATCAAAGATTTTTTGAGATAATCTGCCTTTATTTGGAAGTGCAATTTTTAAAGTTTCTTTGTTCATATAAACCTTTAGTTTATGTGTGGACGATTATATTCTAGCACGAAAAAACAATTTGTTACTTTACTACATATTTTTTTAATATAAAATTAACATATTGTAGATTATAGGGGGAAGTAATGGAACAATTACACACTTTCGTTCAAAACAATGCAATAATGACGAGTGCGATTATTTTATTAATTGCTTATATCTTTATTGCTTGGGAAAAAATTCCAAAAGTTGTTATTGCACTTTTGGGTGGTTCTTTAACATTATTTTTAGGATTATTGGCAACTGAAAAAACACACGATAATCTTGCTCAATATTTCGTTTCTTATATCGATTTCAATGTAATCTTTTTACTTGTTTCGATGATGATTATTGTGCATATCGCTTCAAAATCAGGCATGTTTACTTGGCTTGCTAATGAAATTCTTAAAAAAACAAAAGGTAAACCAAAACTTGTTTTAGCAGCATTGGCAATTTTTACTGCTGTTGCTTCTGCGTTTTTAGATAACGTAACAACTGTTATTTTAGTTTTACCTATCACTTTTGCAGCTTGCAAACTATTAGACATCAACCCTGTTCCTTTCTTAATTACAGAGGTTTTCTGTTCTAATATCGGTGGTACTGCAACTTTAATCGGTGACCCACCAAACATCATCATTGGTTCTGCTGCAGGATTCAGCTTTATGGATTTTGTACGTGAATTAACAGGTATTGTTTGCGTTATTATGGTTGTAGTAGTTGCCTTGTTAATTTTCATTTACAGAAAAGATTTAAAATCATCTCCTGAAAAAATGGAACTTGTATCTAAAATAGATAATTCAAATTCTATTACAGATATGAGCCTTGCAATTCGTTCAGGTATTGTTTTACTTTTAGTAATTCTTGGTTTTATTTCTCATGACTTAACTCATATTCCAACATTCTTAATGGCGATGATTGGTGCTTCTGTATTATTAATTTTTGAAAAACCTGCTGAAGTTTTAGTAGAAGTTGAATGGAATACAATTTTCTTCTTCGTTGGTTTATTCATAATTATTGGTGGTTTAGAACAATCAGGCGGTATTGCCCTAATGGCAGATTGGTTATTAAAAGTTACACAAGGTTCTCAAGAAGCTACTTCTATGATTATCTTATGGGCTTCAGGTATCTTATCTGGTATCATTGATAACATTCCATATACTGCTACAATGGCACCAATGATAGCAACAATTGAACAAACAATGGGTCATGCTTATGCTCATCCATTATGGTGGTCACTTGCACTTGGTGCTTGCCTAGGTGGCAATATGACAATTATCGGCGCTGCTGCAAACGTTATTGTTTCAGAAAACGCTAACAAAGCAGGATATCCTATCTCATTTATGCACTTTTTAAAATATGGTGTATTAGTAACAATGATATCTCTAGGATTATCTACTGTTTATATTTATTTTAGATTTTTAGTTCACTAAATTTTAAAGTAAAACAAATTCTAAAATGCCTCTTTTTAAAAGGGGCATTTTTTCTTATTTTTGTAGTAAACTGTTTAATATGATTATTTCTGATGACAATAAAGATAAAATTAAAAAGCCAAAAAGTGAAGTAAATGCAAATCTAAGCACTTCAAAAATAAACTTCGATAATCAATATGAAAATAATATTCGCCCTCTTAATTTTGAAGATTATATCGGGCAAAAAAATATTAAAGAAACTCTTAAAATTTCAATTGAAGCGGCAAAAAAAAGAAACAAAACCCTTGATCATCTTTTGTTTTATGGTCCTCCGGGGCTTGGTAAAACAACACTAGCTGCAATTATTGCAAATGAAATGAATACTTCAATTAAAATAACTTCTGCACCTTCAATTGAGCGCCCTCGTGATATTATAGGGATTTTAATGCAATTAAAAGAGGGGGATGTTCTTTTTATTGATGAAATTCATCGCCTTAATAAAATTGCTGAAGAAATTTTATATCCCGCTATGGAAGATTTTGCAATTGATTTAACAACAGGAAAATCTCAAAGCGTTAAAACGATGAGAATTCCAATTCCAAAATTTACCCTAATTGGTGCAACAACAAAAGCAGGCGCTCTATCTGGCCCATTAAGAGATAGGTTTGGAATAATTCATAGATTGGAATTTTATACAGAAGATGAACTTTCTCAAATTGTTAAAAGAACGGCAAAAATTCTTGAATTTGATATTGATGACTTGGCTGCCCTTGAAATAGCAAGGCGCTCAAGATGTACTCCTCGTATTGCAAATAGATTAGTTAAAAGAAGTGCAGATTGGGCAATTGTTAAAAGTGATGGAAAAATTACATCTGAAATTGCCTTAATGGCATTAAAGGCTCTTGATATAGATGATATGGGGCTTGATATAACAGATAGAGCACTTTTAAATTTAATGATTAATTCTTTTGAAGGTGGTCCTGTTGGAATTGAAACCCTTGCAGTAGCACTAGGAGAAGATATCAGAACAATTGAAGATGTTTATGAACCATATTTAATTCAAAAAGGTTTTATTGCAAGAACTCCAAGGGGAAGAAAAGTTACAAAACTAGCCTATAAGCACCTTGGAATTAATTATGTTTCAGATGGGCAATTGGGATTATTTTAATAATTATCAATTTTGATAGCAACTTCGCTAATTTAATTTTATCAATTTTAACCTTATAAATTTAAGAAAAAGGAAGGGTTAAAATTGAATAGAATTAGAAAAATGTCCGTTTATTTTTTACTTTTTTGTATTTTAGGACTAAATATTACTTCATCAAACTTAGCTTTTGGAATAACAAAATATCCAAGCTATGATAACTTATTTTTAAATGAAGATAAATATGAAACATTTAATCGAAAAATGTTTAATCTTAATTTAAAATTAAATAGAGTTTTTGTGAAAAAAATTCATACAATTTGGGCATCAATTTTTCCAAATTTTGTTATTGATGGCTTTAACTATATGTATTCTAACATTGAATATCCTAAAAGATTAATCAGCTCTTTATTGCAAAAAGATTTTGATGCAGCTAAACATGAAACAAAGCGCTTTTTAATTAATACAACCCTTGGTGTGGGTGGGTTTATCGATATGGCAGATAAGTTTTTTAAACTTGAACTTTATAACGAAGATTTTGAACAGGCTTTGGCAAAATGTAAAATGAAATGTGGAAGTTACCTTGTTTTACCTTTTATTTCTTCAACTTCATCAAGAGATATTACAGGAAGAATTTTAGATTTTGCTTTCAATCCAACAACTTATATTGCTTCTCCTGTTGCTGCGGCAATTAAAATGGGTCTTTTGATTAATCGAACAACTGTAATTCAGCCTATGGTTAAAATGGTGGAATCTAATTTTAAAGATTCTTATGACATAGCAAAAAAAGTTTATGGTGTTAATAAATATATTAAATATTCAAATTATGATAGAAAAGATGTCTTAGATAAATTAAAATCTGATTATGATGAAATTGACCTTGTGAACAATAAAAATGAAGAATTTTTAGAGGTTAAAGGAAACATTCAAAAAGGCGAGAACCTATTTGTTGATTTATCGTCAGATAATGAATTAAAAGCAGACATCTTTTTAAATGATTACAATCCTCAAAATCCTATTACAGATTCAATGAGGACAGCTCTTTTAGACATTAAAAAAGATAAAAAATCTATGTGGAATGAGATATCTATTTGGAATAGGAATTTTTCTAAAAAAATTAAAACTGCAAGCGTTAATCTTTATAAAGATAGAAAAAACTATAGCTTTAGATATGTTTTGCAAAAAGATAAAACTTCACCTTTAGCAATTATTTTTCCTTCTGTTGGTGAGGGGATGAATAATTCTCATAATGATACTTTAGCAAAATTATTTTATGACCAAGGTTATAGCGTTATTTTAATTGGAAGTCATTTTCAATGGGAATTTTTTGAAAGTTTAGAAAAGAATTATCGCCCCGGAAACATTAAAGATGACGCAAAGCAATTAAATTTATTAGTTAATAATATAATTTCATATTTATCTAAAAAATATGATAGAGTGTTTTTAAATAGAACCGCTTTTGGAACTTCCTTGGGTGCTTTTAGTGTTTTATTTTTAGCAAACGAACAATTTGAAACTTCGGCTAATAATATAGATAAATTTATTGCCGTTTGTCCGCCTTTTGAATTATTCTTTGCAATTACAAAAATGGATGAAATTATTTCTTGTTGGCAAAATTATCCAAATGATTTTAAAGATAAAGTTGCGCAAATCAGCGCAAAAGTTATGAGATTGTATAAAGAAAAAGATAAAATAGATAAAACTTCTTTTTCAATGCCTTTTAATAACTATGAATCAAAATTAATCAGTGCGTTTGTTTTTCATCAAAAACTTTCAGATTTAATTTATGCAATTGAAAAAGATAAAAACCCCTCTATTGATAATAAAGAACTATATAATTTAATTTATTCTTCTGATTTCAACGATTACATTAATAGATATCTTCTTGTTAATCACACAAAAGAAGAACTTGAGGGATTGAATTCTCTAAGAGCTATTTCAAATTATTTAATTAGTAAAGATAATTATAAAATTTATCATAGCCTTGATGATTATTTAATTAATAAAAATCAATTAAAAGAATTGAAAGGCTATTGCGATAATAAATTAACTCTGTTTAATAATGGTGCACATTTAGGCTTTTTATACAGGGATGAATTTCTTAACGATTTAATTCAAGAAATTAAACTTAAAAAATAAATTATAAATCTAATTTTGAAAGCTCATCTCTAAAAGGAGAAATTTTTGCCAGTTTTTTAATAACTTCAGTAACATTTTTAATTGTATAATCAATTTCTTCTTCTTTTGTGAAACGAGATAATGAAAATCTTATTGAACCATGAAGCGAAGTAAATGGAACTTTTTGCGCTCTTAAAACGTGAGATGGGTCAAGACTTCCAGATGTACAAGCACTTCCTGAAGAAGCATAAATTCCAAGGTCATTTAAATAAAGAAGGATTAATTCACCCTCTATATATTCAAAACCTATGTTTGTTGTGTTTGGAACTCTTGTAGCGCTTTTTGAATTTAATTTTGCATTTTTAAGAGAAGATAAAATACCTTGTTCAAGTTTATCTCTTAATCTTTTAACTTCACTAAGTTCATAATCAAGCCCCTCTTTAGCTAGTTTTGCAGCTTCACCAATGGCTACAATATAGGCTGTGTTTTGTGTTCCTGCTCGAAGTGAATTTTCTTGGTGCCCACCAAGCATAAAAGGTTGAAACAAGGTGCCTTTTTTACAATAAAAAGCGCCAACGCCTTTTGGTGCGTGGAATTTATGACCTGAAATTGAATAGAAATCGATGTCTTTATTTTCTAATTCAATTGGAATTTTACCTGCCGCTTGAACACCATCAACAAAAACTTTTATGTTTTTATTAATTTTTTTAGCTTCACGAGCGATATCATAAACAGGATAAATCGCCCCTGTTTCATTGTTTGCGTGCATTACAGATAAAAGGATTGTTTCAGGGGTGATTTTAGATAACAGGTTATCAATATCTAATTCGCCATTTTCATTAACACCAATGTAAGTAGCGTTAAAGCCTCTTTTTTCTAAATATTCATAAACAGATAATACGCAAGGATGTTCAACCCTTGTTGTAATAATATGGTTATTTGTTTTAGAACCATATTGCTCTACAACTCCTTTAATTGCCGTGTTGGCGCCTTCTGTAGCGCAAGAATTAAAAAGGATTGTTTTTTCATCTTCAACTCCAAGAAAATCTGCAATTTGTTTTCTTGAATTTTCGATAGCCTTAGCGCAAACTCTAGCAGGGTCATACATGCTTGAGGGGTTTGCATAGTTTTCTTTTAAAAATGGCAACATTTTTTCAACTACAAGGTCATCAATTTTTGTTGTTGCGTTATTATCTAAGTATATGTTTTTCATTTTTTTTATCCGTTATATACAACTATTTCATCATCAACTAATTCTTTTAATTTTGTTTCAACAAAATTTTTCAAGGTTAATTTTGCGTTTTGACAAGTTGAACAATGTCCTTTTAATTTTACATAAACATTGTTACCTTCAACGTTAATAAGCTCGATATCGCCAAAATCTTTTTTCAATTCAGGCGAAATAACATTTTCAATAACGTTATTTATTTTTAAAATCTTTTGAACAGGGTTTAATTTTTCTTTTTCTTCTTTTTTAACATAAGTGTTAAGAATGTTTTGGATATCTTCACGACATCTTCCACAAGCAAGCCCTGCAGAGGTTATTTTAGATATGTCATCAAAAGTTTTTGCGCCATTATTTAAAATAGCGTCAATTATTTGTTTTTCTGTAACTTCAAAACAATGACAAACAATTCTTGAACCTTTTTCTTCTTTTGATTCATCTTCTAATTCTGCCCAGTCGTCATCTGGCATGTAGTTTTTAAGAGCGTCCTCTAGGGCTTCTCTGCCCATAACTGAACAGTGCATTTTTTCAGGTGGTAAGCCGCCTAATTCAGAAGCAATTTGTTTATTTGTAATTTTTTTAGCTTCTTTAAGGGTTTTACCTATAATCATTTCTGTTAAAATGCTTGAAGCAGCAACTGCTGAACCACAACCAAAAGTTTGAAATTTTGCGTCTTTAATTATGCCATCTTCAATTTTTAAATATAATTTTAATTTATCTCCGCAAGAAAGAGCACCCGCTTCACCAATGGCGTCTGCGTTTTCAATTGAGCCCACATTCTTTGGATTTTTAAAGTATTCTTTAACTTTATCGGAATATTCCCACATAATAACCTACTCATTATATACTACACATTTTATTATAACACCTAAAAATCCTACGGGTAAATGGTAAAAAATATTATTTTTGATTGCATAATATTATTATGGAAAATTCGCAATATAATTCACTTACAGAAAAATTAATTCAAAATGGAATTTTATCAAAAGAAGATAATCAAGTTGATAATATTTTTGATATAAAACCTGATGAAGATTTTAGTTACTCACCTTTTAAAGATGAGGAAATTTTTGTTGCGAATAAAAATGAAGAAATTAAACCAAAAAAAGATAATAAAAAAAGATTAAACAACTATGACCTTGAGTTAATTCAAAATAAAAATGAAGAAAAAAACATTAAACAAAGGTCAAATACCCTTGAAATTATTGCACGCTTTTTAAACTTTAAAAAAAGTATGGCAAAAAGAGGTTCTGCCCACAAATTTGAAATTTTCCTTTGCAACTTTTTTCCAAAGCTATACAAAGCAAGGCTTATCAAAGAGGCCATGGCGAAACTAACCGAGCTTGATATTGATACCAAACTTCTGGCTGATAAAACCATACCTTATGGGGAAGATGAAACCAGATATGAGGATTTAATTAAATATTTAAGTTATGCTAACGAATTACAAATAAGACTCAAGAAAAGAATTTAATTTAAACTGTTTCGTCTAGGTGATTTCCTTCGACCATTTTCCTTAAATTTCTTCTGCTATTATACAAATTTTTGTTTGTTAATGCTTGCTTATATAACATATTCAACTTTGATGTAATAAACATTTCAGAATTATCTGAGCAAGTTCTTTTGGTATATAAGTTCATGCCGTCTTTTGCAATGTTATAGTTTATTCCATTAATTCTTGTCATAAAATATTTCCATTTTTCGGCGCATTATTCATTATATCTAAAACCTCTAAATTGTCAAGTTTGCTAGAGAGAAAAAATTAATTGTATATTTTTGTTACATTTCTTAATTTTGTTATTTTTGTATTATAATAAACTTACTATGTTAAAAGATTATTTTATTGAAATTACAAAAAATGCGATTGATAGCGCAATTAAACAAAATGAACTTGGTCAAGCCCAAGAATGTAATATTGAACTTGTTTGCGATAGCCCCAAAAATAAAGAATTTGGTGACTTTGCAATTAATGTTTCAGCTCTAGCTCGAAGTGCCAAAATGGCACCCCCATTAATTGCTCAAGCTATCAGTAAACAAATTAAACCTGAAAATTTTTCAGTTAATACCGTTGCCGGTTTTATTAACTTTAAAATTGAAAAAGAATTTTTAAACAAAATTATTGTTGAAATATTATCTAAAAAAGAAAATTATTTTAAACAAGATATTGGTAAAGGTGAAAAAGTTAATATTGAATATGTTAGCGCTAATCCTACAGGTCCATTTCACATTGGACACGGCAGATGGGCGGCATTAGGTTCTGCTTTAGCTAACATAATGAAATATTGTAATTATGATGTTTTTCAAGAATTTTATATAAATGACGCAGGTAATCAAATTAATAAACTTGCTAAGTCTTTAGAAATTCGTGTTCGTCAGCTTCAAGGTGAAAACATTGAAATGGAAGAAGGCTTATATCCTGGGGAATATTTAATTGACTGCGCTAAAAGATATCTTGAAGATAATAAAGGCTTATCTTATGGCGATTTTGCAAAAGCTGACATGTTAAGACAACAAAAAGAGCTTTTAGAAAAATTTGGAACTCATTTTGATTTATTTTTCTCAGAACTAACTCTTTATCAAGATAAAGAAGTTGATAAATGTATGGAAACTCTTAAAAAATCTGGAAAAATTTATGAAAAAGATGGCGCTGTTTGGTTTAAAAGTTCTGACTATGGCGACGATCAAGACAGAGTTTTAGTTAAAACAGACGGTAAAAACACATATTTAACAGCAGATATTGCATATCATAAAAACAAATTAGATAGAGGCTTTGAAAGATTAATTAATATCTGGGGTGCAGATCACCATGGCTATATTCCAAGAATGAAAGCGGCAATTGAAGCTCTTGGATATGATAGTTCAAAACTTGAAGTTATCCTTGGTCAACTTGTTAATTTAATTCAAGATGGCGAGCAACAAAGAATGGGTAAACGTAAAAAAATGGTTACTCTTGATGAATTGGTTGAAGAAGTTGGAGTTGACGCAACAAGATTTTGGATGTTGATGAGATCATCTGATACAACAATTGATTTTGATATTGATTTAGCAAAATCTCAAACAGATAAAAACCCTGTGTTTTATGTTCAATATGCCCACGCTAGGGCTTGTTCTATTTTAAGAAAAGCAGTTGAAAAAAGGCTTGATGTTGATAATAAAACAGAACTTGAACCACTTTTAGCTCAAGAAGAAATTGATAACTTTAATCAAAAAGCTGATATTACAAACTTATTTGATAATCTTTCATATGAATCAAAAGAAGCTGCAAAAAGTTTGATTTTAAAACTTGAAGAAGGAAAAGCGCTTTTGGCTAACGCAGTTAAATATAGAGCACCTTATATGATTTGTAAATATTTAACAGAATTGGCTAATTCTTTTCATCATTTTTATAACTACACAAGAGTTTTATCTGAAAACAAAGAAGATAGCTTGATGAAACTATCTTTAGTTAATTCATTTAAAATTGTTATGGCAACAATGCTTAATTTAATTGGTGTTAATGCTGTTGAAAAAATGTAGTTGACAATAAATTTTGTTCTTGTTATTATAGTCAAGCAGTCAAGGTTCTGCAAACGAAACAAAGTTTCGGGCTATTAGCTCAGGTGGCTAGAGCGCACCCCTGATAAGGGTGAGGTCCCTGGTTCGAGTCCAGGATGGCCCACCATAAAACCCACTGATAATTACTTCAGTGGGTTTTATTTTGCTTTATTTTAATTTAATTAAAATCAACTAAAACTATCTTTTGTGCAAAATAATTTATTTTCATGTTTTATAAAAAAGCAAGGATAAAATATGTTAATAAATTGTGTAAAAAATAATCCAATAAACTATAATCTAAATTTTACTTCAAGATATCATCCTAAAACAGAAGAAACGTCTGAAGTTTCATATTCAAGGCTTAATCATTTTTCTCATTTTTTTAGAAATGATAGAAGCGATTACATTATTAGTTATTTAGATCAAAAGCCAAATAACCTAAACGAAAAATGTAATATAATTTCTCTTGGGTGTTCTTATGGTCAAGAAGTTTATAGTTATGCTATAAAGTTACTTGAAGCAGGTTTTGATAAAGATGATTTTCATTTTTTAGGGTGTGATTTAAGTGAACAAACTATTGATTATGCTAAAGATGGTATTTATGATCAAAATGATGAACTTGGCTGTATTGAAGATTTAGCTGAATATAAATATCCTGAATATTTTGAATTACAATCAAATAAAGATGTAAGGGTTAAAAAAGAGCTTTTACCGAAGTGTGATTTTATAAAAGGTGACGTTAGAAATATTAAAATTGAAGACGAAAGTCAAGATGTAGTTTTATTTAACAATGTTTTATATCATCTTGTGTTTGATACATCTTTTTATAAAACAAAAAAAGTGTGCGACCAAATGGCGCAACAAATTTCAAAAATGCTAAAACCAAATGGTTTACTTTTAACAGATTCTTATGGGGTTAGGCGTTTAGCATTTTGTTCACCCGCGATGAGCTATGTTTTTTATGATAGCTTAATTGATAATGACTTTATAATGCTTGATAATGGTATTTATAAAAAAATGCCAAAAGGTTATAGGCAAAAGATGAACGAAACTCAAAAATTTCTTTTAAACTATAATAAATAAATTATTTTATAACTTTTAAGCAATTAGTTTTAACAGCGCTTAGCATAGCAACATTTGTCCAGAATAAAAATTGTAATTGTGGTCTAAACCAAATTGTGTCAAATACTCCGTGTCCAATTATCGCTAAAACCATAAGCATAGTTGAAAAAGCAAGGATTTTATTAGAATCAAGAGAATCTTTTTTAGAGATTTTAAAACATTCTTTTAATAATAAAATTAAGAAGATTATAAATGCGCTTAGGGCAAAAATTCCGCTTTCAACCGCTATTTCAAGGAAAATGCAATAGCTTCCTAAAGCGTCAAAACCTGTTTTCATATATAGTCCATAAATTTCTCTAAAGTTTTGATTTCCAACTCCAATACCAAAAATCGGGTTATCTAAAAACATATTCCAAGCGGCTTGGTAAACGTTAAATCTAAATGAAATAGAGCTATCTGCACGAAGTGCAAAAATTGATAAAATTCTTTTTGAAATTGCAGGATTAAATAAAACAAACCCTAAAAGTGCAATAAAAGAGCCGATAAAAATATTTTTATAACGCTTTTTGATGTTTGATAATCCGCCGAATTTTTTTTGAACATAATAAATTAAAGAGAAAAATAAACAAGGGAAAAATAGGCAAAAGCCTAAATATGCACCTCTACAGCCTGTATCTACAATTGCAACTAATGAGATTAAAAAAGTTATGCTGAAGAAAAGCGCTATTCTTTTTTTATTTTCTTTTAAATATTTTAAAATCAAATAAATAAAACTTGATAATCCGCATAATAAATATCCGGCTAAAAGGTTTGGGTTATATGGTTTTAAGGTGCCATAAGCACGAGAAACAACTTCTTCAGGGTTTATGTTTGTTGTATCTTGCCAACCTGAAATTTCAACAACGCCGCCCATGTTTTGTAAAATTGCAACAACTGCTTCATAAGTCATTAAGCAAGAAGTGAATAATATTATAGGAAAAATTTTCTTAGCGTTATCTTTAAAATAAATTGAAGCGCTAAAGAAAAATAATATGTAAATTAAAGTTTTTATATAGCCATGTAAACTTAAAGAAAATAAAGTTGACCCTAAAAGGCTTACTGTTACAAATAAAAAGTAGATAAATAAAGCCTTTTCATAGCCTTTGAATTTTAGTTTTTCTTTAGGGTTTTTTGAAAAAATTAATTTAAAAATAACCAAAAAAGAAAATCCTAGGGCAATTAAACCCATAAATTCAGATTGGCAAACTATTGCACTGAAAAGCAAACATAAAAGCACCCCAAAAGAGATGTTATCAATGCTTTCCATAAAAAAACTGTTGTTTACAAAATTTTTAATATTATTGAACATCGTGATTAATTTTTGTGTGCTTGTCTAGGTCTTGGTGTAAGCCAACAGATGGTTCTGGGCTTATCATAACATTTGTAATAACGCCGTTTAATTTATATTTTGCGCCTTCAAGAGTGATAGGCAGCCCGATTTTAACTTTGTTTCCGCCAACAACTGCGTCGCCGTCTTTTGTGATTTTAGCGTTATCAACAACTTTCACAAGATAATCATATTGATATGGAGAAGTTTCGTCGTTAACCGTTACATAAGGTTTTTGCGGATTGATTGTTGGTAGAATAACTTTTCTTTTTTCAAATTTAACGTCTGTAATTTTTAATTTTGTATAAGGAACGTTTCTAATTGTGATAAAAGTTTCGTCATCTTTTTTAAATATTGCGTCTGTTGAAGTTGAATTAACCCCTCTTAAATAAACTTCTAATTCAATTGGAGTTGTTGCTTCAATTTGATTTGAGCTTGTTGCTCTTTTTCCGCTAAAGGTTAAAAAGCCAACAACTAAGCCTAAAACAATAATTGCAATAATTAAATAATCAAAATATCTTAGTTTTTTTAAAAAATTCATGGTATTTTCCTTTTAATTTTTCAATTCTTCTAAAAGATCTTCAACTGTTACTGTGTGACAGCCAAAATATCTTATTACAATACTTGCGGCTAAATTACCTAAATACATAGCTATTTTTGGTTCTAGCCCTGCGCAAAGTCCAAGGGTAAAAGTTGCAACAACAGTATCCCCTGCACCGGTTACATCAAAAACTTCTTTTTTATTAAAAGCGCTAACTTTTGAATATGTAATTTTATCATCAGATTTTTTTTCAAATAGCGCCATGCCGTTTTCCCCTCTTGTTAAAAGGACTTTTTCAAGATTTAGGGTTTCAAGAAGAATTTTTCCGGCTTTTTCAAGGGTTTCTTCATCTTTTATAAAAAAGCCAACTTGCGCTTCGCTATCTGGTTGATTAGGTGTAATTGCATTCACACCTTTATATTTTTCCATATCCTTTTGAATATCAGCAACAATGATTTTATTATGCTTTTTAGCTTCTTCAATGGCGCAATTAATAACATTTTGAGTTAAACAACCTAAATGATAATCAGATAAAATAATTCCATCATAATCAACAATTGCTTTTTTAATGTTATTAATGATTTTTTCTTCTGTTTCAGGGCTTAAGGACGCTTTTGTTTGCCTATCAATTCTAACGATTTGTTGAGTAATACTTTGATTACAAGAACCTGAAATACGAGTTTTTGTAGTGGTTTTACGGTTTTTATCTTTAACCATAAAATCTGTTTTAATGTGTTTTTCTTCTAAAATTCTTAAAAGCTCATTTCCGTAATAATCATCCCCATAAACCCCAATAGCGGCAGCTTTTCCAAGGTTTAAGCGAGAAACGTTATTAGCAGCATTTGAAGCAGCACCAAGAATTTTTTTAGTTTCATAATGCTCTAAAATTAAAACAGGTGCCTCACGAGAAATTCTTTCTGTGTTGCCATAAACCATTTCATCAAGTGCAAAATCGCCAATAATAAGAATTTTTGGCTCTTTTAATTTTGGTATATATTTTATTAATTCTTTTGTTTCCATAAATTCCTCAAACAAAACTATATTATCATAAAAATTTATTTTTGGTATTTTCTTAACCTTATTTCATATTGTATATCTTCTAAAATTTTGCGATTAATTGAAAATAAATCTCCTAAAATTGCAAGCAAAAAGGTTAAAAAAGATAATGTCATTATAATAGCGCACAAAATTAAAGATTGTGTATGCCCTGCGCCATTACCGTTAAAGAAAAAGAAAAGAAATCTTAAACCTAAAATAAAACCAAAAGAAAATAAAATTGAAGCAATTATAGAAAAGAATTTTTGGGGGCTATAAATTACAAAAAAGCGAAAAATTGCCGTCGCTTGTTTGAAAATATAGCTAAAATTATTTTTAAAAAGGCGAGATTTACGATTTTTCTGTTCGTTAACTTTAATTTCAACGCTTTTAATTTTTAAATCTTTAGATTGTGCTTGGATTAAGGTTTCAATTGTATATGTAAAATTATTAAAAACATTCAATTTTAAAAGTGCATTTTTTGAAAAAGCTCGAAAACCGCTTGCAGCATCTTTTATATCGGCATTTGAAACAATTTTAACAACAAATGAGCCGAGTTTTTGCATTAATTTTTTAAACAATGAAAAAGTTTTAATTTTGTTAATTGGTCTTATTCCAAGGCAGATATCACATTCATTAGATAAAATGGGTTCAACTAATTTTTCAATGTCTTTAGCATAATATTGATTATCTCCATCAATATTAATTAAAATATCTGCGTTTTCAAAAAGAGCATATTCAACCCCTTTTTTAAAGGCAAAAGCTAAACCTTTTCTCGTGTTAAAATGAATTATTTTATCAACATTTAAATTTTTTGTAATTTCAAGGGTTTTATCAAAACTGCCATCATCAATTACAACAATTTTAATTTCATCTATTCCTTTAATTTTTTTAGGAATATTTTTAATAACCTCTGAAACATTTGCTTCTTCATTGAAACAAGGGATTTGAACAATTAATTTCATAAAATGATTATACATCAAATAGATGAGATTTGAAAACAAATGTTAAAGAATTGAAAAAAATGGTACGTTAACAAAAATGTAAGCGAAAGCAAAACAAAATGAAATTAAAATAAAAATTTATATACACACCATATAACTTTATTGTCATCCTTATTAGAGTCTATTGTATGCTATACAATAGCTTTTTTTTATTTAAAATTATTCTTCAAGTTTTTCTAATTCTTTAGCTAAAATTTCAATTTTTGCTTTAATTGTTTCATTAGAAGAATTTTCATCAAGTAAAATTTCTTCTAAGGTTTTATTAAAAAGTTCATTTATAACTTTTTTATTTTCTAGAGGTGTTTTAAGAGTGATTAAATTTTTAAGTTGCGAAGCGCTGATACATCTAGATTTATCATATAAATCATCGCTGCAATTTTTAAAATAATCATCTTCAAGAGCATATTTATTCGCAGGCAATACATTTGTTATTTTAGATAATTCAAGCTGATTTTCTTTATTTGTTAAAAGTTTAATAAATTCAAGAGCAAGCTCTTTATTTTTAGCTTTTTTAGGAATAATTAAATTCATTAAAGCAATATCATATTTTCCATTTGAGGTTGTTAACTGTTCTTCAATTTGAGATTTTTCATAGATATCATTAGCATTTTGCTTAATCATATTAACAAAATTTGACCCGATAACAACATAAGCTGCTTGATTAGACATATATTTTTCAACAACTTCACGATGATTAATTGTTAAAATGTCTTTTGGAAGATAAGATTTTTTATACATTTCATTAAACATTGAATAAACTTTTAGGGCTTGGCTTTTTTCAAAATCTGTTTTTAAGTTTGAAACCCCATATTTATTTAAAATTTTATAAAAAGTATCGTTTTCATTTATTGATGAAACAAAAGGTGAAACGCCTGAACATTCTTTAATTTTAGATGAATTTTTATAGATATCATCATAAGTTTTAATTTTATTTTTCAAACATTTATCTGTAATTTCTTTATTATAAATAGTTACAGGGCTTGTAAAATAAAATGGTAGAGCATAAATTTTATCTTTATATTTTAATTTTTCAATTAAATTTTTATCATAATCAAAAGTGTCTTCTTCTTTAAAAAATTCTAGAACATTTCTTTGAGCTAAAAGTATTGAAAAATCTGGATTTAGATTAATTAAATCTGGTGGTGTTGAAGATAAAACTGAAGCTAGAGTCCTTTTTTGAGCTTCTTGAAGCGGAATATCAATCCAAACTATTTTATAGCCTTTATGTTCTTTTTCAAATTCATTAATAATATTATAAATTTGTTTTTCATAAACAGGTTTTAATTGAATTGACCAAAAGGTAATTTTTTTAGAATTATTAAGAGGATTTTTCTTTTTAAAAATTAATCCGAAACTTAAAATAATTAATAATATTAATAATGAAATTGAAACTTTTTTAATCATTTTTTCATTTTAATTTATTTTTTTTATTTTTTCAAAAACTTAACTTATTTTCATAAACCTAAAAATTTCTTATGCTATACTTTTTAATATGAATCTTTTTGATACACTTGAACAAAATAATAAACAAATACCTTTAGCGGAATTAATGCGCCCTAAAAGCCTTGAAGAATATTTAGGGCAAACTAAAATAATTAATGAAAATTCGCCTTTTTTAAAACTTTTAAAAGCAAAAAGACTTTTTTCTTTTATTTTATGGGGACCCCCAGGGTGTGGAAAAACTACCTTGGCTCGTTTGTGCGCTAAGTTTCATAATGCCGCTTTTATTGAGCTTTCGGCTGTTAATTCAGGTGTTAAAGAAATTAAAGAAACTGTTGAAGTGGCTAAGCAAAATCTTCGTCAGGGCACTAAAACAATTGTTTTTATTGATGAAATTCATCGCTTTTCAAAAACTCAACAAGACGCACTTTTACCTCATGTTGAATCAGGATTATTTTATTTTATCGGTTCAACCACTGAAAACCCATCTTTTCACACTGTTCCTGCGCTAATATCAAGGGCACAAGTTGTAATGTTAAATAAAATAGATAAAGAAAGCCTGAAAACAATCGTTTTAAAAGGGTTGAATTATCTTAATAATCAATATGGTAAAAAAACAATTTCAAAAGACGCACTTGAAACAATAATTGAATTATCTCAAGGGGACGCTAGATATTGCCTTAACGCTATTGAAAACTCTTATTTTGCAAGTGATGAAGCAATTAAAAAAGAAACGGTTGAAGAACTTTTACAAAAATCAAGCATTAGATATTCAATTGATTTTCATTATGATTATGCTAGTGCTTTTCAAAAAAGTTTAAGAGGTTCTGACCCAAATGCTGCTATTTATTATTTAGCAAAAATGTTAACAAGTGGGGAAGACCCTCGTTTTATAGCTAGAAGGCTGATTGTTGTTGCTTCAGAAGATGTTGGAAATGCTGATTTTAGGGCTATGTTAATAGCAGAGGCTGCACTTCGTGTGGTTGAACACCTTGGAATGCCAGAAGCTAGAATACCACTAGCTCAAGCAACAGAATTTATCGCAAGAGCTAAAAAGTCTAATAGGGCAATAATGGCTATAGATAACGCTATTAATGATATTAAAAATGGGCTAGATTACTTGCCACCCGATCATCTTCGTGACGCTCATTATAAAGACGCTTCAAAATATGGTTTTGGGGTTGGATATATTTATACACACGATAACCCCACTGCTTATCAGCAATTTATGCCAAATGAACTAAAAGATAAAAAATATTTTGAAAATTAGCTTGATTTTTTGAAACTTTTTGTATAAAATTGTCTGTACTTTTGATGTTGATAATTGTAAATTTTTGTTAAAAATTTTTCAAAAAAACAATAAAAAAGGCAACAATTTTCCTTTAGGAACTTTGTATCGGTGTAAATACTTCTGTTAGGAGAAGAAAAATGGAATTAAATTCATTGTCATCAACAAATTTTAAAGGTCAAGCACCAAAAACAATTGAAATTGATCCTCAAGAGTTCAAAAGCTATATTTCAGAATCTGAACCAGATAGCTTTGATAAAGAAGAAGCTCTTAATGATTATGCTGATAAATTAGTTCAAATTAAACAAAATGTTCACCCTCTAACTTGTTTAGCAGGTGTTGCCAGTGCAGTAATTGCTATGAAAAAAGGTAGAAATGTAGTTGGCGCACTTAGAGGTGTAAGCGCTAAAACAATTGGTGTTGTTTCAAATGCAGCATTAAATATTGCTCAAAAAGTTTCCAAAAAAGCTAATTTTGATAGCGCAAGAAAAGCGGTTGATTCATTTACTCAAGGTTTAGCTGCTAAAACAAATGAAAATAATTCTAAAATCACTAAATCTTTTGTAGATACAGTTGATACAATTTTTGCTAAAACCGTTGATGGCGTTAGAGAAGAAAAAGGCGCTAAAATGCTTTCTAAATTAAATGATAACGGTGTTTATCTAAATAAAGGAAGTTTAT
>CAKUXO010000002.1 GCA_934700385.1 uncultured Candidatus Melainabacteria bacterium
ATATAAATAAAATCATAAAAATTAGTAAAAGACTAATATTGAATTTATCCATATCAGCCCCCTTTCTAGTCGAGAATACGCCCCGAAGCTTAAATATTTTGTAGGTGATTCTTTATAGAAAAGAGCTATTTTTACCCTGTGTAATGATTTTATCTTAAAATTAAGAATTTGTCTAAGTGTTAGTATCTTGACAAAATGGGGAATAAGGTAAATAATATTAACACAGGGTGGTAGTTTGCGAAGCTACCAATAGCCCTTAGAGGTTTGAACGACTTTTATCTTTTTGGGTAAGAGTCGTTTTTTAATATAAATAAAATCATAAAAATTAGTAAAAGACTAATATTGAATTTATCCATATCAGCCCCCTTTCTAGTCGAGAATCAACCCGAGGCTTGTAAATATTTTGCGGCTGATTTCTTTCGAGAAAGAGCTATTTTTACCCTGTGTAATGATTCTATCTTAAAAATCCTTATCCCTCAACTAATTCCCTATAATCCTTAGTTTCAAAGAACTTATCAAGTTGTTTCGTTTCAAATCCCAATTTAGCCCCAATTTCATCAATCAAAGGGTTTCCTCTAAAATATTCATTAGCATATTCAAATTCAATTAATGCTTTTGGGTCTGAAATTTGAGCTTTCAACATATCTGGAGTTATTCCTTTAGCTTGATATAGCCCTAAAAACATCTCTCTTTTTGTCATAGAAAGAAGATTTATTTTTTCTCGTTTTTTATCTTCAAGATATTTTTTATATGTTTCAGTTTCTCTTAAATCCTTAAATTCCCCATTGATAATATCCCAAGCAATCCCACAAGGAAGTCCTGAAAATTTTAGCCATAAACTATCTTCAATTGAACAAATGTAATTAGGAATAACATATCCAAAAGCTTCTTTTTTGTCGTTAAAATATATCATCTATTTCGCCCCTTTCGCTTTAATAAACCATGCTTGGTTTATACCGTCAGAAATATTTTGTGAACGTAATTTGTAATAAATGCCACTTGGACATGGTAAAAGCATAGCAGCTCTTATAGCTGCGCCACTTGTGCTGCCAACCGATAAAACACTATTATTCATATTAGGAAAAAGTAAATCTGTATAACTTCCATCAAAAGAATATTGAACTGTTACATAACCATTACTTGTAGCAAGCCCAACAATAAATACATATCCATCGCACTCAGCTTGATAGCTTGTATCAAAACTTTTTGCTTCAATTCTAGAATAATCAGGCATAGATAAACCTGAAAGATTACTTTTAGCGTTTTCGGTGATGTTATCTAATTCAAGGTTAGCTTTTGTGGCTAATGATTCCCTAAGTAAATCAATAGTTTCAAATTTATCATTTTTTTCTAAAATATAATTATAAATAGAGTTCAATTCATCTGATTGAGTTAAAACATTTTTATAAATTTCTGAACAATTATTTAGATAATTTTGAACAGTTAAAGAATTATTATTAATGTTTTCAATTAATTCTTCTGGTGTTTGAGATGAAATTTCGTCAACTTTTACACACCTATCAATTTTTCTTGATAAAATTTGAACTAATCTTGTTAAATAATCAAGGCAATATTCAAGGGTTGATAAATTTAAAAGAGAGCTATTATTAAACTTTGTTTGCTGTTCAATAGATAAATTTAATTCAAGAGATAATTTTTCTTTTTCAGATAAAATATGTCTTTTTGAATTTTCAATAGGATAGGTAATATAACTTCCGTTGTTGTTTTTAAATTCATTAATTGTATAGTCAAAATTATTTTTTAATTCTTCTTTTATATTGTTTTCGTTATAAAAATAAACCTTAAGCTGGTTTTCATTTTCAATATAAAAATCAAAATCAAAAATTTTATTTGTCCCGTTTCCTTTGTGATTGTTAACGGGTGAAATATCGTATATCAAAATTCACTCCTTTTTTAATTTTGTAAAATAACTTGTAATCTTTATTTTTTGTTTCAATAAAATTAAAATCAAATTTTTCTAACTGTTTTAAAAAAGAAAAGTTTGATTTATAAATAAAGTTAAATAAAATGTCGTAATTTTTTTCGTTTTTCTTAACAAAGTTTCTTATAACTTCAAATAATTCAATTTTGTCTTTTTTATAAAAATAAGATGATATCATCCAAATTTGCCCAACTTTTAAATCTTTAAAAAAAGGACAAAAATAAACCCCTCCAATAGCAAAAGATTTATTTTTAGATGATTTTACAAAAATAGTGTTTTTATTTTTTAAAAATTTAAAAATATTTTCTAAAAATTTTTCCTGATAATTATTTTTATAAAAAGTTTTTATTTCTTCTAAGTCTTCAATTCTAATTGTTTTTAAAAGTTTCAAAAGGTTTTTTCTTGTAATTTTAATTTTTTGCATTTTTTATTCTTCAAGTGAAAGTGTTGTTGTAATAGATAAAATTTTTAAAGGCAAGGGATGATTTTGAATTATTTTCACACTTTTTTGAGTATCAGGATAAGATAGAGGATAAAATTCAACAATTTTTGAAAATAATTTTTCAGGTTCATCAATGCTTTTAATATCCCTTGAATTAAGATATAAACTTTCATCATCATTTTGAATGTAAAAGTCTTCTCTTGAATTTAAAATCTTAACTTCAACTTTATTAATTGTTTTTTTAAGTCCGAAGCTCTGTTCGTTTTCAAAGTTCAAAGTTTCAAGTTTAAATGAATATCCTAAGCCAACAACAACATTTTTAGCAGGATATGGCAATTTTAAATTTCCATTTTCATCTACCTTTAAATTTTCAATAACCCCAAAATCAGCTAAAACATTAACTTCTTCATTTTTTAGGTGGTCAAGTCCTTTTAATTCTTGAATTTCTTTGTCAAATTCCTTACTTAAAGCACAATCAAGATAAAAAGCATTTTTTAAAGAGCTAATTGAATTAAAACTAATTTTTTCAATATATTTAACTTCATTATTATCAATCATCCTTTTAACGACAAAATATATGTTATCTTTGTCATTTTCTCTAATAGAACAAACGCTTTCAAATTTCCCTTTTGTTTTATGAGTGTGCCAAGCGGCAATTTTTTGTTTAGGATTATATGTTAAAGCATTCAAACTTCCATCTTCCATTACGCACCAAAGAATTTGATATGGTTCTTTAGAATAACTCATATCAATAACTTTATTCCCGTCAAATAAATGACTTGCAAAAATGGTTAATTCTTCACCGTCATAAGAATCTGAAAGATAATTATAACCTAAATCTCTAACAATATTTCCGCCAGATTGTACAAAAAGAACCATAGACCCTGATACAACAGGTTTTATTTTAGATGAACCATAGCAAGATTGAATAGTAGCGCTTGGTGTTGGTGTAGCGCTAAAGGTTCCGTCTGAACCTGCAATTTTCCATTCTGAATTATTGGTTAAAACAATTAAATTTCTAAAAGGCAAAATATGATTAATTTCATTAGCGCCATTATCGCACATTGTTAAAGTAATAGAGTCGGTTGAATTAAGAGGTCTTGAAATATTAAAATTATTGTTTGTTCCGCTTTGGCTTGCCCAAAGGGTTTGAGGCAAGTTTTTAGATGAAGCGTAAAGTTTTCTTTGCTGATAGTAACAAACGCAAGATGGGTTTTCTTTTTCAAAAGGATTAACAAATTTTGGCGCACAGCTTTTTAAATCAGGTTCAATGTTGTTATCTTTAAATGATGTTGTGCTGCTTGTTCCAACATAGCCAAAAATTCCATTAACATCTCTATAAATATTATATTCAACCGCATTTTCAACTTTTTGCCAAGTTAAGGTAATATATTCTGATGTTGTCCAATATGCTTCAAGATGTCCATTTACGCTAACAACATTACTGCTAACACTTTCTTCGTTTGTTGTTTTATCAACTGAACAAATAACATAATTATAAGTTGTTATATTAGAACTTAGTGAACCTGTGTAGGAAATATTTATATTGCTTGGTGGCTCAATTTTAGATTTAAAATTAATTTCATTCAATTCCCATTGATTGTGCTTAATTCTTGATAATTCCATTGGCGGATGGTTTTTATGGACAAACGTTATTATGTCTAATTGTTGAGTATAATCAAGCTCAAATAATTCATTTTCTAAATAAGGGCTTGATAGTTCATAAATTTCATTATTTTCATCTAAAATATATCCGCTATCTTTAATAAAACGAAAATATTTCTCTCCAACTTCAATTATATAACTTTGAGATGAATTAAAAACAAAAGGTATAAGCCTTGTTTTTCCATTTGTTTTTGTTTTAGTGATAAATTCAAGTCCGCTTCGATTAATAACACATCCTTCTTGTAAAACAATTCCATTTACAAGTTTTTTAAGACCTAAGTTATATTGTTCAAGGTCAACCCTTCCTTCTAATGAGGGTGAAATAACTCCTTTTGAAAAGGAGTTTTGGCAAACTCTTACTGTCATAATTAACTCCTTGAACTTAAATATGTTTCTTCATCATATAAAATATCAGCCCCCTCTTGCGCATTTAAAACTTTTGCTCGGCTTAAAATTTTAACATATTTTTGATAAGCGCTTTCACCTTTTTGTAAATTTCCCACAAGAACATTTGAAGTTATTGTTGCAAGGTAATATGCTAATGCCATTGAAAATTCAACATTAAAAAATATCTCTTTTTCAACTCTTTTTGTATATCTTAAAACTGCGTTTTTAGCGTTTGTTAGAATAACGCTTGTTCCATCTTCTAGGGCTGCAATTTGATATTTTTCAAGCCTATAACTTCCTTTTTCAAAAATATCTCTAGCGCAAATACAATCGTTAGGATAATCATAACAATAACTAAAATTACCAATTTGGTTTTCAATGTTTCTTAAAGAAAGCGTTTTAAAACAAGATGCAAAATTCCAATCAAAATCTTTTAAAACATAATCTCTCGCAAGTTCATAATAATTATTTAAAATAATAGCTTTGTTATCGTTTAAATTAACATTTTCAATAGGAGTTGAAATTCCTAAGATATTCAGTGTAATATTAAAAATTTTTACTTTGGTTATGTCCATCTTTTTACATCGTTTCCTTTCATATATTCTGGTAATTCTTGTTTTAATCCGCCAAGATAACTTGATGTTTGACTTAGTAAAAACTTCGTTGTAGAAGATTTGTTTTGTCGTGCTTCTGAATAATAATTTTGCACTTGGCTAAGATAACTGTTTGCTTTTTGTCTATGTTCTTTTTGGGTGGAGTCTGCATTATATTCAGATATTAAAATGTCATCTAAATAGTTAAATTTATTACTTCCGCTTTGGATATCAAAACCACCTGCTGCATTTTTTGAATTTGTTTTTGAGGCTTCTTGAAGTCCTGAAATTTTCTCTTTTCTCGCTTCTTCAATCCCTTTTTGCATTTCATTATGTGCTTCGTTTTGCGCATATTTTGCATTATTAAGTGCAATTTGAGCTTTGTAATTATAATCTGCAACTTCATTTATGCCTTGCGTTATGTTTGCAAGTCCTGAAAATGTTGTGCTGATAAAATTTTTACCTGATATTGTAGTTAAACACATTCTTCCTCCTTATTTAAAAAAAGTGGGCAAAAAGCCCACTAAGATTAACCTAATTTTATTCATAATTACTTATATCGTTATTCATAACAGCACCTGCGGTAATTTTTCCTTTAGTTGGAAGTGTGCCCTCAATTGTATATTTTAAGCGCATATAACCCTTATTACCTTTAGGAAAATAACTAATAGGAAATTTTGCCCCCTCTTTTAATTCAGCTAAAGCTAAAGTAGATGAAACTAAAACATTTGAAGAAGAAAAATCTTCACTATCAGAAGTTTCTATTTCTAATTTTAGGGATGTAAGATTATCAAATGCTTCTGTAACTTGAGCAATAAAAGGAAGATAGGTTATTTCTCCTTTTGAAAATTTAACAGTATTATCTGAAATTTCAGATGCTTTTCTTAATTCTTGATTATCTGAAAAAAGATTTTGTAAATCTAATAACATTTTAAACTCCTTAACTAACTACTTTTTCATCATTTCTTAATTGATCAACACATTTAATCGGAATGCCCAAGAATGAAACAATTGGTTTACCCATACATTCTTCAACAGATAATTTAACATTTGATTTATTAATTGCTTGAAAATGCAGATACGTTTCAATAATTTCATTACAGTAAATAACGGTTGTGCCTGTTTTTGAAAAACGTTTAATGCGGTGATATGCGCTTATCATTAATTTAATTAAATCTGCAGCATCTTCACTATCTAATTTTGTAACATCGATGTTTGCTATACGTGCGCTAGAGCGAAAATCTCTTACCGTCATACCGATATCCCATTTAAAATGGTCCCTATAAACTTCATACATGTTTCCATTAGAATCTGTTGCAGTTTGAGCACCTTTATCTGTATGAACAAGTCCCATTTGAGAACCTTTTGGATATAAAAGATGAGTGTGTAAGTCGCCCCAAGTTACAAACCAAATAGACGTGTTGGTGTTGCCTTTGCCGCCGCCATCTAAAACCCTATAACCAATTGATTCAGGATTAGTTGAAACTTTATTATATCTAACTGATAAACCATCAAAACCTGCGGGGTTAGTTGCTTTTGAACCATAGAAAATGTTTTGTTGAACTGTATTGTTCATTGATTCTAAAAATGCTTGTGCTTCATTCATTCTGAATTGTTGGGTATCTCCTTCTAAATCTGCTAGGGATTTATCAACTTGAGAATAAACTTCAAGCATACCTGTTGAATCTGTAATTTGAGTATATTCGCCTTTAGAAGATGAAACACCTTGATAAAATTTCCTGAATTCAACTTCAGGTAAACCATTTCTAACTGTTGTTTTATGGGTTGAACCTTCGTTACATTCTCTTACAACTGCATCTTCTAATAAAACATTCGATTGAGATAATAAATCTATAATCGTGGTTGCAATTTTGCCATTTTCTTTTTGTGCAAACTTGTCTTTTAGGGTTAAATAAGTGTTTCCTGTTAGTGCCATTTAATTTTCTCCTTTAAACTGTTATTCTTTTGAACCATATAAAATTTGTGCAGGCGTTAATTCTTCTAACGCTGGGCTTCCAAAATATCCGCAATCATCTTCTTTTAAAAGTTCGCCAATTTTATAAAAAAGTTTTATCATCTCAGGATGAAAAACTAAGCCTGTTGAATTTAAAAGTTCTTTTAAATTTTCAGAACATAAATTTTCATAGGCATTGTTAGCTACTTGCATATATTTTCTTATTTCAGACGGATTTTTAGATGGGATATCATTATCTTTATTAAATAAATCATTGTATCCTTGTATTGTTTCACCAAAGATTGTTTCTTTATCTTTTTCATAGAAATCTTTTTGCTTTGTTGACATTTCAAGCGCAATATCAAGCAAAACTTCAAGAGATTCTTGTGAAAGATTTAATTTTTCAACAATTGCACTAAATTTATTCAATAAATCGTTATCTAAATTAAAATCATTAAGATTTTTATATTTTGATAAATCATATTTTGAATTTATGTTGATATTATTAATGTTATCGAGCTTTTTACCTAAATAGGTAAAATTATTTGAATTTTGTTGCATTTTCACCCTTTCTGTGTGGTATAATTTATTAAAAAGATTTTTTGGGGAGTTAAAAAATGAAGAAGATATTTTTAATCTTGTTTTTTTCAATAGTTACTTCGTTGTTAAGTCAAAATTTTGCATTTTGCCTTGAATCAAGTTTTTCTCGTGCATTAAAAAATTGTGATAAATATTCTCTTAATGGCGCCATACCTTATAACGGCGAAGTTTTTAACCTTTTAATTACTTTAAACAAAGGCAAAAACGACAAATGTGTTTATAAGGAAAAAATTTATCAAGATAAAAATTATCAAATGTTAACTTGTAACTTCACAAAAACGCAGTTGAGTTTTATGTCTAGTTCAATGGAAAAATTTAATTCTGAATTTAAAAAGCAAATAGCTAAGAATAAAATTTTTGAAGCAAAAATGACCAGCAACGGAGAAATTTTTAATAAATATCTTGCTAATCCTCAATTTTGCACAATTACCCATTCAAAGCAGTAAGTAATTTTGTAAAATATTTTTTAGCATTTTGGTTTTTAGAAAGTTCCTTATTATCTTTTTCAAAAATTTTCATTCTTCTTTTTAAAAGATTAATTTTGTCATCTTCATTTATTTTTTTATTTAAAGAATAATAAACTTCAAAATCATTTTGGGCTGAAATTAAAAAATTATATTTATCAAAATTTGTTTTTAAATTTAAAATTTCTAAACAAGAATTTAATAAAATTACTTCATCTTTTATTGAATTTGAAAAAGAAGTTTTAAGTTTTTGTTGAATTTTTTTGAAAAAATTTAAATCTTTTTTATTTAATTTTTGATAAAATTCATCTAAATTTAATTCTAAAAATTCTTGTGTTTTATCTAAAATTTTATTTCTAATTTCAAGAAAAAAGTTTTCATCTGTTTTAATTGTTTGAACTTCAATTAAATCTTTTTCGTTTGAAATAAGGGCTTTATTAAATTCTTTTTTAAAATTTTCAATTAAATTAGCTTTGTTTTCTTTTTTAATTTCACAAAACCAACTAATTATTTTTAATCCATTATTAAAAATTTCATTTAATTTTTTAGAATTATTTTTATAAATCCAAACTTGAACAATTGAATTTTTTATAAAATTTTCATAAACATCTTGTGCATATTTTATTAATTCTTGTTTATAATGCAACTTTAAAAGTTGATAAAATTCTTCTTTTTTATTTTTAAAATTTTCTTGAAAATCTTGCGGAATATTTTTTAAAATTTTTTCAAATTTAAAATTAAATTTTTGGATATATTCATTAATTTTTTCAATTGCAATTTTGCCTTCTAATTTTGTAAAACCATTTTGCGAATATAAAAATTCAAAAATTAAATTATCTATTTCATTAATTTTTTCAATATAATTTATGTTAAAAAGCGTTTTTGTTTCTTTTTCCATTTTTAAATTACTCCGAAACGTTCTAGTAAATCATTTTGAGATAAATCAACTCCGCCCATATTTTGAAGAATTTGACTTCCTTGTTTAATTGTTTCAAGCTCATTTTGTTTCTTTTCGTTTTCTTGAATATTTTTTCTAATTTCATCCATTTCTTCTTTTGAAACAATTTGTTCAGGATTGATGTTAGCATAATGAGCATAATCTTCAATTATTTTTTCAGCATTTAATTTTGATTTTAAAATCGGGTCAATTGAATTAGCAATATTAGAAACAAAGGTTGTAAATCTTTCCATACTTGAAATATTTGTAACTTTTTGAGCTTGAGCAAGGCTTGATACAAATTCAATTTTAAATTGATAACTTTTTAAGTTTGGTTTTTTAATTAAGCCGATTTTTATTTCTTCATCATAAATCCAATATAAAATTTGTCTTAGAGCGCTATGTATTTGTTCTAAAAGTGGCGATAATAAAACCATTTTTTCTTCTTTAAGCTCATTAACTTCAGTTGCTGTTCTTGTTGTATTTGAAGTAGATAAAATCATTGCAAATAAATCATTATAAAAATGTTCTTTTATTATTTCTTTAAGTTCATCTTTTTCTTGTTTTAATTCTAAAATTTTTGGATTAACTTCATAAATCGGGCTAATTCCTCGCCCGTTTTCATCTTCTTCAATAAATGCCCCTGGGATATCTGCAAGTTTTTTATTTTTCAAACTAGCTGGGCCCTTATAAGCAGGACTTACGATTTTTTTAACTGCTTTAGCATATTCTTTAACCATTGTCATCAACTGTTTAACATCAGGCAAAGCGCAAATAGCGGGTGAATCATTCGGATATTCATTTTCTGGATTAAAACCGCTTTCAAAAACAACATAAGGAAATTTTGAATATCCTCTTAAAGATAAAAACTCTCCTTTTGAAGATAAAACAATTGCTGAAATATATTTTGAATATTTTGAACTTAATCTTTTTTCTTTATAAAATTTATTAGGTTCAACAAAATGGAAAATTTCAAAAAGTTTAAGAGGATTATTTTTAGAGGCTTCTAAAATTTCAATCGGGCATTGATTAGGATATTTTTCAACCAAATTTTTAGCAGTTTCCATATAAACTCTGCAAAAAGTATCAATCTCACCTTTATAGTTTTTTGAATAATAATATGAACCAATGGGCAAAATTTTAAAATTAACGATATTATAAAAATCAGGCTCTAAACCCATAGCGCAAAAGCCAAAAACTCCAAGCTCTTTATAAACTTCAGGTAAACACTGATAAAAATTTGATGAATAAAGAATTTCTCTTGTAATTTCTTCTTGTTTTGAACACCACTTTTTAAGCTCATAATTGTTATAATTATCGTTTAAATTATCATTTGTTGAAATTGTTGTTTTAAACCAGCGATTAGTTGGACTTGTTGCACCGCTCATCATACCGGATGAAAAATTCCTTAAGGCAATAAGTGGGGTTGAATCGACAATTTTTTTACTTTTAACATAAGGTCGCCTTACATTTCTTGAAATAAAACGCACACTTCTTGGCAAGAAATATTCACTTAATTCTTGAAGATCAGGTTTAATTATGTTAAATATTTCTTCCATTTCTTTTTTTCTTTTTTGAAAATACTCAACACTATAAAATGCCATAATTATTCTCCTAGCAATGTTTTCTTTTTCGTTTGGGCTGTTTCTTCAAGCCCATAGGCGGAAGTTTTTATGTTTTCATTCACTATCCCTTTTGTTGTTTCTCTTGAATTTTTGGTTGTTGTTGAATCAGCGTAATGCCTTTGAACAGGCTCTTGTTCAACTGTTTGAATTTTTGGTGTAGATGTTCTAATAAAACACATTTTTTTCTCCTTTTTTTATTCAAATGGTTCAAATTCACTTTCAAGATAAGAATTTGAATTTATATCATCATTTTTAATAAATGTTCTATTTAGATAATTAATCGCATAAAGCGCCATCATAGCGCAATCAGCATAATCTGGGCTTTCAGAATGTAATTTTCTTATTTCTTTTTTATCTTGAATTGCAATTGTGCCATTTGGCTTATATGTTTTTTTAATATACTCAAGTTGCCTTATAGTATTTTTATCGCTTAATTTTAAATAGCCTTTATCTATATATTCACTTAGTGCTAAATATCCATCTGCTCTTGCGTTTAAGCCATATTTTGAAATTGATTTTTTACCACCTCTAAAGCCATAAGCAGAATTAATCACCTTTTGCACACTTATCCAAATAGGATAACCCAAGCCATCAGCATCCATTATAAGAATTTTTGGAAGCCAATCAGAATAAATATTAATTATTTTACCTTTTGTTATATCTGTATCAGATTCAGACCAAGTTTTTGTATATTTTTCAAGCCAGATATTTTGATTTTCCTGTATGAAAAATTTTGCAACACATAAATCTGCCCCACTTGCAGATAAATCAACACTCATCACAGAATTTAGATTGTAAGATGAATCTTTTTCATAAATTAAATTATATGCTTTATCTAATTTTTCTGATGAAATTAAAAACTCGTTATTGTTTGTCATTGGATATCCCAGCCAAATATGATTATAGTCATTGATGTTTGTTTCTTTTGAAACTTGCGCTTCATGAAGGATTTTTTCATCGACATAGGGGTTATCAAAATAGCAAATATTAATATGCAAGCAATCTTTTCTTTTTGCGCAAAAATTATACACAGAATCAAATCTTGTATATCTATTCATCGTAAAAATAATGACGGAATTTTTCTTTCTGATAGTCGGAACAATAACATCTAGGGTTGCTTTTGTAATTGCTTGAGCTTCATCTATCCATAAAATATCAATCCCCTCTAGCCCTTTAATATTCACACTTCCCTGTTCTCTAAATCCTTTAAAAAATATTTTTGAACCCGTAATTTTATTAATTAAATAATCTCTTTTAATTTCATAAACCAAGTTATAATTTTCAATTAAATCAAGAAAGACCGTCCTAACAGATTCATTAATTGAATTTTGAATTTCCCTTCCGCAACAAATTCTTACCTTTCTTTTTTCCATTACATAAAGCAAAAACCTTGCAACGCTTTGCGTTTTACCAGATGCCCTTCCGCCCTCTAAAAGAAAATAAGAATATGAATTGAAATTAAAAATAAAAGGATACATTTTTGGCGGAAAAGATAACATTTCAGGTAATGTTATTTTCATAAAATTTAATCCTCGCCGATTTTTAATTTTAATTGCTCGCCATCAATCGTTATTTCTCCCATTTTTACAATGGTTTTAGATTCTTGTTTGTTTTGAGTGAATAATCCTGCAATTTTAGCTTTACATTCAATTACTTTAAGTGCGATAGATAAATTAGGGTTTCCATTTTTATCAACACAACTAAAAGCATAGTTTTTAAGTTCATCAAGTTCTTTAAGTGCATTTTCAATTGTGTAATTTTTTGTTTTTTCTAAAAATTCTTGCGTCGTTATGTTTTTTGAACCTTTTAATGTAATTTTAGATTGATTATTCATTTTTGATTTTTTTAACTAATATTTTATTTCCGTAAAAATCGCAGGAAAATTGCTGTATTTCAACAACTTTGCCATTTTTGATTATTTCAACATTTTCTCCAAATTTAAAACCGTATGGCGATTTTTTATCTGTTTTAAAATTCAAATATGTTGAAACAACTTCTTTTTTTAATCTTTCTTTGATTTTATCTGCGCCATTTGAATAGTAATATTTTTCATTGAATTCTTTTTTAAGGGTGTCAAAATATGAATAAAGTGCAATTTTTTTATTGCAATAAGGGCAAATTGAAAGATAGAGTTTTCTTTTTATTTTAAAATCTTCATCTAATAAAAACCAAATGTCCTCTGGTTTAAATACTCCGTTACAATGGCGCATTATTCCTCCATTTTAAACTTAAGAAATTTTGAGCAAAAAAAATCTATGTTTACTTCGTCAGCCTCGTTTCTCTACCCGAGCGCAGTTGAGCTTAGTCAGACTTGACTTAGCGAGCTTGTTTTACCTTGCGGGTGATACTAATTTGAATTGTCCGAAATATATTCTTAAATTAGCATACTTTTTCTTAAAACGCTCGTATTTTAGAGGTTTTTAGGACAAAATTCCAAACTTCTATACTTTTTCTTGCTATTTTTTTTTCTTTAGTTTATAATACTTAGGCAACCTTTATATATATGGCGCCTGTCGTCAAGCGGTTAAGACCTCGGATTGTGGTTCCGATATGCATGGGTTCGAATCCCATCAGGCGCCCCATTTAAAGACCTCTTTTGAGGTCTTTTTTATTTAAGTAAATGTAAAAATATATCCAAAAGCCCTTGAAAAATAAAAAAAATAATTTATAATAAGAGTAGGGAGAGGGTATTCCAATACCCTCTATGCAGACCCTATAACAATGATGAAATAATTAGTAAAATGTGTCCGATGACGATTAGGACACATTTTATTTTTTGTCTAATTTCTTCAAACATAGTTGTTTTCACCTCCTTTCTTACATCTTATGCAGAAAAAGTTTGTTGTGCGTGAAAAGGCGGTGGGATCTGTTCTACTCTTGGTATTATTACCAAAAAGTTATTATAAATATGTAAAAGTTCAATTTGTTAATGTTTTCATACTAACATGTAAATTCTACTTTACAACGACTATACTATCCACATTAAAAATTAAAGTATATAAACGGGTTATATGTATCACTTGCGACGGCTATTGTTGATAAGTAAAATAAAAGCAACAGCCAAGTGTTGACAATGGCTTTTGCAATTTTATTTTCAACAAAGATTAAATTTTTAAATAATGGTGTTGAGCATAAAATTGCTATTATTAATACAATAAATTCAGCTAAATCAATGTAATATAAGATATCATAAGAAAAGTTTTGAGAAAATATATTTAGAATGTTAAACATATTTTTTAAGTAATTAAAAGCATAATTTAAATTTTCTGCTCTAAAAATAACCCAGCCAATTAAAAATATTGTTATACAATAAATATGTTTTAAAAGGTTAATCTGCCAAGGGTGATTAGTTTTATCATTTTCCTTTATATTTAACAATTTTTCTAAAATAATAAAAAATCCGTGCCAAATTCCCCAAAAAACAAATGTCCATTGTGCACCATGCCAAACGCCTGTTAATAAAAATACAATAGCTAAATTTCTTAAAGTTTTTATTTTAGAACATCTATTTCCGCCAAGAGGAATGTAAACATATTGTTTGAACCAAGTTGAAAGTGAAATATGCCATCTTCTCCAAAATTCAGTTATTGATTTTGAAATGTATGGATAATTAAAGTTTTCCATAAATTTAAAACCAAAAATCAAACCTAAACCAATTGCCATATCGCAATAACCGCTAAAATCGAAGTATAGTTGAAGTGTATAAGAAATTGAGCCAAGCCAAGCAATTAAACAAGAAAAGCTGTCTGGTGCTTGAGAGAAAATTCTATCTGCAACAACACCCAATGTATTTGCTATTAAAACTTTTTTAGATAAACCAATTATAAATCTTTTAACTCCGAGGTTAATTTTGTCGAAATTAATTTCTCTGTTATCTATTTGCTTTTCAATATCATGGTATTTTACAATGGGCCCTGCAACCAATTGAGGAAATAAACATATATATAAGGCAAGTTTATAGAAATTTTTTTGAACATTACAATCTTTTTTATAAACATCAAAAACATAAGATAAGGCTTGAAATGTATAAAAAGAAATACCTAGCGGCATAATTATGTTTAATGTGTGGAAATTTGAATTAAATAAACTGTTAAAATTGTCGATTATAAAATTAAAATATTTAAAATAAATCAAAAAACTTAAATTTGCTAAAATTGTTAAAATTAAAGTAAGTTTTTTATTTTTTGGAAATTTATCAATTGCAATTGCGCCAAAATAACTTATTAAAATGATAAAAAACATTATTAAAAGATATTTTGGTTCTGCCCAAGCATAAAAAATTATGCTCATAATTAAAAGCATAGCGTTATGAAATTCTTTTTTGGTTATAAGGGTTAATAAAAGAATTATCGGTAAGAAAAAATATATAAAACTCATTGAACTAAACAGCATATTTATTCCTTATAAAAATCAACTATGCTTTGTAAATCACGTGGTGTTAAACATAATATAATAATATCGGGTTTAAATTGAAGAATTTTAGATTCATAGTGTTTTGAAAGTTTAAACCATTCTTTTTGGGGTAAATCTTTTACTTGAATTAGCCTTATATATTTTAAATCTTTGAAAGAATAAGGGGTGAAATCAAGTAAACTTTCATTCATACTTGTCCCTATTTGCATTAACCTTAAATTATTTCCTAAATCGTAATGATAAATTTTTTCTTTTCTATAAGGAATATCAACAATTTCTGAATGAAGTTTTTTATGATTTTTATGTTGATAATAGCCGTATTCCATATCTAAAATATTTTCTGCTTCTTTTTCTTGCTCATGAAAATAATACTGCATAGTTTTTCCGTTGTGAAAATCTCTTTCCCAATCAGAGCGAACTTTGTTTGTATAAGTGATGTTAAAATCATCTTTTGACGATATTTTTATGTTATTAAAGTCTTTTTTAATGCAGTTCATTAATATCTTATAGCCAATGAAAACACCTTCGTCTGTCCAATGCCAATCTGTTTTATAATATGTTTGATGATTTTTTGAATATTCTTTTATCTCGTTATAAAAATTAATGGTTTTAAAAGTTGTATTTGCTGCAATTCTATCAACTGCTTTCATTCTTGCGCTTGGGTTAGAAAGATGTGGACACCCTTCTTTATAATAAACTTCTTGTTGGCAAGGAACAACTAACATATATAATTTTATGTTGTTTTTCTTGCAAAAAGAATTAAATTTATTTAAGTTATCTATTATTTCATTTTGTGTTTGTTTATCATAAATTGTGTCATACCAATATTTATCATTTACAAACATCCAATGTGTTTGTTTGTTATAAATTCCATCTTTGGTTTTAATTATTTTTGTAATTTTAGATTTAATCAAGTTGTATGAATCAGTGAAAGTATATTTTAAATAAAATCTATCATTAAACCATTCATCAAAGTTTTTCCCAAAATTATAATTTATTTTCCCTTGACAAAAAAGTGGTTGCCATTTAGCTAGGGTTCTATTTTCTTCTTCAGATATTTCATCTTGGTTTATATAGCTCATTGGCACAAATAAAAATATGAAAAATATGGTTAAAAATAATATATCAATTTTTGATTTGTTATTTAAAAGATTTAGTTTTTTTAGATAATATGAGGGCTTTCTTAGTAATAAGAAAATTAAAATAAAGCTGGTTGCAAAAGGGTAAAACTTATTAGCTATAATGATAGTAATAATCATAAAAACTATTGCTATTATTGTGCTTTTCTTAAACAATTATGCCCTCAATGCTACAAAATTAATCTCTTATAAAAAATATTTCTCTAGTTCAGAGCGGTTAAAGACTTCAATGCTATCTTTGTTGTGAATGAAAATAAGACAATTGATTACAGATTTAAACATTGTAAATTCGCTGAATTCAAATTTTCGTCTTAAATCATCCATATTTTCAGCTAAAAATTCTGTTATAAGGGTTTTATTTTTAAATGTCAAAGAAGTGAAAAAGTCCAGCCCCTCTTTGGTTGTAATCCCCTCAAAATAGATAATGTCGGGCGATTGAAACTCAATAAAGCGCATCGCTTTATCTAGGTTAAAACCGATGTTTTCATTTAATTCACATTGTGAAACGTTTTTGAGTTTATATTTTGCAATTGATTCAAGGGTCATAACGTTTTTAGACTTAGGAATTAAATTAGATAAAATTGAATAGATAAGATGAGTTTTACCTGATAATGAAGCGCCACAAATTAAAATTATTCCTGAATTTAATAGAGATTGTCTGATGAATTCTATTTTTGCAGGTGCTATTTTTAATTCTTCAAGACTGATTGGCGGATGATAAATTTTAATTAAAATTCTTTCACCGCTGATTGTTGGAAATGCGCTAACGCTTGCTGTTAATTCTTGATTATCTACATTAAAACAAAGTTTTCCTAATTGTGGAATTTCAAAAACATTAGGATCAAGATTGCACATTGATTTTAAAGATTGAATAAAAGAACTTGTTAAAAGGCTTGGAATAACGCCTGTTTGAGTAATTTCATCCGGTTTTTTAAAGTTAACACTTAAACCCTCTTGAGAATTTTCAAAATAAAGCTCATGAACATCCATCGCAATTGCTTGTTTTAAAATTGCCCTAAAAAGAGTTTGAATATGCTCTTGAGATAAATCATCGTTATGTAATTCATCTTGCCAGTTGTTAACTTTTGAATTGTTGATATTTATATCTTGAACAACAGATTTAACATCATAATATTCATTAATTTTTTTAAGAATACTTTTTTCTGAAGCGATAACAGGGTCAATGTTTTTGTTGGTTATTTTCATAATTTTATCAATAGAAAATAAATCCATTGGGTCTGCCATAGCGATAGTAAGCGTATCTTCAATTATAAATAAAGGTAAAATTTTAAAGCGAATAGCGTCTTTATATGAAACAAAATCAAGGCATTTTTTATCAATTGAATAGTTTTCAAGGTCAACACAAGGGGTGTGAAGTTTTTCTTCTAAAAATTTCATTAAAACTTCTTCTTCAATCATATTTGTATTGATTAAAATTTGACCAATGTTTGTGTTTTGTGCGATAGCAAGCTCTTGAGCATGTTCAATGTCATCATAAGTAACAAGCCCATCTCGAACTATATCATATTTTAATTTATCAAGAGTTTTATTATCTAAAGCCCCGTTATCATTTAATAAATCCATTTTTCACCAAAATTTTCAATTAAGCTATGCAAGATATTTGTTAATTTTTTCTAACACATCACAAAATTCAAACGGTTTTGTAATATATTCATCTGCGCCTGTTTCTTCGCCGATTAATTTATCTTCATCTTGGCTTCTTGCGGTTACCATAATAATCGGAATATTTTTATATTTATTATCAAACTTTAAAAGTCTGCAAATCTTATAGCCGTTAATTTTTGGCATCATAATATCTAAAATAACTAAATCAGGATTTTCAGATTTTGCAAGTTTAAGCCCTTCTTCGCCGTCATAAGCAGGGATACATTCAAATCCTTTTGCTTTTAGCATAAAAGAAAGTGTTTCAACGATATCTTTTTCATCATCTACAATTAAAATCTTTTTCATTTTCAATCCTTTTTGATACTAACTGTTTAAAATTTCTATGATTCGATAAGGGTCAATACAATCTTTTGAAGTATGGACTTTTGATAATATTATATCACTATCTTCTTTTAAAGAATAGTCATAGATACTTTTACAAACCGCTTCAAAAGAGCCCGAAGAAATTTTTGGAATAAAGACATAATATTTTGTTTTATTTTCTTGATTTATATAAAGTTCTTTTGAAAGTTTGATTAAATTTAAAAGTTTATTTTCCTTTAGTTTTTCAATTAAATTTGTATTTGAATTAAATTCAAGTTTAATAACCCCAACATCTTCATGGTTTATTAAAGTGTGAGATAAGTCCATTTTAAAGGCTTTTGTTTTATCAAACAATGGTAAAATAACATTAAAAACAGAACCCTTGTTTTCTTCGCTATCAACCCAAATTGCCCCAAGATGAGAATCAATAAGTTGTTTTGTAATGGTTAAACCAAGCCCAACGCCGCCTTTATTTCTATTTAGAGAAGATTCAATTTGAGAAAATTTATCGAAAATTTTTGGGATATCTTCTTTTTTAATTCCAATGCCGTTATCTTTAACAGAAACTTTTATATATCTTCCTGATGGTTTTTCAATTGGATCAATAAGATTTTGCGGAATGTCTTGAGTTGAAATAATTGAAACATCAACATTAATTAAGCCATCTTGCGGTGTAAATTTAAGGGCATTTGAAACAAGATTAGTGAAAATTTGTTCTACTCTCCTTAAATCAACATAAATTTCAGGAAGTTTTTCTTGAATAGATAAATTAATTGAAATATTTTTTTGGGTTGCAATTTGTAAAAATGTTTTCTGTAAAAGCTCTAAAGATGAAGAAATATCAACTAATTTATATTTAAAATCAAGTTTTCCTGCTTGAATTCTTGATAAATCTAATAAATCCTCGATAATTCCTGATAGCCTTTGAATATTTCTTTTTGCCATTGAAATAAAGTTTCTAGCGTCAGGTGAAATTTCTCCTGCTTGATTAGATAAAACAATTTCAAGAGAGTTATTAATAGGAGTTAAAGGCGTTCTTAATTCATGAGAAACAATTGAAACAAATTCAGATTTTAATTTTTCAAGTTTTTCAAGTTTGATGTTTGTTCTTGAAATTTCTTCATAAAGTTTTGCACTTCTTAAAGGAAGCGCCACTTGGTGGGTAATTGCTTGAAAACAAGTAACATCTTCATGGGAATATGGAGTTTGACGAAACAACTCAACAACCCCAAAAAAGTCTTCCCCTACTTTAATAGGTGCAAAAAGTGAATCATAATTAATTACTTCAAGCCCATGGATTTTGTTAGAGCGCTCTTGTTTAACCTTTAAATTAAGCTCAATGTTTTCAAAATCATCATTTAAAAAAGCAAAATTATCATTTGAAAGGGTTTTATAATTTAAAATAGAGCGAATTTTAAGAGCTTCTTTTAAATTTTGATTGACATTATGAATTGAATTTAGGTTGATAATTGGTTTTCCTAAAGAATTTAAAATTAAAACACAAGAAACATCAAAACTTAAAGTTTTTTCCATAGCTTCTGTCATAATGTCATAAAGTTTTGATGTATTAAGGGTTCCAGCAAACCCAGAACTTGTATTATATAAAACATTCAACTGATAAAGGCTTCTTGAAAGCTCTTTATTATTTTCATAAAGCCTATTAAGAGATTTTTTAATTTTTGAATGAGAGTTAATAGTTGCAAGCAGGATTTCTTTTGTAAATGGCGGAATAATAAAGCCATCAACAAGTTTAATATATTCTTTTGAATAATCTTTATTATTTAAAATTAAAATAATTTGAGCATTTTCATTTTTAGCGTTAGATTTTATCTGTCTAATTAAAAATTCACAGTTTTGAACGCAGTTATCTAATAAAATAACATCTGGGCAAAAATGATGTAATTGAGTTAAGATATCTTGAATTTCACCATTTGAACACTGAAGCTCAAAATCGCTATCTAAAAGAAGATTTTTAACATTCAAATCTTCTTTTTCAAAAATATCACTTTGTGACAGTAAAAAAATCTTAGCCATATTAAAATTTTAACAAAGCCAAGAGGTTTTGCAATTTTTAGAATTTTCTTAACATTTTTTCATAATTAAATTCAATTAAATCAAAAGCGTTGTTAATATTATAATCAATAAGAATATCGGCTTGAGTTTTTCTTGAATTAATCATTTCTAAAATAGGTTCAAGATAAATTCTTTCATTTTGAATTAAAGCCGATTTTGAAATGTTGAATATTTTTTCAACAACCATCCAACCATCAATGTTTGATTTTTCTTTAATTTTAAAATCAAGCCCATTTTTAGCCGCTTCTTTTGAATAAAAATCAATGTCGTTAAAATTTAAAAACTTAAATTGCTCTAAAAGCCAATCGCTCGAACATTTCATTAATCCTGAATATAAAGCGCAAAGCGCAAGCGCCATTTTAGGATTAGAGCTATCATGGTTTCTTATTTCAATATAATTTTTTAAACGAACATCGGGAAAACATAAACTTTGATGAAGAATATAATCTTCTAAAGTGGCAAAATATCCTAAATAACCTTTCTTTAAATATTCATCAAAAGTTATTTTTCCATTTATAGGAATAATTTTTCCCTCTTTTTCAATGTAAACCATTGGAACGTTTAAAACTTCTTGAATATAATTTTTAATTATGTTTTTCTTTTGAAATAGCTTTTTAAAAACGTTTTTATAAAAGAAATTACATCTTTGAGAGCCGCAAAAATGCCAAACATGGCTTCTATAAGATTTATATTCACCTAAAACATTGTTTTCAATTGGGCTATTTGAAAAAAGACCATTTAAAAATGGCATAATAAGGTTATAAAATTTTAATTTATAGTATAAATCGTTTTGATTTTTAAAATCGATGTTAATTTGAATACCTGCACTTTGGCGCATCATTTTAGGGCAAAGTTCCCCGTAATTAGCGCTTGGCAGATAATTATTCATAATTTCATATCTTTTTTTATTTAAAATTTGAATTTCTTGAATTGTTGAAAGTGGACTAATTCCATATCCTAAGAAAATTACATTGTAATTTAGGGCAATTGAATCAAGAATTTCAATAATTTTATTTAATTCAAGTTGAATATCAAAAACATTTTGCTTAGGGGAAATGCTTAATTCTAATTGGCACCCCGGTTCAAGTGAAATTGATGTGTTATTTTTACTTTTTGCGCCAATAACAATAGAGCTATCATAAACCAATTCCCAACCTTGTGAAGTTGAAAAATCTTGAATAATTTTTTCCATAGTGGAATAACTAGCGTTTTTAAAAGTAGTTCTATCAAGGCTCAATCTTTCATATTCAAGCCCTAAAAGTGAGTCATTATGTTTTTTATTAAGATAAAAACTCTCAATGTCTTTAAAATTTAATTTTTTATTATTTTGTTTTTGAGGGAGATTTTCTTTTGTTTCTTGTTTTAAAATTGTTTTTTGCATATTTGAATTTTATCATAAATTATAATTTTACAAGTTAGACACCTGACTTATTTTTGATAGAATAAATATATGGACTTAAATTATCAAATTAGAGCAAAAAAATTCAGAGCAAAAAAATCTCTAGGGCAAAATTTTCTTACAGATTCAAATATAATTGATTTTATTATTGAAAGAGCAACAATAGATGATGAAGTTTTAGAAATTGGCCCTGGGCTTGGATTTGTTACTGAAGGACTTGTTCAAAACGCAAAAAAAGTTGTTGCAGTTGAAATAGATAAAGACGCTATTAAAGTTTTAAACAATAACCTTTCAAATTGTAATAATTTTACATTAATTGAAAATGATATTTTAAAAATAGATATCGACCAAATGCCTTTTGAAGATGAAAAAATTAAAGTAATTGCAAACATTCCATATTACATTACAAGCCCGATTTTAGTTCATCTTTTAGGTGAAATTGATGAATTAAAAAATAAAAACAGAAATAGAATTAAAGAAATTGTTTTAATGGTTCAACTTGAAGTTGCTAAAAGAATTTGTGCAACTCCAAACTCTCAAAACAAGGAATATGGTAAACTTTCAATTTTATCTCAAATGTATTGTGACCCTGAAATAATTAAAATTGTTCCAAAATCTTGCTTTTCTCCCAGTCCAAAAGTTGATAGCGCCTTAGTTAAATTTAAAATAAATGATGAACCAAAAGTTGAAATAACAAGACTATTAAAAAGAACAATTAATTCAATTTTTTCTTCAAGAAGAAAAAACATCAAAAATTCACTTCAAAATGGCGGATTTCTTGAAGTTGAAAAAGCTCTTGAAAAAGCAAACATAGATAAAACACAACGTGGCGAAAAATTATCTATTCAAGAAATTCAAAAAATTGCCCTTGCTCTTGAGGAGTTTAATTAATGAAAAAAATAAAAGTAAAATGCCCTGCTAAAATCAACCTTGATTTAAGAGTTTTTAAAAAAGATAAATCGGGTTTTCACCCTATTAAAAGTATTATGCAGGCAATTAATCTTTTTGATTTTATTACAATTGAGCTTAATGAGGGTGATTTAATTAAACTAAACGGAACAAGTGATGAAATTCCTTATGATGAAAAAAACATCTGTTTTAAAGCGGCAAAACTTTTTTTAGAAAAGATTAATAAAAAATATTCTGTTTCTATTTTTATAGAAAAAAATATTCCTGTTTGCGCTGGTTTAGCAGGGGGTTCAACTGATGCAGCCGGAGTTTTATATGGTTTAAATAAAATTCTTGATTATCCTTTAGCTCTAAAAGAGCTTCATAAACTAGCTTTTGAATTAGGTTCAGATTTAAACTTTTGCCTAGAAGGTGGAACAAAACTTTGCCAAGGGCGAGGAGAAAAATTAACCTTTATGCCTTTTTATGATTTTAAATTATCTTTAGTTAAACCAAAAAATCTTAAAATATCAGCTAAAGAAGCATACTTGGCTTTTGACGAATTAAAAAAAGAATCAAACTTAAGGAATGATTTAGAGTTTGCACTTTTAGAAGCAAATAAATATGAAGAATTAAACCTTTTAAATTCTCTTGGACTTCAAATGTCTGGCTCAGGGCCAACATTTTTCCTAAGAGACAAAAATTTTGATATAGAGCTTGATGATAATTATTTAATAATTAACGACTTAAATTCAATTGATTATGGTGTAGTTGAAGTATAAATTAAAGCAATTCTTCTTCAATAATGTATCTTGGGCGCTTTTTAACTTCTTTAAAAATCTCACCTAAATATTCAGCAACAATTCCTACGCAGAAAACTTCAAATCCGCCAAAAAATGAAGTTACAATTATAGCTGTTGCCCAACCATCTGGTGAATCATTCCATAAGAATTTTGCTAAAATTGCATACATTCCCATTAAAAAGCCGATTAACATACATAAAAAGCCTGATACGCAGATTAATTTTAAAGGTACAACGCTATAAGAAGTTATACCATTAACAGCTAAAGCAGTTAAAGAGAATAAGTTAAACTTAGATTTTCCAACGTTTCTTTTTTTAACGTCAAATTGCACGCTTATTTGTTTAAAGCCGATTTCATGGAAAAAACCTCTTAAAAACAGGTTTGTTTCTTTAAATTTATCTAAAATTTCAAGAACTTCACATGAAACCAATCTAAAATCAGAATGATTTTTAGGAATTTTCACCCCTAAAATTGCCATTAATTTATAAAAAGCAAGAGCGGTTATTTTTTTAAAAAAGGAGTCTGTTTTTCTGTCGTTTCTAACTCCAAAAACAATTTTATACCCCTCATCATATCTATCAATAAATTCTTCTATTTTTGTTTCGTCTTGTTGTAGGTCTGCGTCAATTGTGACAACAGCGTCACAGCCGATTTTTTTAGCGCCTAACATGCCTGCTAAAAGTGCTTTTTGATTTCCGAAATTAGATAAAAATTTAGCAGCTTTGATTTTATGAGGATGTCTAGCTACTGCTTTTGCAATTTCATACCAAGTTTCATCTTTTGAACCATCATCAATAAGATAAATATAGCTATTAGAAGCTATTTTTTCTTTTTTTTCAAGATAATCTAAAAGCTCTAAAAGTCTTTCTGTTGTAGATTTTATAAGACCTTCTTCATTAAAACATGGAATCGCTATTGCTAATCTAGTATATTTAGACATTTTTCATTACCTCGTGTTTCTATATTATCATGTTAATCGTCTATTGCAAAAAGAATACAATAATTTTATTATTTTTATGTTAGCAAAAGAGGATAGTATGAAAAAATTTATTTTAAACGCTGATGACCTAGCTAAAAGCGAATTTCATAACAAAGCAGTTTTAGATGGATATAATAAAGGTTTGCTTTTAAGTACAAGTATAATGGCAAATATGCCTTTTTATGATGAAGCAATTAACCTTGTTGTAAAAACTTGTCCTAATTTATCTGTTGGGGTTCACCTTAATATAATAGAAGGTAAAAGTTTAATTCCTCATCTTAATCTTTTAGTTGATAATAACGATAACTTTAATAATGGCTATTTAAAACTTTTATTAAAATCACAAGATAAAAACTTTCTTCTTCAAGTTGAAAAAGAATTTAGAGCACAAATTGAAAAATGTTTAAAAGATTTCACCCCAACACACCTTGATTCTCATGTTCATGTTCATTCTATTCCTGAAATTTTTAAAATTGTTGTTAAATTAGCTTCTGAATATAATATTAAACAAATTAGAACACAAGCTGAAATTCCATATTTTACAAAAGAAGATAAATATAACCCGATTAACTTTATTAAAGTTTTACTTTTAAACTATTTTTCAATTCAAAATAAAGTTTTAATTAAGAAAAATAATCTTCAAACTAACGATTATATTATTGGTGTGGGCTATACCGGCATGATGAATTCAAATACATTAGTTGAAGGTTTAAGAAAAATTAAAAAAGATTGTGTTGTTGAAGCCTTAATTCACCCTAAAAAATATCCTGATGATAAAAAAGATTCTCATTCAATTGAATTTGAAATAACTCAAGATTTAATGACAAAAGATATAATTGAAACTCTTGGTTTTAAAATTACTAATTACAAAGAAAATATGATATAATTATTTTATTATTTATAGAGGAAAAGAATAAAAATGCTTCAAACTGTGCCTAATGCCATCAAAAACGCATTTCGTGGAAGTTTTATTAAAAAAATATGTAACTATCTTCATGATTGCGTTAGAGAAGAAGTTAAATCTTCAACTTTTAGAAATTTAAAAGCTGATAAAGAAAATAAATGGGTATTTTTAAAAGATGAAGAATCTGTTTTTAAAAACTTTGATACTCCCTTAAGGCTTGACGGTAAAGACAGCTCTTTAGTTGAATTAATGATTCAATCTGAGATGAATCAAAAAGAAAAATATTTAATCTACGGCTTTTTATTTTTGGTTGGAAAAAATAATAAATCAAAAAAAGATAATGAATTTTTAACCCCTCTTTTATATGCCCCTGCAAAATTAGAGCGTGACGGTTTAAACATTGTTTTATCTATTCAAGAAGATGTATTATCTCTTAACACAGGTGCTATTGCTCAATTAATTAAAAGAGAAGATGAACAAGAAACAGATGCAATGTTAGCAGGGCTTTTAGATGTTGTACCAAAATTACCTCTAGAAGAAAATGAACTTAATATTTTTCTAACTACCTTAAAATCATTAGTTCCTGATATTGAAATATCTTTTAATGAAAATGTTTCAAAAAATCGTGAAGATGAATTTTATAATCAAAAAGCAACCCTAGAAGATATTGAAGCAGGTAATCTTGATTTTGATTCAATTGAGCAACTTCAAAATGCGCCAAAAGTAAAACTAGATAAATTATCTCTTGATTTTAGTCAGGCTGTTATTTTAACAACAAGACCGACTGTTACTGCTGGTGTTTTACATGAACTTACTCAAATTGCTGAAAAACCATCAGGTGTTCATAGAGAAACTGTTTTAAACGTAATTAATCAAGAATTTTTAGAATCAAGCGGACAAAGTGAAATCAAAATAGATGATAATTCCCTATCTTCTTTCTTCCCGATAACTCCTCTTAGTCTTTCAACTTCACAAGAAGAAGTTATAAAAAATATTGAAGAAAATGACTTTGTTGCCGTTTGCGGTCCCCCAGGGACAGGCAAAAGTCAAACGATAGTTAATGTTGTTGCGCATTTAATTGCTAATGGTAAATCTGTTTTAGTTGCAAGTAAAATGGATAAAGCGGTTGATGTTGTGGCTCAAAGGCTAAATACCCTTGGTGCGCCATTTTTAGCTTTAAGGGCAGGCAGAGCAAACTATCAAAAGCAATTAAATCTTGAACTTCAAGAATTATTATCAAGAAAAGTTAACTTAAATAGCGGTTTTGATGATAATATGACTGCTGGTGTTGATGATATGAAAGAATTGCTTAAAGATATTAAACGACTTCAAAATATGGCTTTGTCGATTTTATCTTTAGAAAAAAAATACACTGAAATTTTTGAAGAATATGAAAGCGCAAAAGATTCAATTTCAGATTTAACTCTGATTGTTGAAAAAATAAAACTTGAGCACCTAAAAGAAGTTAAAAAGATTTTTTCTCAAATTGAAGATATTGAAAATAAATATAAAAAAGGTTTCTTTGATAAAATAAAGCTTTATTTTGACTACAATAAAATTAAAAAACTTTTAAAGTTACATAAAGTTTTAAATGAAGATATCTTAAAGCGTTTACCTTTTGAACTTAATATTGCTATGCAAGAAGCAGATTTAAGACATTGTGAAGATGAAATTAATTCAAAAGGAAATCTTCATCAAATTTTAAAAAGAATTAAAAATTTAAAATCTAAACAAAAGAAGCTTGCAATTGATATTTTGAAAAATAAAAGAAGAACCGCTTTAAAAAATATCATTCAAGACGCTCAAAAAAGAAGAAGATTAACAATCCATGCTAAATCTTTAGTTTCAAGAAAAACCAATCAGCAAAGTAAACTTCTTGAAAAAGAAGATTTTAAACCATTACTTGAAGCGTTTCCTTGCTGGTGCACTACAACATACGCTGTTTCAAATAGTTTACCTTTAAAACCTGCGATGTTTGATGTTTTAATTATAGATGAGGCTTCTCAATGTGATATTGCCTCTTGTATTCCTTTATTATATAGAGCTAAAAAAGCGATTATTGTGGGGGATGATAAGCAATTACCACATCTATCTTTCTTAGAAAAATCAAAAGAACAAAGTTTCTTATCTCAATATAACATTGATGAAAAATATCAATTAATTTGGAGATATAGAGATAACTCTATGTTTGATGTAACAAATTATTATTCAAACACCCCTGTAATGCTTGATGAGCATTTTAGAAGCCCTGCGCCTATAATTGATTTTTCAGCTAAAGAATTTTATGGCGGAAAAATTAAGGTAATGAGCCCATCAATTAATCAAAAAGATGTTGTTGAATTAAGAATTGTGCGTGACGGCAAAGTTGACCACGACGCAACAAGAAATATGGCTGAATGTGAAGAAATTGTTAAAACAATTCAAGAATTAATAACAGAAGATAAAAATAATGATTCTCCGCTTTCAATTGGGGTTATTTCGCCTTTCAGAGCGCAAGTTGACTTAATTAAAAAAGCTATTTTAAAAGTTTTTGATTCTGAAACAATTTTAAGACATAAACTTGATGTTGGTACAGCTCATACATTCCAAGGAGATGAAAGAGATATTATGCTTTTAAGCTGGACTTTTGCGCCTAATTCTCATAATCAAAGTCTTATTTTTGCTCAAAAACCAAATCTTTTTAACGTTGCAATTACAAGGGCAAAATCAAAACTGATTAATTTCATTTCAAGACCTATAAATGAGCTTCCTGAAGGACTTTTAAGAGATTATCTTGAATATGTTAAAAGGCTAAATTCATCTATTCAAAAAAATACATTCAAAAATGATTTTGAAAAAATTGTCTATAATGAAATCCTAGAAGAATTCCCTTCTTTTAAAGATAATGTTTTTGCTGGTGTCATGATGGGTGGCGTGAGTGCTGATATAGTAATCAATTGCCCGAAAAAAACCGTTGTTGAAATAGATGGGGTTATAGATGAAATATCATCAAATGTTGATGATATGGAAAAACAAGCGTTAATTGAAAGATGTGGCTATAGCGTTATTAGAATAACAAAAAGAGAGTGGCAAATTTCTTCAAACGCTTGCTTAGAGCGCATTAGACAAGCAATAAGCTAAAAATTTCTATTTAATATTTTTTTGATAAAATAAAAATATGAATATGGAATTTAAAAATTTAAACGAACATCACCTTGCTCTTGAATTTGATAAGGTTCTTTTGTCAATTTCAAAATATGCTCTTAATTCACAATCTAAAAATGAAATTTTAAATCAAGAAATCTATAATAAAAAAGCGCAAATTGAATATGAGCTTGATTTAGTTAATGAAGCTAAAAACATTATCAACCAAACCGCAAGCGGTTCATTGGTTGAAGATTTTTTAGATTGCAATAAAATCTTTAAGCAAAATTTTCTATCAAGCGAAGAAATAATTGAACTGGCAAAAATTTTAAGATATTCAAGATTAACAAAAAATCAAATTTCAAAGTTTGATGAAGCTAAAAATCTTAATGAAATAATTAAAAATTTATACATTGATAAAAATTTTGAAGATAAAATTTTTAATACTTTTGATAAAGAATTAAATGTTGTTGATAGCGCAAGCGATACCTTAAAATCTTTAAGAAATTCATATAAAGATAATAAAGAAAATCTTAAAAATGCAATTAATCAACTTTTACAAAATCATAGCTTTTTAGATAACTTGCAAGATAGTGTTGTGTCTTTAAGGGATAATCGCCCCGTTTTTCAAGTTAAAGCGAGTTGTAAAAACAAAGTTTCAGGTATTGTTCATGATATTTCATCAACAAATTTAACATATTTCATTGAGCCATCTCAACTTGTTCCTTATTCAAATAAATTAAAACAAATTGAAATAGAAATAAAAGCTGAAATTGATAGAATTCTTTATCAATTAGCTCAAGAATTAAAAGAAATTTCAGAGGAAATTAAAAAAAATCAAAAGATTTTAATTAAAATTGATTTAACTTTTGCAAAAGCAAAATATGCAATTCACCTTAAGGCAATTCCAGCAGAAATTTCTGAAAACAAAATAATTGAATTTCAAGGAATGCGCCACCCTTTATTAATCGAAGTTAAAGAAAATGTTGTTGAAAATGATTTTGAACTTGGAAATAACTACAACTGCCTTTTAATCACAGGTTCTAATACTGGTGGTAAAACAGTTGCACTTAAAACTGTCGGTTTACTTGTTTTAATGACAAAAGCAGGGCTTCACATTCCTTGTTTGGGTGCTAAAATTTATCCTTATAATGAAATTTATTGTGATATATCTAAAGAACAAAGCCTTGAACAAGGTTTTTCAACCTATAGTGCTCACATTAAAAACATAGCTAATATTATGGATTTATTAGATGAAAATTCTTTAATATTACTGGATGAATTAGGTTCAGGTACTGACCCAACTGAAAGCGCTTGTATTTCAAGAGCAATTTTAAAATTTATTAAAGAAAAAAATTCTCAAGCGATTATAACAACGCACCTTGGCGAATTAAAGTCTTTAAAATATGAAGATGATTATTTTGAAAATGCAACTGTAACTTTTGATATAACCACCTTAAAACCAACCTATAAATTAATTTTTGGGGTTTCAGGTACATCAAATGCTATTGAAATATCTTCTGAATTAGGATTAAATCAAAAAATTATTCTAATGGCAAAAGAATATTTTGAAGAAAGTAAAAATGATAATACAAAACTTTTTTCAAAAATTGAAAAAACTAATCAAAATTTAATTCAAAAAGAAGAAGAAATTAATAAAAAATTAGATAACATAAATCAAGATAAATCTGAATTTGAAACAAAATTAAAAGAATTAAAACAAAATAAAAAGAAATCTCTTGAAAACTTTAAAAAGAAATTTCAAAATCAACTTGAAGACGCAAGAGATGAAATCAAAGAAATTGTTAATGAAATTAGAAAAGAAAAATCTCTTAAAGTTGCGATGCGCTCTTATGATAGATTAAATAAAATTGAAAGCAAAATCCGTGAAGATTTTTCAAATTCTTCTGATGAACTTGAAGAAAAGTTTAAGCCGCTTGATTCTAAAAATCTTAAAATTGGGCAAAATGTTCTTGTTAAAAAACTTGGTCAAGTTGTTATTTTAAATTCATTACCCGATAAAAAAGGTAATGTTGAAATAAGAATAGGTAATATCAATTCTAAAATTAATATTTCAAAATTAGCTCATACAGATAAAAAAGTGGCACCCCACCTTAAAAAGGTTCAAGTTTCTTTTGATAATACGGATAATCTTCTATCAAGATTAGATTTAAGAGGAATGAGAGCCCTAGATGCTATTGAATATTTAGATGAAAAATTAGATAAAGCAAGCCTAAGAGGTTTAAATCAAATAACGGTTATCCATGGTTATGGAACAGGGGCATTGAAATCTGCTGTTAAAGATTATCTTCAAAACTCTCCTTATGTTGCAAAATTTCGCTATGGAGATGAAACCCAAGGGCGAGATGGAGTTGTTATAGTCGATTTATTATGATAGAAAAAGTTAAAAAAACTCTTTTTTCTTTAAAAGAAAAGAAATATCAAGAATTTTCTTCAAGATTAATTCCAAATTGCAATAATATGCTTGGGGTCAGAATTCCTCTTTTAAGAAAAATGGCGCTTGAAATTTCAAAAACTAATTATCAAGATTATTTTATTGAAAATGACGATGAATTTTTTGAATTAACAATGATAGAAGGGCTTGTGATTGGCTATTTAAAAATTAATTTTGAGGAGAAATTATCTTTAATTAAAAAATTCATTCCTAAAATAAATAATTGGTCAGTTTGTGACGCCTTTTGTTCAAATTTAAAAATTGTAAATAAAAATAAAGAAGATTTTAAAATTTTTTTAGAAAATTATTTTAATTCTAAAGATGAATTTGAACTTCGCTTTTGTTATGTAATTTTATTAAATTTTTATGTAAAAGATGACCTAGACTATGTTTTAGATAAAATTTCAAAATTTAATAATGACTTTTATTATTCTAAAATGGCGGTTGCTTGGTGTTTATCATATTGCTTTATGAATGATTTTAATAAAACCTTAAATTATCTTAAAAATTTAAAAATTGATAACAAAGTAATAAAAAAGGGAATTACAAAAGCAATTGAATCTTTTAGAATTACAAAAGAACAAAAAGAACTTTTAAAAGAAGTTAGAAAAAATTTTTCTTAACCTTTTATAAATAATAATGTATAATTAGAAAAATGGAGTTGATATGTGGCAAATAATTTTAGGTATAGGTTTTATATTTTTAATTCTTGAAATGTTTACCCCTACTATGTTTTTCTTGAATTTTTCAATAAGCGCTTTTATCTGCGCTATTTTATCTTTATATATTAAAAATGTTTATTTTTTAATTGTTGTTTTTAGTATTCTTTCTGTTGTTTTAATTTTCACCCTAAGACCACTTTTAGTTAGAAAAACTCAAAACAAAAATCTTGAAACTGGGATTAATGCTAAGTATATCGGTAAAACCGCAAAAGTTATTGAAAAAATTGATAGTAATTCAGGTGCTATAACCATTTATGATGAAAGATGGCAAGCAAAATCAAAAAATAATGAAACCTTTGAAGTTAATGAAATAGTTAAAATTGTTAGCTTTGAAGGCATTGTTGCTTATGTAGAAAAAGTTTAAAGGAGTATTAAATGAGCATTTTTTTAGTTTTACTTTTGGCTCTTGTTGTTGTTTTTGCACTGAAAGGTGTGATAATTGTACAACAAGCAGAAGTTGTTATTGTTGAAAGACTTGGTAAATATTCTAGAACCCTTGAATCGGGTTTGAATTTTATTTTACCTATAATTGAAGCCCCAAGGGGAATTTCTTGGAAAGTCACTCAACGTGGGATTGACGGACAATCTTATTCATATATTAAAGAAAGAACAAAAATAGACCTAAGAGAATCTGTTTATGACTTCCCTCGTCAAACGGTAATCACAAAAGATAATGTTTCAATTAGCATTAATGCTCTTTTATATTTTCAAATTGTTGAAGCAAAATCAGCAGTGTATGAAATTCAAAACTTACCTGAAGCAATTGAAAAATTGACTCAAACAACCCTAAGAAACCTTGTTGGGCAATTGGATTTAGATGAAACTTTAGTTTCAAGAGATAAAATTAATAATGAACTTCGCTCTATTTTAGATGAAGCAACAAATAAATGGGGTGTTAAGGTAAATAGGGTTGAATTGCAAGATATTATCCCACCTGTTGATATTCAAACTGCTATGGAAAAACAAATGAAAGCAGAACGTGATAGACGTGCCGCTATTTTAGAAGCGGAGGGCTTGAAGAAATCTGCAATTTTAAAAGCAGAGGGTGAAAAAGAAGCTGCAATTAATCAAGCAGAGGGTACTAAAAAAGCTGAAATCTTAAAAGCAGAAGGTTTTGCCCAAGCAAGATTAATTGAAGCAGACGCTGAAAAAGAGGCAATTAGAAGAATTACAGAAGCCTTTAATAATCAAGGTCACCCTGATAAATATTTAATTGCTATGAAATATCTTGAATCTCTTGAAGATATTGCAAAAGGTCAAAACAATAAAATTGTTTATATGCCTTATGAAGCAACAGGAATTTTATCTTCAATCGATGGCATAAAAGAAATGTTGAACACAAAATAATTTAAAATATAATCAAAATTAAAAGCCCTCTATTTTAGAGGGCTTATTTATTGAAACTTATTTGGTTTTAACCTATTCTTTGAAACATATAACCAATGCCACGAGCTGTTAAAATTAATTCAGGGTTAGCAGGGTCTGTTTCTAATTTTGAACGAAGTCTTGAAATATGAACGTCAACAACACGTGTATCAATTCTATGATCTGGTGGATATGCCCAAACGTGTTGAAGAATTTCATTTCTTGAATATGCAGTTCCTGAATTATTAACTAATAATTCAAGCAAGCTGAATTCCATGCCTGTAAGACGGATTCTTTCGTTTTTACGATAAACTTGACGTCTTGCAGTATCGATTTTAATGTTTCCTGTTGTAATAACGTTTTTAGTTGTTTTACCTGTTGGAACAGTAATATCTTTGCTTACAGATCTTCTTAAAACTGCTTTTACACGAGCTTCTAATTCTTTTGGGCTGAAAGGTTTAATAACATAATCATCAGCGCCAAGTTCAAGCCCTGTAATTCTTTCAGATACATCACCAAGAGCTGTTAAAATGATGATAGGTACATCTGAAACTCTTCTGATTTCTCTTGTAACTCCATAACCGTCCATTTTTGGCATCATAACGTCTAAAATAACGATGTCTGGATTGGTTTTATTAAAAAGTTCAACAGCTTCTTCGCCATCTTCAGCAGTAACAACAACATAACCAGCCATTTTAAGACGAGTTTCTAAAATTCTTCTAATACTAGCCTCGTCATCAACGACTAATATTCTTTGTTTGGAGTCATTCTGGGGTTCACCTTGAATATCTTTGGTCATTTCTTTTCCTTACTTATCGTTTAGTTATACATGATTACAAAATATATACTTTTTTTAATTTATATTAACATAAATTAATTTTTTTTGCAAAATGTATATTTTTATAAAAAAATGCCCTGCTTTTTGCAGGGACATTTGGTTGTTTAAAATCGTTAGTAAGGGTTGTTGTTAGTTAGGTTAAGCTAGTTTTATTGTATTTCTTTGTATTTCTTGACTTATTTGATCGCTAACTGCGTCAAGTTCCGCTTGTTCTGATTCAACTAAGGCTTCTAATTCCGCCTCTTTGTTTTGAAGTTCAACTTCTTTTTCATTAATTATCGGCATAATTTCTTTATCAATGAATTCTGTCATATTTGATTCATAGAATTTTTGTCTCATCGTATCGGTATCTAGTTCACCTGTATCAGGGTCAAAATATAGCTGTGCTTGTTGAGCTAGGGCCGAATTATTATAATATTGTTCTTGAGTAACATCTTGATAGGCTTGGGCATAGGTATCCGTTAAATCTTGCGAAGTTTGCGTACAAACATCGTTAGCATAAGCCATTACATCAAGCGCATTACCAAATAAATCTGTTCCAAGTGAAGCAATTTCAGCCGGTGTAACCATACCGTCACCTATCGCTGTGGAAAAGCTGCTTAATCTTCTAAGCTCGTTTTGGATTTTTAATTTTTCCGAAGTTTTTTCACTAATACTTTTTTGTAACTTACTCTTAGTAAGTGACATAATAAGCCATGCCATAACACACACTCCTAACCTAATTCAATTTTTAAACTAACCTTACATTATAATAAAGTTTTTTTCTCTTTTAAAATTGCTTTTTTGTTATTATTTTCTTAACAAAACTTTACATTGTTTAAGTTTTTTATATTTATAGTTTAATTAAAGTATGATAGATGATAAATTTTTAAATGAATATGAAGATATTTTATCTCAAACAGAGCGCCCATCTCGCTATATAGGAGATGAATTTGGCTCTTTTAATAAAGATTTTAATAAAGTAGATGGAAAATTTCTTTTCTGTTTTCCTGATAAATATGAAATCGGCATAAGTAATTTTGGTCATAAAATCCTTTATAATTCAATGAATAAAAAAGAAAATCTTTTATGTGATAGATTATATGCACCAGATAAAGACTTTATCGAGCTTTTAGAAAAAAATAATAAATCAATCTATGCCCTTGAATCTAAAAGAAAACCATTAGAATTTGATATGGTTGGTTTTAGTTTGCAATATGAAATGTGCTACACAACAATTTTAAAACTTTTAGAGCTTTCTAAAATTCCTGTTTTTTCTTCAAAAAGAGATGATTCTCACCCGATTATTGTTGCTGGTGGCCCAGGGACATCTAACCCTAAACCAATGAGTAAATTTATAGATATTTTTATAATAGGGGACGGTGAAGATGTTAACATTGAGCTTTTAGAAAAATATATTGAATTAAAAGGCAAAATGCCAAGAAATGAAATAATTAAAGAATTAGCTAAAATTAAAGGCTGTTATGCGCCTTTAGTTGATAATAAAGCAACAAAAAGAATTGCTCAATTGACTTATGAAAATCATCCTATAATGTCACCTATTTCGCATTTTGCTTCAATTCATGATAGAGCAGTAATTGAATTAAGACGTGGGTGCGGAAGATTATGCCGCTTTTGTCAGGCATCTCATATTAATCTTCCAATTAGAGAAAGAAAAAAAGAAGATATTGTTAAATTAACAAAAGAATATGTTAAAAATACTGGTTATGATGAATATTCTTTATTATCTTTATCTTCAAATGACCATAGTCAAATGGAAGAAATTTTAAAAGACTTGAATTGCCATTTTAAAGGTAGCGGAATTAATGTTTCCTTGCCTTCTCAAAGAGCAGATAAGTTTTCATTAGAACTTGCTAACCTTGCTAGTGGTGAAAAGCGTGCAAGCGTTACAATTGCGCCAGAGGCTGGAAGCCAAAGAATGAGAGATGTAATTAATAAAAATCTTTCTGAAGAACAAATTGTCAATGCAACTATTTCTTGTATTAAAAATGGCTGGACAAAAATTAAATATTATTTTGTTATAGGTTTACCTTTTGAAACTTATGAAGATTTAGAAGGAATTGTTAAATTAATTGAAAAAGTTAATGAAAATTGCAGATTAAATGGGTTGAAATATCCTCAAATAACCTGTTCTATTTCTGTTTTTGTACCGAAACCACACACACCATTTCAATGGGCAAGACAAAACACAATTCAAGAAATTGAAGATAAAATTAAGTTTTTAAGAGATTTAAAACAAAGCCTAAAAAATGTTAAATTTAATTTCCATAACCCTAAAATGTCACAATTGGAAGCATTTTTCAGTCGTGGAGATGAAAAATTATCTGATTTTATTTATGAACTTTATAAACAAGGCTCTTATCTTGATTCTTGGGATGAAAACTTAAATCTTGATTTATATCATCAAGTTGCTGAAAAATTAAACATTGACCTTGAAAAAGAAGCCTCAAAAGAAATTGGTGAAAATGACACTTTGCCTTGGGAAAATATTTTTTATGGGGTAAATAAATCTTGGCTTTGGAATGAATATCAAAAAGCTAAAAACGCAGTTGCAACAATACCTTGCGAGGTAAAATGTAATAATTGCGGAGTTTGTTCTAATTTTAAAACTAAAAAAGTAATTATTAATCCTTAAGATAATTTTTCTTTTACAACAGAAACAAATTTCACAATGTCAATTGGTTTTGTAATATAGTCTAAAATGCCATATTGCTTTGCTTTTTGCTTATCTGAATCCATAGCGCAAGCACTAACTACAATTATTTTAGGCAAAGTTACATTTTCTTTTTTTAATTTATCGATAATTTCAAAGCCATTCATTTTTGGAAGTTGAATATCTAAAATAATTAAATCAAAATCATTTTCTTTGATTAAATTATATGCTTCAAGCCCATCATAAGCCTTAGTAACGTCATATTTTTGATATTGCAAAATATCAAAAAAAAGTTTCATATTAAGTTCATTATCTTCAACAACTAAAATTTTTTTCATACTATTAAATTTTTAAACTCCATAATAAAACTTGTTCCTTTGTTTAATTCGCTTTCAAGGGTGATTTTACCTTTATGAAGTTTAACAAGTTCTTTTGTAATTGTTAAACCAAGCCCTGTTGAATTTTGTGAACCGGAACAAATGTTATTTAAATGAACAAACTTTTTAAAAATTTTGTTGTGATATTTTTTTTCTATTCCAATACCGTTATCTTTAATTTTTAAAAGATAATTTTTGCCGTTTGAATTTGAAATGATTTCAATTTTGCCATTTTCAGGAGTGAATTTAATAGCATTAGATAAAAGATTATAAAGAATTTGTTGAAATTTTTGATAATCTGCCATAATTTCGCCATTAAAATCTGATTGAAAAGTTAAATTAATTTTTTTGGCTTTATAAAGTGGCTCTAAAATATTTATTACTTCATTAATTAAAGTGCTGGCTTGAAGCCTGTTTGGAGTATATTTCATTGCGTTTGCTTCAAGTTTAGATATATCTAAAATTTCATTAATCATTCCAAGAAGATGTAGGCTTGAAATTTGAATATCTTTAATGTATTCAGCTTGTTTTTCGTTTAATTCTCCAAAAATTCTTGCGTCAAGCGCTTGAGAAAAGCCTATTATAGCATTTAAGGGCGTTCTTAATTCATGGGAAATATTAGCCAAAAAAAGACTTTTAACTTTTTCTGTTTCTTTTAATTTTTTATGTTGTTTTTTAATAACACCATAAGCCTCATCTTTTTCTAAAACCGCTTCTTGTAAGGCTTTTAGCTGCATTTTAAAAACTTCATTAAGTTCAAAATCTTTAATTTTATAGCTAATTGTATCTGAAATTGTTTCAAAAGATGTTTTAATATCGTTTTTTAAATCTTTTGAAATTTTATCTTTTATTTCTAGTGTGCAAAAACCAAAAATCGAATTTTTAATCGCAAGTTTTACACAAAAAACATTTTCTGAAATTTCTTTAATATTTTCATCTGAATTAATAAAATCTTCAATTAAATCAAGGTTTAAAGATGTTTTATCTTTATTTGATTTGACTTTAAGAGAATATGAATTTTCTTCAATAAAATAAATTGAAATTAATGATTTAAAATAGTTGTTATAAAAATTTGAAATTAAAGAAATTATATCTTCATAAAAATTTATGTTTCTAATTTCAGAATAATTTAGAAGTTCATCAATTAATTTCAAACATTTATTTTGAAAAGTATCCATATAAAAATTATAAAATATTTAATGTTAAAAAAGCAAAAAAGTTAACACTTTTTACAATTTAAAAATATAGCCGCCTTTTGTTGCATTTTCCAAAACATCTTGAGAAATTTTTGTTCTTAAATTTTTAATATATTTATAAACATAATCAGATGGTAGGTTTAAAATTGCCGCTAAATCTTTAGCATAAACAATTTCACCTTTATTTTCAATAAAATGGTTAAGAACCAAGTCTTCTCTTTGGGTTAATGGTTTTTTGCAATTTAATTTTGATTTAATTTCTTCAACATAAGTTGGTTTTTCTTTTATAATTTCTTTTTGAATTTCTTGAGATTTTTTAGCCACTTTTAAAACATCTAAAGAAGGATTTTTTTCACGACTTGAATAAAGTCTTTTTTCATTTTCCATAACAATATCGATAATATCGCTGGTTTTTTTGTCTTCTTCTAAAACTTTACCTAACTTTTTAGCGTAATCTTCAAGAGTGATTTTTTCTAATGAACTTCTCCATTGTCTTATTTCTTCTTTAGTTAGATATTGGCTCATTTATTCCCCCATAAATAAATATCAATCTCGTTTGTTATAATTGTTATAACACAATCTTTCGCTTAAATCAGCAATTATTGCATAACGTAAATTTTTTTTAAAATAGTTAATATTAGCTGATTTTTGCTTGACAAAACAAAAAGTTAATCGTCAATTTTTTTAAAGATTGTTGTTGTGTTGCCGTTTAAAACGATTTTTTCTTGGTCAATGCCGTTGCTTTCAATTATTTCTTTATTAACTAAGCCTTCGCCGCCAAATTTTTCATCGTCTGTGTTTAAAACTTCAACCCATTTTCCTTTTGGAAAAGTTATTTTATAATCAACATCATATTTCATATCTGGAAAGTTTGTGATTGTAAAAACTTCGCTGTTTGTTTTTTCATCTTTAAAATTAACCCCTAAAACTTTTGAAAATGGATGTTTTACGGTGTTTCCTAAAACCATATAACCATTTGTTAAAGCTGGAATTTCTTTATGAAGATTATTTAGCTCTTGGATTAAATTTTTATGTTGAGTCATTAATTCTTTTGTTTCAGGTGAATATTCAATTTGACCTAATTTTGATTTATTAAGAGCTTCAAAACCTGTGTCATACCCTTTTTCAATTTGAAGATTTTGCTCATCACCTAAAAAGTCAATTTTTCTATAAAATCTAAATGGCGTTAAATCTGTTTGTTCATCTCCTTGTAAAACCATTTGTTGCGCAGGAATTGAATACAACAATCCATAAGCCATTTTGTGCATATTAAACGCTTTTTGATAGGCTTTTTTGGCTTTTGTTAAATCAACTTCGCCATATTCTTTTTCATAATTTTTAATGTCTTCTTTTTTTGAACCAGTTGCAATTATTGTTGCAAGGCTTTCTGCTGCAAATTGTGCTTTTTGAGATTTAACAACTTCTTTTGCGTCATTATAGCTACAATGTTTTAATTTTGTATAGTTTTCAATTCTAGCGTCATCTTTAGAATTAAATTTTAAATCTTTTTTTAAATCTAAAATTGCAGCCATCCATTTTGTAATTAAACGATTTCCGTCAAAATTACCTGTTTCATCATGGCTTGTTAAATAAATAGTTTTACCTTGTGAACAAGCGATTGAATGTTCTAATAAATCTAAATCAATTAAATCATCAGCAATTGAAGTATATAAAACATTAGATAATGAATGATAGAAATTAAAATCCCATTCACTGTCATAACCTAATCTTGCGATAGGTACTTTCATTTCGCCTATTTCATCAATTTTTTTATCATGGATTTTTTCACTTTCACCCATGCCATAATCTTGAGGTAAAAGTGGGTGAGAAACTCTTTTATCATGAAGCTCTGGTGCATTCCAAAAGTCGCTTCCATTCGTTGCAACGCCGTTTCTGCCGTCTTCTGCTATTAAAAATACATCCGGATGATGATAATTAACTTCGGCTGCAATTTGTTGCATTGTAATATCAGAATCCATAAACTTTGTCATATCAAGCCTTAAACCATCAGCATGATAATTATTAACCCAATTAAGAGCTGCGTTTGCAATAAAATCTCTTACATATCTTGAATTTTCACCTTCAAAATTAAACGCTTCTCCAAAAGGATTGCCACCAGCAGAATATGGACCTGTTCTATTTAACATAGAGCCGTCAATTCCTATGTGGTTTGGAACAAAATCAACTATAACGTTAACTGATTTTGAATGTAGATAATCAATTAAATCTTTTAATTCGTCGGGTGTGCCACGATGAAAAGATGGTGCAAATTTATCTGGTGAATCATATCCCCAATTAGGATTTTTTGTGTTTTCTAAAGGCATTATTTCAACACAGTTAAACCCAAGGTCAGCTATATTAGAAAGTGCTTCTTTAGCAGCAGTGTACGTACCTTCTTTGGTTAGAGTATCAATATTAACTTCTGCTATTTTTGCTGAGTTTAATTTTGAAAGATTATTTTTAGCGTCTGCAATTCTTGAAATTCTATTTTTATCGTTTTTAAACCAGTTTTCATCTTGCCAATTATATAATGAATGGTCAAAAAGGGTTGATTTTCCCATATAATCTTCTTGTAAAAAGGTATAAGGGTCTTTAACTGTGTCTTTTGAACCATCTTTTCTTGTAATTGTATAAGAATATTTATCTAAATTTGAAATAACATCAGGGCTAAGCGGTTTTTCTGTTTCAAAAATTCCCGTTTTAGTTTTCTTTAAAGGAACAACTGTTACCTCTTTTGTTTTAGAATTTTCAATGTTAACATCAACTGCTTTGGTGTCATCAAATGTAAAAAGTTTAAAAGTAACCTCTTTTGTTTTAGGGTCAATAACTCCGCCCCAGCTTTTATGCTCTTTTAGGCTTCTTTTAAAAACAATATCCGTATAATAAATGTTACTTAAATTTGAAATTTTATTTTGATTAATTGAATTAGTTGCTTGATTATTATTTTTATTATTTTTATTTGTAGATATGACAAGACGATTGTTAACCGGTGAGTTGCTAAGATTTACTTTCATTTATACTTCCCAAGACAGTTTATTTACCTAACACATGCTGATTTTATTATAAAAATAAATTAAATAAAAGTAAGTGTTAAAATATTTTTACTGATTTGAAATTAAAATTTTAATTTGAGCAAAGATATATTGCGCAACTTCATATTTTTGGCAAGTTACATCAAGCATATTTTTATCTTTTAAATATATTCTAACGAAGCTATTTAGTCCGCTTTTTCTAAGTTCAACATCTTTTATGTTTTCAAAAGCAATTGTTAAAAAAGAAAACTTATTAATGTGTTCTAAGTTAGCACAATAAACCAGTCTGTTTCTTGTTATATCAATAATAAATTTTGTGTTTTTTGAAATGTTGATTAATTTATCTGAACTATAATCAAAATTATAGGCAACTTGTTTTAAATTTATGTTTGTAATGAATTCTCTAAAACTTTCAATTGTTTTAGGGTCACATAAATAAGAAATTGTTTTATCTTCATTTTTAAGTTCAAAAGTAATTTTATTATCTTTATAAATAACTTCTTCAACTTTTTCTAAAATAATAGATTGAATTGAAGATATGTCATTTGTTAAATAAACGATGTTATTAAAGCTATCAAAATAAATTGATGAAGAAATTTTAGAAGTTTTTAGCTTGATTAATCTTAAAATATTTGAAAAAAGTTCATCTAAAAATTCTTTTTCAAATATAAAAATTTGTTGCAAAATTCCCATTATAGGGGCGCAAAAATAGCTATATTTAACATCAAGCGTAAAGTGTTCTTTTAATAGATTAATTTTATAAACAACGGGTTTTTCACAATTTTTATAATATGCAAAGTTCGCATTTTTTTCATTATATGCCCATAAATAATTGCAATTCCAATCGCTTGCAGTTATTAAATTAAAATTTTCTTGCGGATATTTTAAATCAAGCTTGTTTAAAAGAGCATTTTTCATTACATAATAAATAAAATCTTTCGCTTCTTTTGAAACATTATCAATGTAAATTGTTTCAAGTTGTGCGTTTTTAATGTAATTTAATTTTAAATTAAGAAGATTTTTATCTATTGAAACAACAAAAGAAAGAGCAATTTCTTCATAAGTATAATTTTTTAATATGTCATGACCAAAACCTTTTATAATAGCAAGTTTTGTGTTTTGTTTATTAACAGCTAAGATTAATTTTTTGTTCACATAAAGCAGTTTATAAGTATGAAAAAGTTTTTTATCTAAAATTTCTTCCATACCTAAAATAGAATTTTGTTTGTGCTTAATTGCAACATAATTTAAAAATATCATCAAGCCAACAAAAAGAACTATTAAAATTATAAGAAGTATTATAATTGCTATCATTTATTAATATAACTTTCTTCTAAAGACCAACACTGACGTGTTAAGTAAAAATCATCCATCATATTTAAAAAGTTTTCAATATATTTTTTACAAGTATTTTCTTTAATTAAAATTCTTCCATTAGAAATTATATCATCTCGAAGCGCAAAGTCGTTCAAATCTTCAATTTTTGAAACAATATCAGCTTCATCTAACGGATTAAAATAAAGCGCTGCGTTTTTCAGTTGCTCGCAAAAACCAATATGGTTTGAAATTAATACAGGGCAATCAAAATATAACGCTTCAAGGGCTGCAATACTATCTGGACCTGCTAAAGATGGATAGCAAACCGCATAAGCATTTTTATAAAGAGTTTTAAGTTCATTTTGAGAAATATAATTTAAAAATAAAACATCTTCTTCTAAATCTAATTTTTTAACTGTATCAATGATATAGTCTTTGTTTCCTCTATCTAGCCCGCAAAAAACCATTTTTAAATTAATGTTTTGCTCTTTCATAATTTGAGCTGCTAAAATTAATCTTATATGATTTTTATGTGTCCAAAATTGTGCAGGATATAAAACAAAACTATTTTTAGAAAGATTATTTTTAGATAAAATACCCTCATCTTCTTTAACATTTTTAATCCAATTAGGATAAGGCAGAGGGATTGAAGTTATATTTTCTTCAATAACATCATAAAGAGTAATAATATCATTTTTTGCAACAGAATTGCCTGTGATTATTCTTGAAGCGCCTGTTAAAAAGATGTTTAATTTCTTTTCCATTTTTTCAAAAACAGAATTAGAACAAAATTCAGGAAAATGCGGCAAAATTCTATGTGCAACATCACGAATTAAGGCAAAATAAGGGGTTTCAATGTGTTCAAAAAGATAAGGCGCTAAAAAGAAAACAACGTTAATGTTATCTTTTTTCAACCTATGATTTAGAGAACAAAAAGGCATTTTATAGTTTTTAATATAAAATGGGCGAAGGGAAATTTCCGGTTTTTTATAATATTTTAAGCTGACAAACTTTGCATTTTCTTTGTTTTCAAAAAGATTTTTCTTTCCAAAATAATAAAAAACATACTCATGCTCTGTGTCAAATTTTAAAAGTTCATCAACAAAAGATAACTCAAAGGTTAAGCCCCCAACAGAGTCAGGCTTTTTTATATCCCCAAGATAAATTCCTATTTTCAAATATGTTCCCCAATTAAATTATAAACAAATAAAAGACGGCACAAGAAAATCATTTTTTATAATATTCTCAACCGTCTTTTAAATTTTTTTTAATAAATCAAACTAAGCTTTAGTAAATTTTCCCGCTTTAATGCAAGATGTGCATACAGACATTTTTTTAACACTTCCGTTAGCTAATTTAACTTTAACTGATTGAATGTTAGGCAATTGTCTATGAACATTTTGTTTATGAGAAAACGAAATCTTAGCTGATTTTAGTGATTTTTTTCCACAGATTTCGCAAAATACTGACATGGTACATCCTTTCATAAGTTTCAATATAATATAATATTATAAAATAAATAAAAAAAATCAAGTATTTAAAATAAAAAATTTTATATTATTATTAAGTTATGAATATTTTAGTTGGCGTTTCAGGGGGCGTTGATTCCTCTGTAGTATTGAATTTACTTAAATCTCAAGGTCATAATGTTATTGGCGCTATGATGAAAATTTATGATGGCGAAATAAAAACAATTGCTAATTCTTGTTATGGAACAGATAAGAAAAAAGAGCTTGAAGATGCTAAAAAAGTTTGCGCTGACGCTGATGTAGAATTTCATCTTATTGATTTATCTAAAGAATATGATGAAATTGTTTTTCAAAAGTTTAAAAACCTTTATTTAAGTGGGAAAACTCCTAATCCTTGTGTGATTTGTAATAAGTTCATTAAATTCGGGCTTTTACCTCAAACCGCAAGAAAACAAGGAATTGTTTTTGATAAGTTTGCAACAGGTCATTATGCTAAAAATGAATTAAATGAAAATACAGGCAGATTTGAACTTAAAAAAGGAAAAAATCCTAAAAAAGATCAAACTTATTTTTTGTATAAATTATCTCAAGATGAACTTAAAAACATTTTATTTCCTTTAGGAAATTTTGAAAAAGAAGAAGTTAGAGCTTATGCTAAAAATCATAATATAATTACTGCTTCAAAAACAGATAGCCAAGACTTTTATAAAGGCGATTTTTCAGAGCTTTTTGATATAAATGAAAAGAAAAAAGGAAAAATAATTGATAGAAAAGGAAATGTTTTAGGTTATCATAACGGTATTTTTAACTATACAATCGGTCAAAGAAAAGGGCTTTGTATAGCATATTCTGAACCACTTTATGTTATTGATATTGATAGCGAAACAAATTCTGTTATTGTTGGTGTTAAAAATGAAACCTATTCAAAAAGTTTAATTGCAACTGATTGCAACTGGATTGCAATTGATAAACCAACAAAACCTTTTGAAGCAACGGCAAAAATCCGTTCTGCTTCTGAAGCGAAAAAGGTTGTTGTTTACCCTGAAAATGATAAAATCAAAGTTGAATTTGATGAAGAAATAAGTGCCATCGCAAAAGGTCAAGCAGTTGTTTTATATCAAGATGACGTTGTTTTAGGCGGCGGCACAATAGAAAAATAGTTAAGCATTTAGCTTAACTATTAACTAAAGTTTTTGCTTTCGTTTTCTTTCTATATAACATATCGCAAAAGGCTTCAATTCTAGTGATAAAGCCAGCTTCACCGGTATGTTCATCAATTGTTAAATTTAAAAGCGGTTTATTAAAATTCTTAGCTTTTCTTTTGATATCTTCAACCATTAAGCTATCAGGTCCGCAACCAAAGGCAGTTAGAGTGATTACACCATCAATTTTTTCATCTTGAAGATAGTGCCCAGCGCACCCTGTCATTTCGTGTTGGTTTGCCCAATAAAGAGTTGAATTAAGGCTTTCCATGCCGCCTTTTAATTGTTCAATTGTTAATTGATATGCGTTATAAACTCTCACGTTTAAATTTTCAAGTTTTTTAAAGATATCCATACAAGCACGCTTATCATAAATGTTATACCCATGCCCGATTAAAGCAATACTAATTGGTTTATCTTCTTTTTTAGGTGCAATAATAACTTGACCTTTTTTAGCGTTATTTAAGGCTTCATCAAAATCAAGCCCATTTTGAACCATTACATTAAAATTATTTTGAACAACAAAACCTGCGTTTTGAGCTTCTTTAATTTTATTAATGTCTTTAATTCCATATTGAGTTGCAATTTCAGTTAAAAAATCAATTAAATTGTTATTTTTTTCTGATTTATCTAGAGTTGCCTCAATTATATTAAAATCGCCTTTTACAACGTTTTTAATTAAGTCGGGAAGTCCTCTTATTTTTGAGCAATTGTAAATTTTAGGTGCAATTGATTGAATTGATGGAACAAAAATATTTTTAACACCTTTATTAATTAAATTAACAACATGCCCAGTATAAACTTTAATAGGTAAACAAGTTTCTGTTACAACCAAAGAAGCACCATCTGCAATTGTTTTTTTGGTTGTTGGGTCAGATAAAATTATTTCAATCCCGATATTATTGAAAAAGCCCCACCAAAAAGGAAAATAGTTATAATATGAAATTGCTCTTGGTATTCCTATTGTTTTATCTTTAATCATTAATTTGTTCCTATTTTAAGTTTTGTTTAATAATATTATATCAGAAACAATTTTAGTGGCTTAAAAATGTTTTATTTAATTTTTGTAACTTTTTTTCAATTTTTGTATCAATTTTTTTCGATTAGTTTGTTTTAAATAGTATAATATTTTTTTAAATCTTAAGGTAAGAAATGTCATTTCAATATATAAATCCGTCTTTTTATCCAAAAAATCAAAATTATTATAATACTATGCCCTCTCAAGGGTATGTTTTGCCGTATTTTAGTAATATTGTAATTTCAAACCCTTATCAAACAAGCATTTATAATCAAGGCGGCATTTATCCATATATGTACACTATCGCTGGATTAAACGGGCAAGCTCAAACAAACCCAATGTATCGTCAAACGGGTGTAATTAAAACAGAAAACAATCAAACGGCATACTTGTTTGAAATGGCAAACGGTCAAAAAGTGGCAATCATGCCAAGAAAAGACCAAAAAACAATAGCTAAAACTTTCTTTAACGCAGGTTCATTAAATGAAAATGACTCTATTAGAGGTTTAAGCCATTGTATTGAACATTGTAATTTTAAAGGTTCGTCTAAATTTGAAGATGGCGATGTCTTTAAATTAACCGGTTTAATGGGTGCAAGCACAAACGCTTCAACAGACTTAGCTCAAACAGATTATTATATTTCAGCACCTTATTTTGAAGATAAAGATTTTGAAAAAACAATCGAAATTCAAGGAGATATGTTATCTACTCCAAGATTTGATGAAGCTGCGCTTGAATCTGAAAAAGGTCCGATTTGTTCTGAAATTTCTATGATAAACGACGACCCAACGACTTCTGCTTATGATAAAGTAATTAGAAATCTTTTTCAAATTCAATCAAATTCAAAAAACCTTGTGGCAGGCTCAATTGACACTGTTCAAAATTTAAAAAGAAGTGATTTAGTTAATCATCATCAAACATATTATGACCCAAAAGATACTTATACTGTTGTTGTAGGGGATGTTGATGTTGAAAAAACAATTAATTTAATAGCTAAAAATTTCACCCTAAAATCAAGTAATTTTTCTGATGATAAAAAATATAAAGAACCTCTTAATCCTCTAAACCAAGCTAAAAGAGAGGATGTAAGAAGTTCTAAAACTAATAATTCAGTTGTTATGATGGCTTTTTGCGGACCAAAACCAACAAATGCAAAAGATATGATAATAGCTGATATGCTTGATTATTACTTGCCTTATTATTCTTCATCTAACCTTAAAAAAGGGCTTGATGAAATGAATGCTTTTTATGACGCCGATAGACAAAAAGTTGGCTTAAATAAGAATGACCCTTGTGCGTTAGTTGGGGTGATAACAACAAATCCTAATGATGAACAAAAAGCAATTGATTTATATTACGATTCAATTTATGATTTACAAAATTTCTATTTAAAAGATGATGATATGCAGGCTTTAAAAAATTATATGTTAAAGCACTATGAATACACAATGACAGATAGCGCATCGCTTTGTGATATTTTAGCGCAAAATATGATGAGCGGCTCGTTTGATACTTTTAGCGATTATAAAGCAATCGCTGATTCAATTACAAAAGAAGACATCATGAATTTTGCAAGAAAATATTATGACCTAAATAAAATTTCAATGGTTGTGGTTCATCCTACCTCTGTTTCTGTTGAAGATATCAATAGAAATTATGAACAATCTAAATATTCTTTTGATAATATGACAAAATTAAAAACGAGTTTTAACCCTAAACCAATTGTTTTTGGTTCAAATTCAAAAAAAGATTTAGGTTTTAGCTCTTTAGATGAATGTGTTTTACCTAACAACACAAATTTAATTTTCAACACAACAAATTCAAATTTATGTGTATTCAATTGGAACATAGCAACTCCGCCAATTAAACCCAAAAACCCTGCTATTCCAATAGTTCTAAGTGAATTATTTTCAAAGGGTACAATGTTACATCCTAAAGAAGAATTTGATAAATATAAAGAATTAAATGCAATTGATACCCTTGTAAATGTTAATGAAAAAAGAATTGAACTAAGGGCAGATTGTCTTGCAAAAGATACTTCAAAAACTCTTGAGCTTTTGAATGAATTAATTTACAATCCTAATTTTTCTCAAAGCGAATTTGAAAAAACAAAAAAATACATAAAAGATGTTTTTTCTGCTGCGCATAAAGATTCAGATGAAACCCTTTTAAATTCCGTTTACCCTGGATATTTCCCAACAAAAGATGAAATTTTAAATTCAATTGATGACTTAACTCTTGATGATGTTAAATCTTTCTATAATGAATTACTTCACAGCGCTTCATCTACTTTTGTTGCTTCAATGCCTGATGAAAAATATCCGTTTTTAAAAGATAGCGTTAAAACTTATCAAAGTATGAATGATTTTAAATTCCAAAATTCAACTCCAAAGTTAACACCTATTTTTGAATCTAATAAAAAAGAAGAAATAATTTATGATACAGATGACCTAAATCAAGCTCAAATTTCAAAGTCATATAAATTCCCTTTAAGCGGAAATATTCAAGATGAAGTTAAGTTTGAATTGGTAAATGCTATTTTAGGCGGAACTCCAAATGCCCGTTTGTTTATGGATTTAAGAGATAAGCAACAGCTTGCCTATAGCGTTTATTCATCTATTAATTCATTTGAAAATACAGGTATTTTAACTTTATCAATTTTAACAACAACAGATGATAAAGAAGCAGGTAAAACAAGTTTTGATAATGTTCAAAAATCTCTTGAAGGTTTTAAAAAGCATACAGATTTATTATGCAGGGAACTTGTTTCAGATGAAGAACTTGAGGCAGCTAAGAAAAGATTAAAACAAGATTTAATTGGCGCTACACAAAGTGAAAATAAAGAAACTGCTTTAATTTCAATGAACGCTCAAGAACCTTATGGTGTTAAAAGAATTGATGAATATTATAATGCTATTGATAAAATTACAAAAGAAGATGTTAAAAAGGCGGCTAATTTAATCTTTTCTCAAAAGCCCACAACATCAATTCTAGCTAGTGAGGACACAATTAAATCTCAACTTCCATATTTAAAATCAAGTTGTGAAAATGTTATCCATGCTTAAAAAAGATAATTAAATCTTACTAATTTGTCTATTTAAAAACATTAAAATATGAGTTATTTATTTTATATGAATAATTCTATTAATATGCTTTTAAAAGCCTTAAACTACGACATTAATTTATCTAAAAATAATGATTTTAATAATCAAATTTATCATTCAATCGGCTGTCATTTTGATAAAAAATGGATTGCAAATGTTTTGCCTTCTGAATTAATTAACTATGATTTTAAAAAAGCACTTGAATTAATTATGACACTATCAGAAGGAGATAATTTTTATCAAACTTTTCCTGATGAAATTAAATCGCCTGATTATGGCGATAATTGGGGTAGGTTTGCAAATTATATTGAAATTAACAACCGTGCTATTGCAACAATGAAAAATGAAACCTGTTGTTGCGGTATTTTAAATTTAATTAAACTTTTGCCTGCAATTCCACCAAGTGCTAAGTCTTGGGCAAATTGTATAATAATATCTCAAGTTTTTCCTAATATTTATGGCGATGGCTATAACAAATCGCCATTTGAAGAAAATTCTGTTTATGGTTTGAAAATTAACTCAGGCTATAGTGAAAACATCATTTCAAAAGAAATAGAAGATAAAATTTCTTCTTCTAATCAACTTCGTGCGTTTTGCGACCTTGCTCATTTTAGAGGAATTAAAACAGGTTATAGAATGATGATTTCTCAAGATCAAATTAAAGTTGTTCAAGGAAATTCTGATGTAACTTTTGATTGGAATAATCAAAGTTTTGTTGAACTTTTTATAGAAGAAAATGTTAAATTAATTAACCTTGGTTTTGAAGCTATTTTTGTGGATAGTGCAAAACACATTGGCGGTTTTGATATGGAAAATTATACAGGTGTGGGCGCACTTCCAAGCTATCCACAGGCTCAATATATCTTTAATGAAATAAGAAAACGCTCAGGAAAAACAAATCTTTCTATAGTAGGCGAAAAAAGTTCTTGGGATTTTAAAAGATATGAAAATATGGGTTTAACCGCAGGAACAGATTATATTACGGGAGATAACTTTGACGCAGTTAAAAAGTTATCATTTGAATTAAAATACCACAGAAACTATGCCCCTGGGGTTGAAATTGAAAATGATAATTATTATGGCGGAATTAGCTATGAACAACGTTTAAATAGAATTAACACGGCTCTTTTTGCTTATGAATATCCATCAGATAAACTTCCAAGTTTTATGCAGATGAATGACATTTTTCCTTTAAGATATGATACAAACACTCATCATATAATGATGACAAACCCATCTTATTCAACTGATGGTTCATCTAAAAGCCACATTGAAAATTTATTTACAAAAGATGACGGAAGAAAATATAATCATCAAGTTGCTAAACTTTTTTCTTATGCGCTTTGTTTATAAGTTCTTTTTGTCTAATTTTAAAAATTTAGCTAAAGGAGAAATTAAACTTCCTTGAATAAAAATTGAAATAATTACAAGAAAAAAGACAATGTTAAAAATTTCATGCGCAAAATAAACATTATATTTTAAAGGAAAAGTTGCTAGAACAACGGGTGCCGCCCCTCTTAAACCAATCCAAGAAATAAAAATCTTTTCTTTTAAATTTCTTTTTGAAAAATAATCAATAATAAAAACCGCTATCGGTCTTGCTATAAAAGTTAAAATTAAAAAAGAAATTCCTGCAATTTTTAAAAATTTCAATCCCTCTATGAAATTAATTAATAAACCAAGAGTTATAAACATAACAATTTGAAAACTCCAAGCAAGGGCGTCGTGGAATTTTATAAGCATTTTTTTATTAATAAATTCAAAGTGTGCTAAACTTAAACCAAGAGTATAAACCACAATAAAGCCATTAATCTTTAGGCTTTCACAAAATGAATAACAAAAAAGCACATAAGAAAAAGATAAAACAACATAAAGGCTTTCATATTCTAGTTTTATTTTGTTAATTAAAAATACAAAAATTTTAGCTAAAACATATCCTAAAATAATTCCAAAAGTCATTTGATATATAAAATTTAAAAATAAATTTGAAAAAGCAACTTCATTTTTAATTAAATTAATAACACAAAAGGTTAAAAAGGCTGCCATTGGGTCATTACTGCCTGATTCAAATTCTAAAAGCGATTTTAAATTGCAACAAAGATTTATATTTTTACTTCTTAAAATCCCAAAAACCGCCGCTGCGTCTGTTGAAGAAATTATTGCCCCTAGAAGCATTGAGCTTTGCATATTTAAATTTGAAAATTTATAAATTAAATAAGAAAAAATAACCCCCGTTAATAAAACCCCTAGGGTTGCAAGCATGACTCCTTCTTTAAAAACGGGTTTAATTTCTTTTGTATTAACACTTAAGCCACCCATAAACAAAATAAAAGTTAAAGAAATTATCCCTAAAAATTGGACTAAATTATAATCATTAAATGAAATTTTTAACAAGCCATCTTGACCTGCTAAAATTCCAAGTAAAATAAAAAATAATAAAGATGGAATTCCATATCTTGCGCTGATTTTGCTGAATAAAACCGCAAGGAAAACTAATAAGGAAAAAACAATCAAAGCTTGATTAAAATCCATGATTATAAAATTATAAAAATGGCTTTTAAAATTTTCAATTGTCGATTTAACCTAGCCCCCTGCGCAAAGAGTAACTATTTCAATGCTATCGCCTTCATTTAAAAAAGTATTTTGATAGTTTTCTTTTTTAATAATTTCAAGATTTTTTTCAATTATAAAGTTTTTAAAGTTAATGTTTTGGCTTTGAATTAATGTTTCAAGTGAAATTTGATTTTCAATATCAATAATATTTCCGTTTAATTTTATTTTCATTTTTAATTCCTTTTATGGGTAAAAGTATAATAATTCATTTACTCAATCTTTGCAATACGTTTTTAATTATTGACCTAAAAGATAAATTGTAGTTTAATTATAAATAACCTTTGTTTATAGGGATGATATCACAATCGGGCTGAAGCAAAATGGATTTAATTAAAGAAATAAAAAAACTTAAAGAAGAAAAAAATGCTATTATTTTAACTCATTGTTATCAAAACATTGAAATCGATGAAGTTTCTGATTTTGTTGGAGATTCATTATATCTTAGTAAAATGGCAGCAAAAACAGACGCTGATATTATTGTTTTTGCAGGTGTTTATTTTATGGCACAAAGTGCAAAACTTCTTTCGCCCGATAAAAAAGTTTTATTGCCTCAAATGAACTCCGGTTGCCTTATGGCAGATATGATTGATGTTGAAAATTTAAAAATTTTCAAAGAAAAACATCCTAATATTCCTGTTGTTTGCTATATTAATTCAACTGCTGAAATTAAAGCAAATTGTGATATTTGTTGCACAAGTTCAAATGCTGTTGAAGTTGTTAGAAGTTTAAATGTTCCAAAGGTTCTTTTTGTGCCTGATACATATTTAGGTAAATATGTTGAATCAAAATTAAATAATGTTGAAGTTATTACATTTAATGGCTTTTGCCCAACTCATTTAAGAATTAGGGTTGAAGATATTGAACAAGCAAGAAAAACTTATCCTAATGCGCCTATTTTAGCGCACCCAGAATGTCACCACACAATTGCAAAATTAGCAGATTTTGTTGGTTCAACTAAAGAAATAATGGAATATGCTAAAAATTCAAATTATACACAATACGTAATTGCAACTGAAAAAGGCGTTTGTGACAGATTAAACAGAGATTCAAAATTAAACAATTGGAATAAAGAATTTGTTTTAATTAATGAAAACATCGTTTGTCCAAATATGAAAAGAAATAACTTATCTAACATTTATCAAACACTTTTAGATGAAAAAAATGAAATAACGATTAATGAAACAGTTTCAAAAAAAGCAAAAGAATGTATTGAAAAAATGTTTACAATTAATCAAATAAAAGCATAACCTCTTGATTTTCTTATTCAAAATAGTATAATAATTTTGTCGTTAGATAATAATTTGGGGGTGTTATGATAAATTCTAATTTTGCTTCAAATCCAAATTTTCAGGCTTTTAAAAGACAAAGATACAATGAAATCTATTCCCATGAAATGGCGCACAAAGCGACAATAGGTTCTTTAGGTGGACCAATTCAAATAGATAAAGATTCTAATGGGGTGGCTTACGCAGGTCATGTTGAAGTTAAAATGCCAACTTTAAATCAGCAAAATCCTGATGAAACAATTGACCATGCTAAAAAGGTAATAAATTCTGCTCTAGCGCCATCTGACCCATCTAATCAAGATTATAAAGTTGCTTCGCAAGCTCAAAAAACCTTGCAAGAAGCAAAAGATGTTAAAACTAAAAAAGATAAATTAGATATAATTGCTTAAAAAAAGCTCGCAAAATGCGAGCTTTTTAATTTATTTATTATCTGAATTTTTAAATAATACCTTGAGCAATCATTGCTTTACTTACCTTTTTGAAAGCAGCAATATTAGCACTTGCAACATAGTTAATTCCAAGGTTATATTCATTTGAAGTTGCTTGGCAGATGTTAAATATGTTTGTCATAATTTCATTTAATTTATTGTCAACTTCTTCAAAAGACCAGAAATATCTCATGCTATTTTGTGACATTTCTAAAGCTGAAGTTGCAACACCACCTGCGTTAGCTGCTTTAGCTGGTGCAAGAAGAACATTATTTTCAATTAAATAGTTAATTGCTTCAATTGTTGTTGGCATATTAGCACCTTCACCAACTGCAATTGCGCCATTTTGAACTAAAATTTTAGCTGTTTCAAGATTAATATCGTTTTGAGTTGCACAAGGTAGTACAATTTCTGCTTTTATTTTATATACAGCAGGGGTTTCACCTTTTACATTTTCTTCATATTTGGCATTAGGATATTTTTTAAGATATTCTTTAATTCTTAATCTTTCAACTTCTTTTAGGCGTTTAATTTCATCTAAGTCAATGCCGTTTTCATCATAAATACAACCATTTGAATCAGACATCGCAACAACTTTTGCGCCATATTCCATAACTTTTTGAGCGGCATAAATTGCAACATTACCAGAGCCTGAAATTGTAACTGTTTTATTTTCAAAAGATTGGTTGTTTGCTTTTAACATTTCACGCATGAAATAAATTAAGCCAAAGCCTGTTGCTTCTTTTCTTGCTAAAGAACCGCCATATTCAAGCCCTTTACCTGTTAAAACACCTGCTTCAAAGGCATTTTTAATTTTTTTATATTGACCGAATAAATATCCTATTTCTCTTGCGCCAACTCCAATGTCGCCAGCTGGAACATCAAGATTATGGTTAATGTGTCTTTGAAGTTCATTCATAAAACTTTGGCAGAATTTCATAATTTCAAAGTCTGATTTTCCTTTAGGGTCAAAGTCAGAACCACCCTTAGCACCGCCAATTGGTAAACCTGTTAGAGCATTTTTGAAGATTTGTTCAAAAGCCAAAAATTTCATAATACTTTGATTTACGCTTGGGTGAAATCTTAAACCGCCTTTATATGGACCAATGCAGCTGTTAAATTGAACTCTAAAACCACGGTTGACTTGAACTTTTCCTTTGTCATCAACCCAAGGAACTCTGAAAGTGATAATTCTTTCTGGTTCTGTTAATCTTTCTAATAAAGATAAATTTTCATAAGTTTTGTCATTTTCAATAACAGGTTTGATGGTTTCTAAAACTTCATCAACTGCTTGAATAAACTCTTTTTCGTTTGAATTTTTTTCTTCAACTTTTGATAATACTTCTTCAATATACATAGTATATCCTCTAATCTTAATCTACAAACGAATTATATCATTTTTGGAAAATGATTACAATTTTTTTCTTTTTTTGAAGATTGTTTTTATGTTTGAACAAACCAAAACAATATAAATTAAAACTTTGATATATTCTTCGCCCTCATCAATTGAAACGCAAAGAAGTCTTTTTTCATCATTGGAAAATTTAAAAATATATTTTAAGTCGTCGTCAGAAATAATATCGTTAAATCTTGGTGCTTGTGGAAGTTTAAGATATGCGTCATCTTTTGATTTCAACTTAAAAGGATTATTTGGTTTTTTGTTTATTTGTTGTGTCATAAATTTTGCCAAAAGTTATTATATCATAAATTATTCTTATAATATTATAAAAATAATTTATATGTAAAGTAAATAGATAATTATTATTTATTAAAATTTACTTAACTTAATCTTTTGGTCTAATTTCGTTGTTATTCCTTAAATCTGCCTCTGTTCTTATTTGAACTCCGCCATAATCAATTATTTTATCATTAATCATGTTATGGTCTTCCCAAACGTCATCAGATAAAATAATATATTCTGAATTTTCTAAAGTCGATGTTTTAATTGGTTTTGTTTGCTCGTCTAAAAATTGCGTAGCGATATAACCATCTTCACAATTTAAAGGCGCTACTTTTCCAAAATACATTTTTACAAAATCATTAGAATAATAATTGGCAAATAACGCTGTTTGGGCTTCGATGTGGCTGCCATGGGTGTTTCTTTGTTTTTTAGAATTTAAAAGAAGTTCATTAGGGTAATATGTTTTAAGGCATATAGGGGTTTTATTTTCCGGTGCTATTTTATAAACAATTCCAAATTGCCCTGCGCCAATTGCACTTATCTTTGTTTTGGTTTTTAAAATTTCTTCAAGCTCTTTTTTAAGTGCATTTTTATCTTTAGAACTAATAAAGTTTACAAAAGAATTGTCAATTTTTTCTTTTAATTCTTTACTATCTTCTTTTCTTAAAACCCAATCTTTTGGTAAAGCTCCTACAAATCTATTTGTTGCCGGATATTTTGTCATAATTTCAGATAATTCATCTGCATTAGTAAAATTATGGGAAAGATAATGTGTGAAATTTTCAGAAAAAGTTAAATCTTCTTTTGTAAAGTTTGTTTTTCTGTCACCAAAATAGTGAAAATTGATAAAATCAAGATATTGTTTTGGAGTGAATGCTTTAATTGCTGGTGCAATTTCTGTTAGTTTATCAAAATCAATTTCTTTTGCAAATTCATTAAAATCTTTTAAATCTAAATCAGGGTTAAGATTAAAAAATTCATCTATTACTTCATTAGCCTTGTTTTCTCTTGTTTTATCAAATCTGATAACTTTTAAAAATTCTTTTAATTCTTCGCTAGAGTAATCTTTTAAATCTGCAACATTAGCTAAAACCGAGGCTTCTTTTGAAGAAAAGCCTTTTTCAATTAATTCTTGATATTTTTGTGCTATTTCATCTTTTAAAATGATATTAGTGGCGTCAGACGAGTTAACAACCTTATCTTTTTTAATTAAATTAAAAATGCCTTCTGTTGAATATACCCCAGTTTCAAGGTGATTTCTTCGTGGCGGATAGCTTAAAATTTCTCTAATTTTAGCAAAGTTAATTTTAGAATTAATATCATCATCAAGCATATACTTTAAAAGTTGGTTTTGCAGCCATTCAAAACTTGAAGCAATATAGCCTATTTGAGTTTTATTAATTTTCTTTTCTTTATAAAGTTGTTCTAGTTTTTTATTTTCTTTTAAAAGAGCTTTACTTTCTTTTAATTCATTAAGGTGATGATTGAGAATATTAAAAAGTTCTTCTTTCTTGTCGGAATCAATTACTTTAAAACTTTCAAGCTCTCTTTCAATTTCAACATCTTCTTCGTTAAAAAAGTCTTTATTAATTGAAATTATTTCATCTTGAATTTTTTTAATTTTTTCTTCGTAAAATTTTTCTAATTCGTTATTGATATCTTTTTCAGATTTTTCATCAATGCTTTCTAAAATTGGTTTAACAACCTCGCACGGCATTTCACCCGCCGAAACAGATATAGCCATTGATGAAATTTTAAGACTTTTATATAAATCATTTCCTAATTCATTAAAAGTATTTGTGAAATCTTCACAAGCACAAGTAAAGTTTTCAAAGTCATTTTCTTCTGAATAAATTTCATTAAGTTTTTCAAACGTTATTGTTCCATTTTTTAATAATCTGGCTAAAATAAAAGCCTGACCAACGTTTTCAGGTTCTTCATCTAGTCTTAAAAAATCATATAAATCATCAACATCTTCACATTTACTTTCTTTAAAAATTTCATTAATGTCTTCAAATTTAATTTTTATATCGTTTTTTTGAAGTTTTTTAGTTATTTCAAGTAAGCCCGATGTTTCTTTTTTGTTTGAAAAATTAAAACTATCCCCTTTAAAAGCCAAGGGTTTAATTGGATTTTGAATTTTATTATTATTTATTTTATTAAAGCTAATATTTCTAATTGGAAAAAAATTAATAGTCATAAAATTTCCTTTTTGTGACAAAACTATAAAAAGTCTAAAAATAAAAATTTGTCAGTTTAAGGGAAGTTTTAGTTTAACTTTAACATTTCTTAACTAGAAACCGCCTCGCCAAGTAAAAGCAAGGTAAAATCCTTGCTATTACAAGGTTCGGGTTAGCTACCTTGACGAATTTGTATCTCACGCTATATAAGCCCTTAGGCGTTATATACTCTGGAGAATACGTGTTTTTCTTATTGTAACATAGATTTTTTTTGTTAGAATTATTTTATGTTGAACCTAGATTCTTTAACTTTAAAATATTTTTTTGAAGAAAATTTTGATTTTATAAATGGCGCAATTGTTCAAAAGATTCAATTGCCATCAAGGCATGAAATTATTTTAAATTTAAGAAATTTAAACCACGAAAAGCAAGAAAATAAAAAATTATACATTAACATTAATCCAAAATATCCGCATATTTGTTTTATCGATGAAAAAACTTCTAAACTAAGAAACATTGAAATTCCTAAAAATCCGCCAATGTTCTGTATGCAATTAAGAAAATATCTTAATGGCAGTAAAATCAAGGATTTTCGTCTTGTAAAATATGAAAGAATAATTGAGCTTTATTTTGATTATTTTGATGAAATCGGCTCTTTAACTAAACTATGCTTGGCTTTAGAATTTATGGGAAAACACTCAAACGTAATTTTATATAATGCAACAAGTAAAATAATAATCGGTTCAATTCATAATATTTCTGCTCAAAAAAGCTCTGTCAGAGAGGTTTATGGCGGAATTAACTACATCTATCCGCCTCAAAAAAACAAATTAGATATTTTAAACACAAGTTTTTCAACCTTTCATGAAATTGCAAAAGCTAACGATATCAAACTTTTAAGCGAAAATTTTTATTATTTTTCTCAAAATATTTTATCTGAAATCTTTAAAAAATTTAATTCTCTAGAAGATATTTTTTCTTTTATGCAAAACCTTGAAATGGGTAAAGAAAAGCGCTTTATTATTGATTTTTGGGCTAAAGATGAAAAAAATCTTAATCAAGCATTAGATGATTATTTTTCAAAAATTTTATTTAATGAAATTTTATCAGCCCAAAAAGTTAATTTAAAAAAAGTTCCAACTAAGCAAATTAAAAAACTTTCAGATAGATTAAACGCAGTTGTTGACGAGAAAAAAGTTTTAAAATATAAATTAATGGCAGACTATATCATGGCTTATATGTATAATATCAAGCCTAATCAAGAATTTTTAGAAGTCGATGATTTAAAAATTCCTCTTGAAATCAATCTTTCAGCTAATGAAAATGCGCAAAAATATTATGCTAAATATAAAAAAATGAAATCCACCTATGAATATTCTCTTTCAAGGGCAAATGAAGCTCAAAAAGAGCTTGAATATTTAGAAGGAATTTTATTTAACATTGAAAATTCTTCAAGTTTTGAAGAATTAAATCAAATTAAACAAGAATTAATTGAAATGAATTATCTTGAAAAAAAACCAACAAAACAAAATAGCGAAAAAAATAATATTCAAATAGAAAAAATAGAATTTCAAAATTATCAAATTTATCTTGGAAAAAATAACAAGCAAAACGATTATTTAATTTCAAAAATAGCTAAAAATGAAGATTTATGGTTCCATGGGCAAGGTTTTCCAAGCAGTCACGTTATTTTAAAAGTTTTAGATAACAATGAAGTTCCAAAAGAAGTTATGGAATTTTGCGCAAAATTAACTAAAGAAAATTCAAAAGCAAAAAATTCATCCAAAGCGCCAATTATTATGACAAAAAGAAAAAATCTTAAAAAACCGCCAAATGCGCACCCTGGGTATGTTATATATAAAAATGAAATTGAGATTGTTGTCTAAAATTTTTGTGCGATAATATTTGTGAATAATCATGTAAATAGGAGTATTAAAATGAGAGAAATTTCACCTTTACAAGAAGAAAGATTGAAATATCAACCAAAACTTGCAGGTGCTTTGCAAAACGGTATTAATAACATTAAATTAACACTAGGTGGGCAAACACAAGCAGTTGCAGATAAAGAAGAAATTAAAAAATTATTTCCACACGTTTATGGTAAACCAATTGCAAAATTTGATACAACAGGTGAAGTTCTTTCAAATGAAAAAAGAAACGTAGGTGTTATCCTTTCAGGCGGTCAAGCTCCTGGGGGACACAACGTTATCGCAGGTTTATATGACGCTCTTAAAACAGCTGATAAATCAAATAAATTATATGGTTTCTTAGGTGGCCCATCTGGTATTGTTGATGGAAAATATATGGAATTAACTGATGAAATCATGGATAAATACCGTAACACAGGTGGTTTTGATATCATTGGTTCTGGTAGAACAAAACTTGAAACCGAAGATCAATTTAAAAAAGCTCTAGAAGTTTGTAAGAAACTTGAAATCAGCGCAATTGTTATTATTGGTGGGGATGATTCAAACACAAACGCTTGTCTTTTAGCTGAATGGATGGCTGCAAATAACACAGGAATCACTGTAATCGGTTGCCCTAAAACAATTGATGGTGATTTAAAAAATGATCAAATTGAAATTTCATTTGGTTTTGATACAGCTACAAAAACTTATGCTGAACTAATCGGTAACATCCAACGTGACGCAAATTCTGCTAAAAAATATTGGCACTTTATTAAATTAATGGGAAGAAGCGCTTCTCATGTTTGTCTTGAAGCAGCTTTACAAACTCAACCAAATATCACTTTAATTGGTGAAGAAGTTGAAGCTAAAAAACAAAGTTTAGATGAAATTGTTTCATATATGGCAGATATCATCGCTCGTCGTAGTGAAAACGGTAAAAACTTTGGTATTGCTTTAATTCCTGAAGGTTTAATTGAGTTTATTCCTGAAATGAAAGTAATGATTTCATCCCTAAATGACTTACTTGCAGGTTTAGAAAAAGATAACGGCTATCAAAATGCTTCTCAAGAAGAAAAATATCAATTAATTTCTTCAAAATTAGCTTCAGATTCAGCTAAATTATTTATGTCTTTACCATCTCAAATAAAAGCTCAATTATTAATGGATAGAGATCCACATGGTAACGTTCAAGTTTCTAAAATTGAAACTGAAAAACTTTTAATTGAAATGATTAGAGAAAAATTAAACTTGATGAAAAAAGAAGGCAAATTTAACGGCAAATTCTCTGACCAAGCTCACTTCTTTGGTTACGAAGGAAGATGTGCTATGCCATCTAACTTTGACGCAGATTACTGCTATTCATTAGGTTATAATGCTTTTGCTTTAATGCAAGCAGGTTTAACTGGTTATTTATCTTCAATCAAAAATACAACAAAACCGGCTTCGGAATGGGTTGCAGGTGGTGTTCCTTTAACAATGATGATGAATATGGAACGTCGTCATGGTGAAATGAAACCTGTAATTAAAAAAGCGTTAGTTGAACTTGATGGACCTGTATTTAAGGCTTTAGAAAACAACAGAGAAAAATGGGCTATGGAAGATTGTTACATTTTCCCTGGGGCTATTCAATACTTTGGACCAAGCTCAGTTTGTGACTTAACAACAATTACTCTACAACTTGAACAAGAAAACGTTTTGGTTGGTGTGTAAAAAAATGTAAAGAAAATTAGACAGAAATGAAAATTTCTGTCTAATTTTTTTCTTCACAGGTTTTAATAATGAAGTGTTAGTTTTACAACTTTGCCGAAAGCCAGTCTAAGAAAATGAAAGTCAATTTTAATAATAATTTTTATTCCAATAGTATCAAAAAGAATTCTATAAATAATTTTAAACAAAACTTTAACGGTACAATTAAAAACAATGATGGTGATGTATTTATTCGTTCACGTGTAACAACTCGTGTTACTCCTGAATTGAAATCTGAATTATCATCTCAAGATAAAAACTTAAATCAAAATCCTGATATAACAAGGGATGGTTTTACAGGTTTAAGAGATAAAAGATGTCTTTTAAATAGATTAGACCAAAAAATTCAAGAAGCTGCAAAAAATGGTGAAAACATTACAGTTGCGATGTTTGATATGGATAATTTTAAATCTGTTAATGAACTTTTAGGTTATGAAATAGGTGATGAATTTATCCATAAAATAGGCTCTTCTGTTCAAGATGTTGCAAGAAAAAACTCTATTGGCTCATACAGATTTGGCGGCGAAGAATTTGTTATTGTATTTTCAAATAAATCTAAAGAAGAAATAGAAGAAGTTTGTACTGAAGTTCAAAAAAGAATTGAAATGAATGAATTTATGACAAAATATTCTCAAAGATATGTTGATAAAGCGAAAAGTGTTTTAAATTATTGTCAAGATGCAAACACATATCTTAATGAAATTAAATCTTTAAAAGAACAACGTGTAGTTTTAAATTCAATGATATCGCAAGATTCTAGTTTAATGGAAAACAAAGTTTTTGCAGATACTGTGCAACATATTGAACAGAATTTAACTCGTTACTCTGCTTCAATGTTGAATTATGCACTTAAAACAGAAGAAAATCCATCTATTATCGAAAAACTCCAAACCGCAATAGATAAAATCTTTAGTGGCAACCCTGCTGATGAAGACTCTGTTTTATATGATGACTTTTTAAATAATTATTTAAATGTTCGTTTTGATAAAACGGCGCAAATTGCTCAAACAAAATTATGGTTAAGCGACCATTTAAAGCATGGTGGTTTTACCATAACCTGTGGTGTTGTTGATGTTCCTGCTGAACTTGTCGGAGAATGTAGCGCTGCTAGTTTAGTAGATGAAGCTGGCGAAATTCTTAAAGAGGGTAAACACATTCAAAAAGGCGATATTTACTTCGATACAAAAAAATCTGTTTAATTTTTACTTTTGTTGTAAAATAATAATTAGTCCAAGATTTAGGAATAATTAAAAGGAAAGAAAAATGTTAAAAGTAGGTATTGTGGGACTTCCCAATGTTGGTAAATCAACACTTTTTAATGCGTTAACGAATGCTAAAAATGCGCAAAGTGCAAATTATCCATTTTGTACGATTGAACCAAATGTTGGTGTTGTAAATGTACCAGATGAGCGTTTATATACTTTGCAAAAATTAGTAAATACTCAAACAGTAATACCTACCGCAATTGAATTTGTTGATATTGCAGGTCTTGTTAAGGGTGCATCTAAAGGTGAAGGTTTAGGAAATCAATTTTTACATAACATCCGTGAAGTAGATGCTATTGTTCAAGTTGTAAGATGTTTTGATGATGTTAATACAATCCACGTTTCAGGCAAGGTTGATCCTGTAGATGACATTGAAACAATCAATATGGAATTAGCTCTTGCCGATATGGCAACATTAGAAAATATTTCAAAAAGAATTGCAAAACAAGTTAAATCGGGCGATAAAGAGGCAAAAATTCAAGATAGCGTTATTCAAAAATGTATGCCTTATCTTGAAAAAGGTCATTTTATTGATTCATCTGACTTTAATGAAGATGAGAAAAAAGCCCTTCATTTTTGCCACTTATTAATGTCAAAACCTGTAATTTATTGTTGTAATGTTTCTGAAACAGACTTGTTAAACGGAAATAAATATACTCAACAGGTTAAAGATTATGTTGGTTCTAATGCTCAAGTTGTTTTAATCTGCGCTAATCTTGAAGAAGAACTCGTTGACCTTGGTGAAGCCGAAGCAAAAAATTATTTAAAAGAACTTGGAATTGAAAATTCAGGTATTGAAAGAATGATTAAATCTGCTTATGATATCTTGAATTTAAGAACATATATCACAGCAGGCGAAAAAGAAGTTCGTGCTTGGACAATTACAAAAGGAATGAAAGCCCCTCAAGCAGCAGGCGTTATCCACACAGACTTTGAAAAAGGTTTCATTAAAGCAGAAGTTGTTGGTTATGATGACTTTATTTCATCAGGTTCTTGGGCACAGGCTCGTGAAAAAGGCTTAGCTCGCCTAGAAGGCAAAGATTACATCGTTCAAGACGGCGACATTATGCTTTTCAGGTTTAATAATTAGTTTTTTTGTTGAAAACTATAATTTTAAAAACAAAAAATGTAAATATTCCTGCTATTGCAGGCGCAAGAATTTGAGCTAAATACGGACTTAGTTTAATTTGTTTAACAAAAAATTCAAGTAAAATTGCATTAATTAAATATGCAATTACCCAACTTGTGCAACATTTTAAATATTGTTTAATTATATTTCCTTTTGTTCTAAAAACATAATGTTTATGTAGAAAAAATGATGTAAAAGACGAAAAAACCCAGCTTAAAATTAATGAAAGTTGAAAATTTTTCTGTCCTAATAGAAATAAAAAAAATATATAGAACAAATACGCTAAAAATGCATTAATTATTCCTATAATGCAAAAGCGTATTTTATCTGATATTTTAAGCCAATTTTTTTTAGTTTTATACATAAGATTAAAATTTTATTGTAACTATAGTTGTAATTAAATAAAAAATAAAAAGATATTTAAGAGTTGTGTCATTCTCGATATAAATTATCGGGTCATCCTTTATCTTTGAAGTATTAATTAAAAATAGCAACCTAAAAATAATGAGGGTGAATGGAATTGAGGTTAAATAAAGATAAGTTGCCGCCTTTCCAAATGATGTTATATTGACAATGTATGCAATATAAAACGAAATTGATAAAATCGCATTGATTAATATAAATTGATTAAAAATTTCAAGATTGAAGTTTTTAATTGATTTTCTGCAATTTTCATTGTTTTCTAAAAGTTGAAATTCAAGTTTTCTTTTAGTATATGTAAAAAACATAGATAAGAAAAAAGTTAATAAAACAACAAGTGGAGATGGAATTACTTTAATAGCAAAACATCCGGCAATTATTCTAAAAATAAACCCAAAAGCAATACAAGAAGCGTCGATTAGGGGAATGTTTTTTAAAAATAATGAATAAAAAACATTCAAAATAAAATATGAAATAATCATTAAAAAGCATAGTATGTTTAATTTAAAAGCTAAAAAAGATGAAATAATTAATAATAAAATAAGAATAAGTGTTGCAAAATTTTTAGGAAAAACACCGCTTGCAATTGGTCTATTTTTCTTAATGGGATGTAATTTATCTTTTTCAATGTCAATTAAATCGTTTAAAATATAAACACAAGATGAGATTAAACAAAATGCAATAAAAATTATAAAACATTTTATACATAAATCTAATTTGTCGTAATTCATTGAAAAAATTAAAGGAAAAACAACAATTAAATTTTTTATATAATGATTTATTTTTAATGTTTTTATAATATTTTTCAACATTTACACTCTCCCATGGAAAAGTGCAACAAATATACAGACAATAACTATAAAAAATAGGTATAAGCTGCTGTAAAGCGTTATTTTGTTTTCAATTGATAAAGTTAAAATTTCATTTTTAATTAATTTTTTATAAATTATAGTAAATAAATATAAAACAAAACCGCAAATCAAGCCGTATAATAGCCAAATAAAAAATGAATAATGCTTTTGTGAATCAATTGCAATAAAATCATTTATAAAATGAAGTGCTGAAAAATTCATTATTGTTTGGTATAAAATAAAAATCGAAAGCAGACTTATCGATATTTTATCTTTTAAAAAAGAATAAAATAATGCGAGCAAAATTATTAAATAATTAAGAAAATTTTGCGTATATAAAAAACATTCACCTGTTCCATAAAAATAATTTTCAATTAAACTTATTAATATAATTAAGCCAAGAGCTGAAATTAGCCTATTGTTTGCTTTTTTAAAGTTTTTAAAGTAGCTGATAATTCCAAATAAAATTAAACCTAAGGCACTAAAATATATGGTTGTTTTTTTGTTATCATCAAAAAATAGTATTCCATTTTTAACATTTAAATCTTTATGTATTGAAAATTTGACAGGATAAAAACTTGAAACAATCCCTCTTTGAATTAAGAATTTTATTTTCCTTTTTGGAGTAATATTTTTACTTAAATAATTAACCTCTTCTTTGGCTGAACCTTCAAAAGGAAGCGGTATATGCACATAAGCAAGTTTTTGAATAAGAGTTAAACTAAAAAATATTGTTAAAAATAAGACAACTGTTCTTAAAAAGTTTAAAAAAATCTCTTTTTTGTTTTTAGATAATTCAACGATTATCCAAAAGATTATAATTAAATTTGAAATAATTGATACAGGAATAATTCCAAAACCTAAAACGCTTAAAAGTGCCAATATAAAACAATCTTTGAGTTTAATCTTATTTTTGTTTTTAAAAAGAATGCTTGCATATAGAAGATTTAAAACATTGAAAAATGTTGTAAAAATATAGGTTTCAGGTGTGGCGACATAAATTAATGTTGAAAAACTTATTCCAAAAATAATTGAAAAAATTATAGATAATTGTTTTTTATTTGTGAAATTTAAAATTGTTGAATATATAAAACTAACAATTGCACTTCCAAAAAGTGAACTCAAAACAAGAAAACTTGCTCTTTGGGAATGTAAAAACCCATTAATAATTTGAATTAAAGGTTGCATTTCAATTAATTGAAGCGGATGAACTCTTAGTCTGTAATGGCAGACATTGATATATAAAAAATCTTCATAAACCCTTGGACAATCAGAACCGAAAAAAATTCCATAGTCTTTAAAAACAGCGTCGTTTAAAAAGCTTAGACTAAAGGAAATTCCAAAATATAAAACAAAAAAGCAAATAAAAATAATGAAACTTTTGCTTATGGTTAAATTTTTAGTTATTGATTTCATAAATATCCTAAAGATTGTCGAAAGCAAGACTATATTAACATAAACTATCCTATTGAATGCGAGATTTAATAAAAAGTAACATTAATCATTGTTACTCTTGTTTGAAACTTAGTTTAAAATAATTATGGTGAATAATGCTTAAGAATGATTTTGGTAAAAAAATAAAAGAATTAAGAAAAGAAAGAAAGTTAACCCAAGCAAAACTTGCAGAGCTTGCCGGTGTTAATGAAAAGCATATTTCAAAAATTGAAACAGGTGTTTATTTTCCTACATTCTCAACTTTAAATAAAATTTTAAAGGTGTTGAAAGTAAACATTGAAGCGTTTGAACTTGGTATTAAAAATCCTATTGCTTCTGATAATATCTATTATTTAAAATCCCTTCAAATCTTAAATAGCGCAAAAACTGAAAAAGAGATAGAATATTATTATGGCTTTTTAAATTACGCTCAACAAGGTATTAAAATTTTAAATGGCTCATCTTCTAATAGTGTCTAAAATACATTATTTCAAACTGTTGCGAAGTTTTTTAAAAAATGATGATTGATATTTTAATTCGGGCATTATAATATTAGATAAGGTAAAAGGATGACTGAAAAATGAGCGAAGTGCAATTTCAAAATGATATCGGAAAATTGATAGAAATTTTGCCTTTAAGGATTAAAAGAAATATTCAAGAGGGCTTGCTTGATGACGCTATTGAAATAGTTTTAGATATAGGCAGAATTCCTGAAATTCGACTTGGTAACGGAAAAATTATTTCAATTGGAAATGACAACATAACAAGGCAAGATTTGGATTATATTTGTGAACAACTTCCTGAATTTACTTCTGATAACCGCTCTGGTATAGCTGGCACTTTGCATAGAATAAGCGCAATTAGAAACCGCCAAGGTAAAATCGTTGGTTTAACTTGTAGAATCGGACGTGTTATAACAGGTACAATTGAATGTATTAAAGATTTTGTTGTCCAAAATAAATCAATTCTTTTCTTAGGGCGCCCTGGAGTAGGTAAAACAACAAAACTTCGTGAAATAACCCGCTTAATGGCAGATGAACTTGGTAAAAGGGTTGTCGTTGTTGATACTTCTAATGAAATCGCAGGGGATGGCGACGTTGCTCATCCGGCTATCGGTAAAGCTAGAAGAATGCAAGTGGCTCAGCCTGAATTTCAAAAAGATATTATGATTGAAGCTGTTGAAAATCATACTCCTGAAGTTATTGTGGTTGATGAAATCGGAACAGAACTTGAAGCGCAAGCCGCTAGAACAATTGCAGAGCGTGGTGTTATGTTAATAGCAACAGCACATGGTAACACTCTTGATAACTTAATTAAAAACCCGACTTTGTCTGATTTAATTGGCGGTGTGGATACTGTTACTTTAGGTGATGATGAAGCAAAGCACAGAGGTTGCCAAAAAACGGTTTTAGAAAGACAAAAACAACCCACTTTTGATATTGTTATTGAAATTATAGATAGAAACACCCTTGCTATTTATAAAGATAGCGCCCAAGCGGTTGATTATATTTTGCGTGGATGGCCGATTACTCCTGAAATCAGAAAAGTTGATGGGAATTATAAAGAAAAAAAACAAGATGTTAATATTTTAAAAAAAGTTGAAGAACTTGATAAAAAAATAAATCAGCCGACTCAATCTTCCTTAAGTTTTAATTTTAACAGACAAAAATATATTCAAGAAAATAAAAAACATAAAAAGATTTATATTTATGCAGTTTCTCGCTCGATTGTAGATAAAATTATTGAAAGGCTTGATATAGATGCTTCAATTGTAAGAAGTGTCGAAGAAGCAGATTTTGTTATTGCTCATAAAAATTTTGCAAAAGGCGGAACAAAAATCCTTGCAACTGCTAATGAATACAGGCTTCCTGTCTTTTTTGTAAGGACAAATTCAATGAGCCAAATTCAAAGGGTTTTAAAAGAAGCTCTTAATTTAACCCAAGAAAATCAAGAAGTTGAACACATTACAGACTATAAAGATTCAACAGAATTAGCGCTTGATGAAACAAATGCTGCTATTGCAAAATTGTCTGAAGGTGCTGAAGTTGTTGAACTTGAGCCACAAGATAAACAAATTAGAAAACTTCAACACGAACTTGTTGAAGCCCATGGTTTTAAATCAACAAGCGTTGGAGAGGGCAAAGACCGCCATTTAAAAATATTTAAAGATGAATAAACTTTTAAAAAATCAAACTAAAACAGAAGAAATTGATAACTTTAAAATAAAATATAAAAAACTTCTTATCTCAAAAAACATTAAAATCACCCTTAAAAATCAAAACGAACTTTTGGTTACAATGCCGATTTTATGTCCTTTTAAAACTGCAAAAGAATTTTTATTGAAAAATTTTGATAAAATTAAAAGTTTTAAAATAACTAAAAAAAATTATGATAAAAATTTTAAAACAAAGTTTGATTCCCTAAAAATCCTTGAGGGGGATAGTTTTAACACTACTTTAAAAAAGAATATTGTTTATTTTACATATCCTAAACAGCTTGATTTTTCTTCTGAACTTGTGCAGAAAAATTTTGAAGAAGCATATTTAAAAGCCTTAAAACAAGAAGCTAAGAACTATCTTCCTCAAAGATTAAAATTTTTAGCTGAAAAATTTAACTTTTCTTTTGGAAAAATCAGCTTAAGAAATCAAAAAACTCGCTTTGGAAGCTGTTCTTTTAAAAATGATATCAGTTTAAATATTAATTTGATGAAATATGATTTTGATATAATTGATTATGTTTTAATCCACGAACTTTGCCACACGAGAGTTAAAAATCATTCTAAAAAGTTTTGGGATGAAGTCGAAAAATATTGTCCTAATTACAAAGAATTGCGCCATAGGCTGAAAAATTCTTAAATATTAAGAAATGTATATTTTTGATAAATAATTTTTAAAAATGAACAACTTTTGCCTTTTTTCGTTTTAGTATGTATATTAAATGATATATGGAGGTAAATATGAAAAAAATTTCGATTTTATCATTAATTGCATTAATGGCTTTTACAAGTTTTGCAAGTGCTAGAACTATTTACGATTCAACTGGTAGAAACATTGTTAAAGATGACACTTTACGTGGTCAAAAAAGAGCAATTGAACAACAAAGAGAAACTCAAAGAAAAATGCAAGCTGCTGCAGCTGCTAAAATTGATTATGAAAAAGCTCTTAAATCTCTTGAACAAGAAAAACCAAAAACAAATTTCTATCAAGATAGAATTAAATAATTATAATTATTTTTTAAAAAAACCTTGGCGATTATGCCAAGGTTTTTGTTTTGTTTAGCTTAATTATCTTAAAGATAAGCCTATTATATTTTTTTCAAGCCCTGCTTTAATTTTATTTATTTCAGCTTGAATAATGTCATCTGTAAGGGTTTTGTTTTCATCTTGTAAAATAATTCTAAAAGCAAGAGATTTTTTACCATCTTCAATTTTATCCCCCTCATAAATATCAAAAACTTTTGAAGATTTGAAAATTTCTTTTGAGGCAACTTTTTTAATTGCTTTATTAATTTCTTCAATTGTTGTTGTTCTATCTACGCTTAGGGCGATATCTCTTTGAATAGCGCCAAATACAGGCAATTTTTTGAATTTTGCTGTTGTTGGTGTAATTGAAGATAAAATTTCTTCTAAATTAATTTCAAAAATATAAAGAGGTTGATTTAATTTTAATTTATCCCCTAAAACAGGATGAAGTGTACCTATATAGCCAATTGGTTCTTTGGTTTTGCTTCCAAGAAGTGAAATTGTAGCTGCTTGCGCTGGGTGGATAAATTCGTGGCTTTTCATATCGTTTTCGTTAAATTTTTTGAAAACAATTCTTTTTGAAATTCCAAGTTTTTCAAAAAGCCCTTCTAATACACCTTTTAAGGTGAAAAAGTCATCTTTTTTATTTAAGTATAGGCTATTATTAACTTGACCAAAAATACATCCAGAAAGTTTTCTTGTTTCTTCAACACCTGAATTATCAAGGGTTGGCGCTTCTTTTTGAAGATAAGTTTTACCTATTTCATAAAGTCTGAATGTTTTTTGTCCGTTATCAAAATTGTTTTTAACAACTTCAAGCATATTAGGCATTAAGTTTTGCCTTAAGGTTGAAAAATCTTCGCTGTGCGGATTTTTAACTTCAATTTTCTTTTCTTCATCTAATGGTTGTAAAAACATATTACATAAGTTTTTGCCGATTAATGAACTTGTGATAATTTCATCAAAACCAAAAGAAAGCATTGTTTCATTAACTTTTTTAAGTGTTCTTGTGTCAAAGCTAATTGTTGCGCCTTGTGAAATATTTGGAATTTGAGGAGTGATTTTATCAAAGCCATCAATTCTTGAAACTTCTTCAATTAAATCTATTTCACGATAAACATCGTTGTATCTCCAACTTGGAACTTTGAATTTTGCAGCCATTTCATTTTTGCCTAAAAGCTCAAAACCAAGATTTTCAAGAATTTCAATAGAGCGTTCTTGAGGAATTTCAATTCCTAAAATTCTTTTAATTTCAGAGTTTCTTAAAGTAATTTCAATGTCATCAAGTTTATCAAAACCTGTTTTAACAATTCCTTCAAATTTTGCGTTTGCATATTTTTCAAGTAGTTCAATAGAGCGATATTGCGCTTTTTGAACCATCTCAATGTCAATTCCTCTTTCATATCTGCTTGAAGCGTCTGAACGATAGCCCACGCTTTTAGCAGATTTTCTGTTTGTATGTGGTGTAAAATATGCTGCTTCAAGGGCTATATTTTTTGTTTCGTTATCGATTTCAGAATTTAATCCGCCAAAAACACCCCCAATGCAAACAGGTTTTTCTTTTGTTGCAATAACGACACTAACATCTTTTGTTAATTTTCTTTCAACTTCATCAATTGTTATAATTGATTCATTTTCTTTTGCGTATCTTGCGCAAAGATATCCGTTTAATTTGTCAAAATCAAAAGCATGTTGCGGAGTTCCCATTTCAAGCATAACATAATTTGTAATATCAACAATGTTATTAATTGGGCGCATGCCGGCAGCTGTCACCCTTCTTTGAATAAAATCTGGAGAAGGTTTTATTTCTAAATTTTTTAAAATTGCAACAGAATAATATTTACAAGCGTCATCATCTAAAATTTCAACTTCAAAGTTTTGCGCTTTTAAATCATAAGTTTTATATTCAACTTGTTTCATTTTTCGATTAAATAATGCGCTTAATTCTCTTGCAATACCGATAACGCTCATTTGATCCCCACGGTTTGCAGTTGGTGCTGTGTGGAAAATGATTTCATCTTTTAAATTCATTAATTTTTCAAGAGGTTGATTAAGTTCAACATTATCATAAATTCTGTTTAAGATTAAAATGCCGTCTTCTTCTTGAAGTCCAACAAGTCCAAGTTCATCTTGAGAACACAACATTCCTTGAGATTCAACTCCTCTAATTGTTGCAGGGGCAAGTTCAAATTGTTCGCCTGTTTTTCTATCTAAAACTTTTGAACCAACACTTGCATAAGGAATTATTTGACCAACTTCTATGTTTTGCGCACCGCAAACAACTTTTTTCTCACTTCCGCCTAAATCTAGGGTAACTAAATGAAGTTTATCAGCGTTTGGGTGATTGTCAATTTTGATAATTTTTGCAGTTTTGATATTTTCAAAAGACGGTTTTTTATATTCTATTTCTTCAACTTCAAGCCCGCTCATAGTAAGTTTGTGGGCAATTTCTTCCGGCTCTATTCCGGCTAATTCAACATATTCATTAAGCCATTCGTATGAAACTTGCATTTTTACTTCCTTTTTAATCTCTTTTTTAGTTTTATTATACTATAAACAAAAAAATAGGTTCATTTTATTGAACCTATTAAAATGCGTTATTAATAATAGCTTGTAAATAAAATTTATGCTTTTTGAAGTAAGTCTTGTGCGACTTTTCTTTCAAAAGTTGAGCTTTTTTCATTTGTTAAGATTTTTGTTAACTTTTCTTCTGAATATCCTTGATATCTTTTTAAATATCTTTGATAAGCAGGATGTGAAACTTCTTTTTTAGCTTTTCTTTTGATTGAATTTTCTTGCGTTTTTGTTTTATTTGCTTCCATTTTTGCTTTTTGTTCTTTTGTTACAGGTGGCAAGTTGCTTTTTCTTAATCTTTCTTTTTTATTTTCTTCTCGTTTTAAATAAGAATTTTCTCTTACTTTTTTAGCTTTTAATTCAACGTCAATTGCTTCATTTTCTGCTCTTTTAGCTAAAATTTTATTTTTATGAGTTGGATTTTGCTCATAAATTCCTTTTTGTATTGCAGCTTTTTGTTGTGCTTCTTCTGTAATTCTATGGCTTTTAAGAATGTTTTGGTTATATTCATGAACTTTTATTCCTTGGTTTAAATTTTTAATTTCACCATTAGAATTTTTAATGCTTTTCATATTTTCTTTTGAAGCTTTTACGGCTTGTTTTTCATTTTCAAGAAGTTGCGCTCTTGTTTGTGAAACCGCTTTTTTAACTTCTTTTTTACTTTCTTTATCTAAATTTTTAGTGACTGCTTTTCTTGTTGTTGAATAGTTTTCGCCACTTAGGATTTTTTCATTTGCTTCTTGGATAATTTCACTTGTTGCTTTTGGTGTTATGGCTTCTTTAGTTGCTTCATTGACAACCTCTTTAACAACTTTATCAGCGGCTTTTACTTCTTCACCTACGTTTGAAATAGCTTCAGATGCAGCGTTTGCAGCTTTATTTGAAACAGTTTCATTTATAACATTTGATTTTCCATGTTTAACTGCGGCAGCAATTCCTAGCCCTGCAATAGCTATAGAACCAAGTGCAATTAAGCTTTTACATAATTTTTTCTTGCCATCATCTAAATTATCATATTTATTTTTTATATTTTGAATTGGTTTTGGTAATTCTTTTTTAGAGTTGTTAATTTGATTTGTTGTTGCTGAAAAATTAACTGCTGATGTTGAATTTATGCTCATTTCTATATTCCTTAAAAATATCTACATATATATTAAAACTCAAAAAACTAAAAAGTTGTTAAAAAAATTGGATATTTTACATCAAAAAAATCATAATATAGATATAGTGCGACATTACAGCTTAACAAAAGTTAATATAAACTGATATAGTATATCAAATTTAGTAAAAAAACTACATACAGTATCGCAAAAAGGTCAAAAAGTGAACATAAAAAACGAATTTGGTTTAAAAATCAAAAGAATGAGAAAATATAAAAAATTAACCCAAGAACAACTTGCAGAGCTAATTGATATCTCTCCAAGAAATCTTTCGGCTATTGAAGTTGGCTCAAGTTTTCCAAAAGCTGAAACCTTAGAGAAAATTTTAATTGCTTTGAATATTTCTCTTGATGATCTTTTTGAAGCGAATTTTTTTCAAAATAATGAATTGCTTTATGAAAATATAATTAATAATATTAAATATTTGAAAAATGATTATAAAAAATTAGAAGCTATTAATAACATCGTTAATTTATTAATAAATCAGGATGTTTATAAATAATATTTGTTAGATATTAAATAATGTGCTAAAATTCAGTTATGTCTATTTTAAAAATTATTGAATATGGTGACCCGATTTTAAGGGCACATTCTAAGGAAGTTACAAAAGTATCTAAAAAAATTAAAACTTTAATTATGGATATGCTTGATACAATGTATCATGCTAATGGTGTTGGTTTAGCGGCACCGCAAGTTGGTGAAAATTTAAGGATTTTTGTTATAGATGTTTCAGATCCATCTGGACCAATTAATCCTTTAGTTTTTGTTAACCCTAAAATAATTAAAAAATCAGGCGCAATTAACAGCTATGAGGGCTGTTTGAGTTTTCCAAAAGCCTATACAAACGTACGCCGCTATAAAAATGTTATGATAAAAGCTCTTGATATTAATGGGCGTCCATTTATTAAAGAAGCTAAAGATGGCGAGCTTTTAGCCCGTGCAATTCAACATGAATTTGATCATTTAGATGGAAAATTATTCATTGACCACTGTAGAAATCGTTTTGAAGCTGATGAAGTTTTAAAGAAATTCAACTTAAAACCAATTGAAGTTGATAAATTAATAGATGAAGAATTTTTAGAAGAAGAAATTGTTGCTTTTGAAAAAGAGCACCCTGAAATTGCTGAAAAACAAAAACAAGAGGAACAAGGTTAAAAAATAATGGAAAATAAAATTAAAATTGTTTTTTTTGCAACTCCTGATATCGCACTTGAAAGTTTTAAATTTTTCATAAATTCCCCTGATTATGAGGTTTTAGCCCTTGTTACTCAAAAAGCGAAACCTCAAAATAGAGGTAAAAAAATTGTTGAAAGAAATATAACTCGTCTTGCAAAAGAAAACAATATCAAGGTTTTTGAGCCGATTAAAATTTCAAAAGAGCCCGAAATAATTAATGAATTAAAAAGTTTAAATGCTGATTTTTTCATTACTTTTGCTTTTGGTCAAATTTTATCTCAAGAAGTTATTGATATTCCAAAATTCGATATAATCAATCTCCACGCAAGTTTATTACCTTTATATCGTGGTGCTAATCCAATTTGTCAATGTATTGAAGATGGTGCAAAATATACGGGTATTACAACAATGAAAACCGTTCTTGCGCTTGATAGCGGAGATATTTGTTTACAAGAAAAAATTGAAATTCCTCTTGAAATGAATGTTATTGATTTAATGGAAAAAATTTCTTCTCTTTCACCAGAACTTTTGGATAAAACCCTTAAAGGCTTGTATAATAAGACTCTTAAGGCAATTCATCAAGATGATAGCAAGGCAACTTTTACTAAAAAAATCAAAAAAGAAGAAAAATTAATCGATTGGAATATGAATGCTTTTGATTTACATAATAAAATCAGAAGTATGTATAAAATTAACACTAATCACACATTTTTCAATGGGAAAATCGTTAAAGTTTTAAAAACAATTCCTCTTGAAACTTTAAATTGCTCTTGTGGAACAGTTGAAGAAGTTGCAAAAGATGGTATTATTGTTGGCTGTAAAAATGGCGCAATTAAACTTTTAACGGTTAAACCCGAAGGAAAGGGCGAAATGCAAGCAAACGCTTGGGCATGTGGCGCAAGAATTAAAAAGGGAGATTGTTTTACAAATGGATAAAATAATCTATTCAAGAGGGATTAGAGGTGCAATTACCCTTGAAGATAATTCTAGGGAAGAAATTGAAAAAGCAACGGTTGAGCTTTTAGATAAAATGTTAAAAGAAAATGAAATTGAAATTGAAGATATTTCTTTTGCAATTTTTACCTTAACAAAAGACTTAAATGCTGATTTTCCTGCTAAATATGCTCGCTTAAAATGTGGGTTTCAATTTGTTCCTATGATGTGTTATTTTGAGCTTGATGTTGAAAATTCTTTAGAAAAATGTCTTAGAATTCTTTTAAACGTTAACACAACAAAAACTCAAAAAGAAATTAAACACATCTATTTAAAAGGTGCGGCAAGTTTAAGAAAAGATTTTAAAAACAATTAACTTAGGAAGAAAAAATGACAAAAATAATCAAAAAAGAAGAAATACCTTATCCTTTTTTAGAAAAACCTTTAAAGCTTTTTACTTTTGAAAATGGATTCAAGGTTGTTTTTGCTTATAAAGATAGCCCTATGATTAACATTAGTTCTTGGGTTAAAACAGGTTCAATTAATGAAAACAACGAAAACAACGGTGTTTCTCATTTTGTTGAACACCTTTTGTTTAAAGGAACAACTAAATTTCCAGCCGGTGTTTTTGATAAAACAATGGAGCGCCTTGGCGGAATAATTAATGCTGCAACTTGGAAAGATTACACATTTTTTTATATAAATATTCCAAAAGAACATTCTAAAATTGCTCTTGAAATGCACGCTGATATGATGGTTGACGCTATTTTTCCTATTGAAGAAATAGGCCCTGAATTTGACCCAAATAAAAAAGCCCCCGAACAAAAGCGTGAAAGATATGTTGTTATTGAAGAAATTAGAATGGGTGAAGATAATAATTGGAGAAAAGTTTATAAAAATCTTAATTCAATTATGTATGAAAAACATCCTTATAAACGTGAAGTAATAGGTACAAAAGAAATAATTGCTTCAATATCTCGAGATGAAATTTTTAAATATTATAAAACTTTCTACACTCCTCAAAACATTACAACAATTGTTACAGGGGATTTTGACGAAGAAAATATGATTGATTTAATTCAAAAGAATTTTATTTTTAAAGAATGCCCTGAAATTTCTAAATGCACTCCTGATTTTAAAATTCCTGAAATTAAAATCAAAAATCCTGATACTATTGTTGAATATAGCGACGTTCAAACAGGCTATATTATGCTTGGTGCACTTTGTGATAGTGCTAAAAATCAAAAAGAAACAATCGCTCTTGATTTAATTTCAACAATTTTAGGGGACGGCAAAAGTTCAAGATTATATTCTGATTTAATTGAAAACGCTTCAAACCCTCATTATTATCAGCTTGAAAGCTGCCATTATCAATTTAAAGACGGTGATAATTTCTTTATTGAAGCAAACTTTGACCCAACTAAAAAAGATATTGTTATTGAAGAATTAAAAAAACATCTTTTAGATATGCAAAAAATTTCACCTGAAGAATTAAACAAAGCTAAGAAACGTTTTAAGGTGAATTTTGCACAAGATTCTGAAATGGTTTCAGATATTTCTGACACAATCGGTTATTATATGACAGTTTGCGATGATGTTTCAAAAGCGCAAAAACAGCTTGAAATTTTAGATGAAATAGATTGCGATTATTTATCTGAAATTGTTAAAAAATATCTAAACCCTGAATGTGTTTCAATTAGTTTAATCTTACCTTTGGAGGGTAAATAAAATGGAATTAATTAATAAAAATGATATAAATATTTTGCTTCAAAAAATGCCAAAAACCCCAAGAATGTGCCTTAATTTATTTTTTAAGGTTAATAAAAAACAAAAGTTTAATGGCATAAATTCAATTATGGCAAGGCTTTTATTGCAAGGCACAAAAAAATATTCAGCCCTTCAATTAGCTCAAGAATTTGAAAATGAATGTATAGATATTTCAGTTAAATCTAAGCAAGATTACATTAAAATGAGCGTTGTTTTTCTTAACGAAGATTTAAAGCTTGCTTTTGAATTGGTTAGAGAATTGCTTTTAAATTCAACTTTTGATGGTTTTGAAAAAGAAATTTTTAAATTAAAAGGTGAAATTGCTTCTGATTTAGACAATCCTCGTTTTAAATTATCTGATTGTTTTGTTAAAAACATTTTTCAAAATCATCCATATTCTGAAACTCATACAAACATTTTAGAAACTTTAGATAAAATTTCAAAAGAAGATATTTTAAATGCTTATAAAGATATGTTTTTAAATCAAAAGGCGGTTGTTTTAGTTGGAGATTGGCAAAATCAAGATGAAATAGTTGATTTAATTAAAAGTAATTTTGATTTTATGACTTCAAAAAATACCTTTGATGAAATTGAAAATATTTTCTTAAATCATAATGAAAAAGATGAAACCCTTTGGCTTACTAAAAATGACGCACAACAGGCTCAAATTATTCAAGGTTGCTTGGTTGAAAGTTTTAATTCTAATAAAACTTATGCTCTAACTTTAATGAATAATATTTTGGGTGGTTCTGGGCTTTCATGTCGCTTATTTGTTAATTTAAGAGATAAACAAGGGCTTGCATACACTGTTAGAAGCCAATATGAAACTTTGTTACATAGCGCTATTTTTAATATGTATATTGGAACAGCCCCTCAAAACATTAAAAAATCTCTTGAAGGTTTTAAAATCGAACTTTCAAAATTAGCGCAAGATTATGTTTCAGATGAAGAATTAATCGGCGCAAAAGAATCTATTTCAGGAAGATTAAAATATTTCACTCAAAATAATGCTCAAATTGCCGCTGTTAATGGCTATAACTATATTATGGGCTTAGGTTTAGATTATAATGATAAATTTTTAGATGAAATTAAAAAAATTACTAAAGATGACATTAAAAATATCGCAAATGAAATTTTAAACAAGCCAAAATTGAATGTTATAATTTGTCCTGATGAATATAGATATTAAGTTTTATTAAGCAAATAAATAATTTCAAAAAACCCTAAAATGTTATTATATCAACGTTTTAGGGTTTAATACTATATTTGTATTACATTTCTTAATAAAGACTATCTTTTTTCTTTTAAAAAGGTTATTATAGTTATGTTGTTAATGCTTCGGCTAGTATGCGAATTGGGGTGTAAACCCCATTTTTTTTCCAAAAAATACTCCGTTTATATTAATTCTTTTGGTTAGAATTATGATAAACTAACCTTGAAAGGAGTGTTCAATGGAAAACAAAGATGAAAAATATTTAATTTTAGAACAATATAGAATTTATTCTGAGGCTAAAGAAAAATTTATTGAAAGACAATTTTCTTCAAATAGGTTTTATCTTGTCTTAAATATTATTATTTTAGTTGCAACTTATGTTTTAGGAACCTTAACTCCTCAATATCCACCTGTTATTATTTTAAGTATAATCGGTGTTTCAGCTACTTTAATGTGGTGGATGAACATAGACTCATATCAACTTTTGATTAAAATTAAATATGCAAAAGTACTTGAATATCTTGAAACAAAACTACCAGAACAACCATATAACAAAGAATTTGTTGAGTATGTTCAAATGAAAAAGAAAAATAACTTAATTGTTTTTGGCGATTTTCAAAAAATTCTTACTTTAATAATTGGTTGTGTTTATTTAGTTGTAATTGCTTACAATTTAACAAATATGGTAAGATATCAATTTATATAAATTAAATCTAATAAATCACTGACTCCCTTTTAAGGGAGTTTTTTTGTGGTAAAATTTCTTTATGGAAAACTATGTTAATAAATTAAATGAATTAAAAGAAAACTCATCTTTTAGAACAATTAAAAATATTATCGAAAGAAAAGATAAATTTATTAAAGTTGATGACGCTTTAATGTTAAATTTATCTTCAAATGATTATTTAAACATTAGCACTAATAAAGATTTAATTTCTGAATTTATTGACAAAAATCGTTTCGCTTCTGAATTTTTATTTTCTTCTGCTTCAGCAAGGCTCTTAACAGGTAATTCAAAAGCATATTTTGAATTAGAAAATAATATTAAAAAACTTTATAATAAAGAAGCGGCACTTTTATTTAACACAGGTTATCAATGCAACCAAGGGGTTGTTTCAACCTTATTTTCTTCAAAAGATTGCATTTTTTGCGATAAATTAATCCACGCAAGCGTTGTTTCAGGCCTAAAACTTTCACCTGCTCAACATTTTCGCTATCCACATAATAACTATGAAATGTTAGAAAAAATGTTGATTAAAAATAGAAATCAGTTTGATAAAGCAATAATTATAACAGAATCTGTTTTTTCAATGGATGGTGATTGTGCGGATTTAGAAAAATTAATCGAATTAAAAAAGAAATATAATTGCCTTCTAATGGTTGATGAAGCCCATGCTTTTGGCGTTTTTGGTGAAAATGCCCAAGGTTTAAGCGCTAAAAATAATCTTTTTAATGATATAGATATAATCACAATCACCCTAGGAAAAGCCCTTGGCTCAATGGGTGCGGTTTGTATTTCAAATAAAACTATAATCGATTATTTAATCAACAAAGCCTCTAGTTTTATTTTTTCAACCGTAATCCCCCCTGTAAATGTTTTATGGAGTAATTTTTTATTAACTGAAAAATTTGATTTTATATTAAAACAAAAAGAAAAACTAAATGACTTATTTTCTTTTGCTCATAAAATCTATCCTTCAATTAGCTCATCTCAAATTATTCCTGTTGTTTTAAAAGACTCTAAAAAAACTTTTATGGTTGCAGATTTTCTTCAAAAACAAGGCTATTATGTTCTTCCAATTAATCCGCCAACTGTTCCTAATGGGCAATCAAGGCTTAGAGTTTCTTTAACAAGCGATATAGAAAAAGCTGAAATTCAAAGATTTTTTGAATTAGTGAAAAAAGAAAGTGAAAAAATAGATGAAAAGTCTTTGGCTTAATAAAAAAAATGAAAATAATAAATTAATTCTTTTTATGAATGGTTGGGCGATGAATGAAACTGCTGTGTCTAATCTTCAATTTAAGGATTATGATGTTTTAATGGTTAATGATTATTCATCAATTGAGCCTGATTTTTTTTCTAATTTATTGAATGATGAAGCCCTTAAAAAATATTCTCAAAAATATCTTGTTTGTTGGTCTATGGGGGTTTATGCCGCTAATTTATATTGCGATTTTCTTTCAAAATTTGATAAAAAAATAGCAATTAACGGCACAACAAAAATAATTGATGATGAATTTGGAATTCCAAAAAGAATTTATAAAGTAACAGTTAAATTTTTAAATGAAGATAGCTGCGATAAATTCATTAAAAATATGTTTGATAACGGGAAAATTAACCCTAATATTAAAATAACAAAGAGCTTAGATGAACTTAAAAATGAATTAATTTCAATTCAAAATTTCAAAATCGAAAAAGAACTTGCTTTTGATAAAGCCATAATTTCACTTGAAGATAGAATAATTCCTTCTAAAAATCAAATTGCTTTTTGGGAAAATAAAACCGAAATTCAAACAATTAATTCAACCCATTGTCCTTTTGAATGTTTTAAATCTTGGGATGAATTGTTATGAATGATAAAACTTTAATTAAAAAAAGATTTCAAAAAAGCATTAATTCATATTCAAATAACGCCCTAATTCAAAAGAAAATGGCGGAAAAATTGCTATCTTTAATTAATAAAAATAATTTTAAAAATATTTTTGAAATAGGTTCATATTCAGGTGTTTTAACTAAAAATGCAATTGAAAAATTTGATTTTGAAAGCTATTTAGCCCTTGATATTATAAATAGCTTTGATTATATAAAAAATCTAAGCCCAAAAATTTCATTTATTCAAGATGACATTGAAAATTTCAAAACTAATCAAAAATTTGATTTAATTTTATCAAACGCAAGTTTACAATGGTGTAATGATTTTTCTTCTGTGATTAAAAAAATAAAATCTTTTTTAAATGAAAATGGGATTTTATTAATTTCAATTTTTCAAGAAGATAATTTTTTTGAAATCAAAAAAAGTTTTAATATGGGGTTAAAATATCCAAAAGAAGATGAAATTTTAAATTTATTTTCTAAAAATGTGAAATTTTTTAAAGAAGAATATTCCATTCAATTTGAAAATTCTTTTGAATTGATAAGACATCTTAAAAATACCGGTGTAAATGCCCTAAATAAAAATCAAATTTCTATTTCAGAATTTAAAAAAGGGCTTAAAATTTTAAATGATGTTTATCAAAATAAAATAACCTATAAGCCCTTATATATTCTTGATTTTAAATAGAAATATCTTCAAATAATTCAATTATTTCTTCTTTTTTAGGATTTTTTAAATTTGGAATTGTAGCTAGAATTTTAACATCGCTAAAATCTTTTAATTCTTCAAGAAAATGCTCTTGAGAAGTTGTTTTATTGTCTGTTTTGTTAATAATTAATCCTTTAACTTTAATGTTATTATTTTTAGCACATTCTAGCGTCATAAGGGTATGATTTAATCTGCCTAAATCTGGTGTGGTTACAATAATTGTTTCAATATCAAGGTAGCTGATTAAATCTTTATAAAGCATATTTTTTACAAGTGGGCAATATAATCCGCCTGCACCCTCAACAATAACAACATCTTTATCTTTTGAAAAATCTTCTAAATCTTTTTTGATGTTTTTAATATCTGGACTAACTTTGCTTAATTTTGCCGCTAAATAAGGTGAAACCTCGCCTTTTAGAAGATATGTTGTTTTTGCTTCAATATTATTAGAATATTTTTTTAATTCTTCGATATCCGGCGCTAAAATTTTATTATTTTCTTCATAAGCACCAGATTGAAAAGGCTTATAATATCCAACCTTTTTATTTTGTTTTTCTAAAGCAAGCGCTAAACCAATGCTAATGAATGTTTTACCGATATCGGTATCTACCCCTGTGATAAAAATTTGTTTCATTTTATTGCCTTTATTATTTTTATAGTAAAATTATATAACAACAAAAAAGGAAAGTTAAATGAAAAAATATACAAAAGACGAACTTTTAAAGTTATATAACCTACCACTTGATGAACTTTTAAATGAAGCAAAAAAATATACTTTTGAAGAATTTGAATTTTGCTCATTAATTTCAGCAAGAACAGGTAAATGTTCTCAAGATTGTAAATATTGCGCTCAATCAACAAGATATAATACAAACATTGAAACAAATCCATTAGTTTCTGTTGAAGAAGTTAAAAAAGCTGCCCTTGAATCAAAAGAAAATGGCGCTGTTAACTTTGCAATTGTAACTTCGGGTAAAACTCCTGATGAAGCTAAAGATTTTCATATTTTATTAGAAATGATTAAAGCAATTAATGAACTAGGGATTAATTCATGTGCTAGTATCGGTATTTTAAATGATGAACAAGCGCTTGAACTTAAAAAAGCGGGCTTAGTTCGTTTTCATCATAACATTAACACTTGTGAAAGCTATCATAACTCTATCTGCTCAACTCACACATATCAAGATAGAATTAACACGGTTAACGCAGTTAAAAAAGCTGGTTTAGAACTATGTTGCGGTGTTATTTTAGGAATGGGTGAAACAGTTGAACAAAGAATTGAAATGGCGCTAGAATTAGCCGAAATTAACCCAAATAGCATTCCTGTAAACATTTTAACTCCAATCAAAGGAACACCTTTTGAAAATTATGCCGATAAAATTGATGAAGAAAATATAATTAGAACAATTGCCGTTTTTAAAATTGCTAATCCAAACGCTTCAATTAGATTAGCCGGTGGTAAAAAGGCAAGATTAAGTGAAAAAACACTTGATATTTTAATGAAAAATTGCGTTGATAGCGCTATTGTTGGAAATTATTTAACAACAACCGGTTTTAGTGTTGAAGAAGATAAATTAAAAGTTAAAAAAGCTAATAAAAAATTAAAAACCCGTTAAATTAACGGGTTTTTAATTGATTGAATTAATTAATTATTTTCGTCTGAAAACTCTCTTTCTTTTAAAATATTAACGATATCTTGGGCGGTTTTTGCTTCGCCTGATTTTAACATATCCATTATTTCATCGCTTGAAACTTCAAAACCGTTTTGCGCACAAAGCATAATTGCTTTCCAGCTTTCTTTTGAAATTTTTTGTTGACTTTGAAGATCGTTATCTTTTTGCATTTGTTCTTTACATTTATCAACGATATCTTTAGCACTCAAACTTCCATCAAGAACATAATAGCCTTTTGCTTGTTCCATATCAACAACAATGCCTTCTTGAGAGCTTATGCTTATGATTTCACTTTGAATACTACTCCAAGCTGTGCCTTGAGTTTCAGCGGCAGCTTTGTTTGCAGCTTTTCTTATTTCAGATTTTTCATTTTCTTCAATTCTATCCATAGCTTTTTCGTATGTGCCTCTTGTTGTTTCAGTTGTTTGAGCAACGCCTTTAACAACATTTAAGTTTGAAGTAAATGCGCCCATATTGATGCCGCCATATTTAGAATTTGTGTTGTAGTTTTCTTTTAATTTGTTTTCAACTTCTTCTTCTGTTGAACCAAGACTGAATGACTTACCTTGTGCGTCTTGATAAATTGTGTTCATATATTCAGAAGTATCATCTTTTCTTGTTGCGCTATATTCTTGACCATCAATTTTAAAGCTAAAGCTATCGTTGAATAATTCTGAATTATTGATGTCGGTTTTGCCGCTATCTTGGTTAACTTTATCTTCTAAACCGTTCAAGTTTATTTCTTCAATACCCATTGAAGCTGCGCTTGACATAGTGTAACCTATGTTATTTGTGTTGTAGTTTGAAGTAAATTCAGTGTTATCTTGAATTGATGTACCCATTAATTTCAAGTTTTCTAATTCATCTTTAGATAATACACCGTCGTTATTAGCGTCTAATGATTTTAAATCATCAAGCCAAGTTTTAGAGCTATCTGCGCCAACAAATTCTGATGTACCATCAAATTTTGAATTGTTATCTCTATCAATTACAAAAGTATATTCAATTCCATCTTTTTTAAATGATAATGGGTCTGTTCTGTTGATAACAACATTATCTGTTGTGTTTTCATTAGAGCCAGTGTTGCTACCATTACTACCGTTATTTATACCGTTATCGGTGTTTGAATTGTTACCTTTTTCATTTCCGCCAACGCCAAAATCATTTTTAATGGTGTTATTGATTTTTTCATATAAATCAGATGTTTTTTTATCACCAGCAGGTGAAATTGTGAAATTTTTGCCGCCTTCTTGGTCTTTATAATCATAGTTTATGCCGCTATCTTTAAATAAACCTTTATCTTTATCAAATAAAACATACATTACTTCTTTAAAGGTGAATTTTGGTTCTTCTTTTGTTAATTTATTATAAACAGCGTCAAAGTTATCAGCCAATGAAGCAATTTGTTTGTTTGAAGAAATTGTGTTACCTTTTTCTTTATCCCAAGTATTTAATTCGCCTTGGAATTTGCCTTTTTGACTTGAATTAATAAAGTTTGTAATTTTTCCATAGATATCTCTGGTATCTGATGTCATACCATTTGGAATTGAAAAACTTCCGCCTGAAGAATATTGAATATCAGCATTAGAATAATTTGTGCCGAAAAATTCAGCCAATTCATTTTGTGATAAGCCTAAGTTGCCTAAGTCTTCAAGTAAACCGCTATCAACGTGAGATTTTAATTGAGAGAAGTTTTCATTTCCTGTAATGCCATATTTTTCAACTACTTGGCTTAAGCCATTAGTGCCTTGACCTTGTGTTGAACCTTCAATATAATTTGTGTTTGGTCCAGAAGCAACGTTATAGCTTGGGTTTTCAAAAATATCAGCAACAATATCTGTTTTTTCAAAAGAGAAAACAGGGATTTTAGAATCTAAGTCGTTGTTTGAATAGCTTGAATTAGTGTTGCCAATTTTTGATAAATTAGAACTTAATAAATCATAAGTTGTTTTTGTTGTTGCATATTGGCTATCTAATAAGTTTTTTTGTTCAAGTAACTTAGCAGCGCCATCAGATAAACTTGAAAGTTCACTTTGTTTTGAATTCATTTTAGAAAGAATTTTTTCAATTTCAGCTTTGCCTGAAAGTTTTTGAACGTTGTTTCTTACCCTTTTTTGAATTTCGCCTGAAATTGCGTCTTTTCCGATGTTACCTTTTTTGTATAGATAAAAAACGTCATCAATTGCATTTGAAACAACTTTCTTTTGGTCTTCTTCTAATTTTGTTGATTTACTTTCAACAGAAAAAACCATTTCTTCAATTGCTTTTGCTTGTTTTTCAAGTTCTTCACTGTTAGATTGTAGATTTTCAGCTAAAACTGCCATTTTAGCTTCAATTCTTTCAATTTTTTCATTAATGCTTTCAGCTTTTGATTCAAGTGAGCTTTTTTCACTTGCAGATAAATCATTATCAGCTACAACGGCAAAAATCTTTTTTAATTCATTTTTTTGATTTGCTTTTGTTGTGCTGTACATGCCTTCAAGCCAGCTATCATTCATAACTGTGTTTTGTAATGATTTTAAAAATTTGCTGTTTGAAGATGAAATGTCGTTGCTCATATTCCTTACAAACCCTTTCTTGCATAATAATAGTTGTTATTATTGTTATCGGATTTTTATTTTTAAACTTTATGATTTTTACTTAAACTTTTACAATTGTTTACAAAAAAAATGGAAGACTTAAAATCTTCCATTTTTATTATTCTATTTTTAATTAATTTCTTAATTATCTTTCTTTTTAATTAACTTCGAAACCACGTTCAAAATAATTAAAACCCCAATTAAACTTAAGGCGATAATTATAAATTTACTTTTTGTACTTACATAAATAATTGATAATAAAGCGCAAACCATTGCAAAACCTGCTAAAAGAAGAACAAGTTTATCTTGCGAATAACCGGCATGTAATAATTTATGATGAATATGCTCTGCATCTGCCACAAATGGGCTTGAACCTTTTAAAATTCTTCTTGTAGAAGAAAAAGCAACATCCATTAATGGAATTGCTAAAATTAAAATAGGTAAATACATACTCATGCCTGTGCTTGGTTTAACAATTCCTGTAATCGACAGGGTTGCAAGAAGAAAACCCGCATAAAGAGCGCCTGAATCTCCCATAAAGATTTTAGCTGGGTTATAGTTAAAGGTTAAAAATGCGCACATCGCACCTGTTAAAATGAAAGCAATTAGAGCGTTTATTTGGCAAGTAGGCTCTAAAACTAATGAAACTATACCAATTGAAAGAGCGGCTATACTTACAATTGAGCCCGCTAAGCCATCAATACCATCAATAAAATTAACTGCATTTGTAATTCCAACAATCCATAAAAGCGTTATAGGATAAGTCATTAAGCCTAAATCAATTGTTGAATTTAGCCAAGGAATATACAATTCTTCAATTCTAATCCCTAAAAGAATGACTATTGTTGTAATTGCAATTTGAATGAAAAGTTTAAATTTTGCGCCAAGGCAATAAACATCATCCACTAACCCCATTAAAAACATTAAAGAGCCACCTACGATTATGGCTGAAAGCCCTTGTCCTTTTGGGTAATAGCTTAATAAAACCAAAAACAAAAAGGTTAACATAACAGAAACCCAAATAGCAATTCCGCCAAGCCTTGAAATTGCGCCATGGTGAATTTTTCTTGCGTTTGGTTTATCAATTAAATTATTTTTCTTAGAATAATAGATTACCAAAGGGACTATAAAAATCCCCAAAAGATAAGCTATAATTGTACCTAATACGTGTGCTTGAGATAATTTTATCATATCTTTTCCTTACATATCACTATAAAGCGGAAATTCTTTACATAATTCCATGCTTTGTTTTCTTAAATTTTCTTTTGTATCTTTTTCTAAAATAGCGTCAGCAATAATTTTAGCTATTTTAGCCATTTCAGGTTCTTTCATTCCTCTTGTTGTTGTGGCTGCTGTACCAATTCTAACCCCTGAAGTAATAAATGGGCTTTTTGGGTCATTTGGAACAGTGTTTTTATTAGCAGTTATACCAACTTCTTCTAAAAGATTAGCAACATCTTTTCCTGTTTTATCTAATTTTCTTAAATCAATTGTCATAACGTGGTTTTCAGATTTTCCACCAACAATATCAATTCCATTTTTAATTAATTCTTGAGCTAAAAAGGCAGAATTTTTAACAACTTGTTTAGCATATTCCTTAAAATCTTCGCTTTGAGCTTCTTTTAAGGCAATTGCTTTTCCTGCTATAATGTGTTCTAATGGTCCACCTTGAATTCCTGGGAAAACTGCTTTATCAATACCATCTGCGTGTTCTTTTTTACACATAATTATCCCCCCACGAGGACCTCTTAGGGTTTTATGTGTTGTTGTTGTAACAAAATCAGCATAAGGCACAGGGCTTGGATGAACACCTGTTGCAACTAAAGCTGCAATATGCGCTATATCTACCATTAAATATGCACCGATTTCTTTTGCAATTTTAGAAAATCTTTCAAAATCAATAATTCTAGAATAGTTGCTTGCGCCTGCAATAATTAATTTTGGTTTAAATTCTAATGCTTTTTTTTCAACATCATCATAATCAATTATGCCGTTTTCATCTACACCATAAGAAATTATATTATAATTAATCCCAGAAAAATTAACGCTTGAACCGTGGGTTAAGTGTCCACCGTTAGATAAATCCATTCCCATAACGGTGTCACCTGTTTTTAGGGCATATAAAAATACTGCCATGTTTGCCTGTGCGCCTGAATGTGGTTGCACATTAGCATGGTCACATTTGAATAATTCGCAACATCTTTTTTGAGCTAATTCTTCAATTTTATCAACATTTTCGCAGCCGTTATAAAATCTTTTATATGGTTTACCTTCAGCATATTTATTTGTTAAAACACTTCCGCATGCCGCCATAGTTGCCATAGAAGTAAAGTTTTCAGAAGCAATTAATTCAATTGTTTCTCTTTGTCTTTGAAGTTCTAAGGCTATATATTTAGCAACTTCAGGGTCTGTTTTTCTTATAATTTCTAACTCCATTAATTACTCCTTTACATTATCTTTATACTAATTTTACATTAAAATTTTTTTTATTGTAAAATATTTTTTGTAAGAAGCATTAAATATTAACAAAACAAGAAAGACAAAGACTTATGAAAAATAAAAAACTTAGAAATATTGCCATAATCGCCCACGTTGACCATGGCAAAACTACACTTGTAGATTGTATTTTAGACGCAACAAATGTTTTTAAAGAACACCAAGAAATGGGTACTTGCGTTCTTGATAATAACGATATTGAAAGAGAAAGAGGAATTACAATTCTTTCAAAAAACGTTGCTGTTGATTATAAAGGGGTTAAAATTAACGTTGTTGATACCCCCGGCCACGCAGACTTTGGTGGCGAAGTTGAACGTGTTTTAGGTATGGTTGATGGCGCATTATTAATCGTTGACGCTCAAGAAGGACCAATGCCTCAAACTCGCTTTGTTTTACAAAAAGCGCTTGAACTTGGTATTAGAATTATTGTTGTAATTAATAAAATTGATAAACCAGGGGCAGACCCAGACGGCACTCTTGATAAAGTTTTTGATTTATTCACAGAATTAACTGATAGAGATGATTTAATCGATTTTCCTGTAATTTATGCTTCAAGTTTAAATCGTTTTGCAAAAGTTAATTTAGAAGATGAAAATAAAAATATTTTACCATTATTAGATTGCATTTTAGAAAACATTGATGGACCAGAAGCTGATGTTGACTTACCTTTACAACTTCAAATTACAACCCTAGATTATAACGAATACGTTGGAAGAATTGCAATCGGCAGAATTAAAAACGGTGTTATAAAAGCAGGCGAACAAGTTTTATTAATGAAAGCCGATGGCACAACTGAAAAAGGTAAAATCGTTAAATTATTTGGTTTTAAAGACCTAGGCAGAGTTGAAATTGAAGAAGCTTCCGCAGGTGATATCGTTGGTGTAGCTGGTTTTTCAGATATTCAAATAGGTGAAACTATTTCTGATATTGCAAATCCTGCTGCTCTACCTTTAATTAAAATTGATGAACCAACAATTTCTATGAATTTTTCAATTAATGATTCACCTTTCGCCGGAACCGAAGGCAAGTTTGTTACTTCTCGTCAAATTAGAAAAAGATTATACACAGAACTTGAAAAAAATGTTTCACTTCGTGTTGAAGATACTGATTCAACTGATATGTTCAAGGTTTCAGGTCGTGGTGAATTACATTTATCAATTTTAATTGAAACAATGCGCCGTGAGGGTTATGAATTTCAAGTTTCTAAACCTGAAGTAATTATGCATGAAACGCAAGACGGTGTTAAACAAGAACCTTATGAAAACTTAATTGTAGATGTTCCAGAGGAATTTGTCGGTTCTGTTATTGAAAAACTTTCAGCTAGAAAAGCGCAAATGCTTAATATGGAAGCAGGCTTGAAAAGGACAAACATCGATTTTCTTATTCCTGCAAGAGGGTTAATCGGTTTTAGGTCTGAATTTGTTAGAATGACAAAAGGTGAAGGCATTATGTATCATACTTTTGCTCATTATGATGATTACGCTGGTGACATTCCTCGCCAAAGAACAGGCTCTTTAGTAGCACATGAAGAAGGTGAAGCTGTTGCTTATGCACTTCATCAATTTGAAGATAGAGGGGTTTTCTTTATTACTCCTAAAACAAAAGTTTATAGAGGTATGATTGTTGGTGAATGTAATCGCCCTCAAGATATCGCTGTTAATGTTTGCAAAACAAAGAAAATGACTAATATGCGCTCAGCTACAGCTGATGTTATGGTTACTTTACAAGCACCTAAAATAATGGGTTTAGAAGATGCGCTTGAGTATATTCAAGATGATGAACTTGTTGAAATTACACCACAAAGCGTTAGAATAAGAAAAGCTGACCTTGTAAAATTAAGATAAGTTAAAATAAATAATATAATAAAAGCTGTACTTTTTAAGTACAGCTTTTTTAAATGAAAAATAAATTTAAAACTTAAATTGCGCTTGAAATAGATAATGTTAAAATATCATCTTCAATTTCAACAATTGCCCATCTTACAATTTCACCATATTTTGATAGTTCTTTTTCAATGAAATCAACACTTGGGGGCATTTTATCGACTTTTAATTTAACTACTCTAGAAATAATTTTTTCCATAACTACATTAAAATTCCTGCCATTGCTGCTGAAATATAACTTGCTAAAGTACCACAAATAAGCGCTTTAATTCCTAATTGAGCTAAATCTTTTCTTCTTGATGGAGCTAGTTCGCCAATTCCACCAATTTGAATAGCAATTGAACCGAAGTTTGCAAAGCCGCAAAGGGCGAAACTTGCAATTACTATTGCTTTTTGAGATAAAACATCTTTTAGGGCAATTAAATCTGTATATGCTATAAATTCATTTAAAACTAATTTTTCACCCATTAAAGCGCCAACGCTAAGTGCATCGTGGCAAGGTGTTCCGATTATCAAAGCAAAGAATGAGAAAATTAAACCTAAAATAGATTTAATGCTAAGGGTTGATAAATCTATGAATGAAAGGTGAATGTGGCAAGTATTGAATAAAAATAAGCCGATTTTTCCTAAAAGGAAGTCGCCTAAAGAAATTAACGATAATAAAGCTATAAGCATAGCAATAACGTTCAATGAAACCTTCATACCGTCAGAAGCGGCATGCGCTATTGAATCAATTAAATTAACATGTGTTCTTTCAATATTAACTTTAACATCTTCTTTTGTTTGAGATTGTTCTGTTTCAGGGTAAACAATTTTAGCCACAACTAATGCCCCTGGGGCAGCCATAATTGAAGCTGCAAGCAAGAATTCAGCGTTAACACCCATTGCAATATAAATTGCCATAACGCCACCGGCAATACACGCCATTGAACCTGTCATTGAGGCTAAAAGCTCTGATTTTGTTGCACTTGCAAGATAAGGTCTTATCATAATTTGAGCTTCAACTTGACCAACAAACGCACTTGCAACATTTGAAAGGGCTTCAGCACCTGATACATCCATTAATTTATACATAATTTTTGCAAAAAATGCGACAACTTTTTGCATAATTCCAAAGTAATATAAAATATTAACTAATGCCAAAATAAAGATTATTGTTGCAATTAATTTAACTGAAAATAAAAATCCTGCACCGTCAAAGAATAATAAATCTAATTTTTCAGCTGAACTTGAAAGAAATCCAAAAACAAAATCTGCGCCCGTGTTTGAAAAAGTTAAAATTTTTCTGATACATCCTGCCATAAATTCAATTATAACCTTGCCTAGAGGGACTTTTAGAACAAAAACGGCAAGTAAAAATTGCATTAATAAACCAACCCCTATTGTTTTTAAGTTGATTTTCTTTCTATTATTAGACATTATATAGCAAAGACCTAAAATGATTACTATTCCAACTATTCCGCTTAAACGAGATAGGATTTCTAAAAAAGTGTTCAAAATTAATTCCTTTATTTATGTAATTTTTATAAATTTTGCGTATTTATACTGAAATCACTTCCGCCAAGAGTTCTATATAAATTAATTGCAGAATTTATATAATCTATTTTATCACTCACTAACTGTTTGCGTGCTAAAATTTCTGATTGTTGATACAAATTGTAATCTAATTTATTAGCTAAGCCATTATTTTTATTTGAATATTTGAGTTTAAGTCTTTCAAGTTGAATGTTTAAAATGTCTTTTGAAAGGCTATAGTTCTTGTTTTGCGTTTTCAAAACAGCCAAAGCGTCATTTGTTTCTTTAATAGAATTTAAAATTGTTCTTTCATATTCAACTTTTGCTTCTCTAAGTTCTAATTTTCTTAATTTCATTAAATTATATTTTTTGCCACCGTCAAAAATGGTTAACTCTGGAACTACCCATAAATCCGCCATGCCTGTATGAGTGCCAAAGATTTTAGATAAATCGTTATATCCGTTAAAACCTAGGGTTCCCATTATTTTAAAACTTGGAAGTAAATCTCTTTTAGCAATTTTTGCTTCCATATCGGCTTTTAAAATGCCTTCACTTGCGCTAATTACATCTGGACGATTTAAAATTACTTCTGAGTTTAATTCGTTTGGAATAGTATCAAAAGTTTTGATTTTATCAAAATTTGAAGTTTGAATTTCGCTAAAAAGTTTATCATTTAATAAATAACCGAGTTGATTTTGAAGAACCTCTTTTTTAGCTTCTAAATCATTAATTTTAGCGTTAGAATTAACAAGCGTTTCTTTTATTTTTAAAACATCATCTTTTCCTGAAAGCCCTATTTTTTCTTTATTTTTAGTTAAATCTAAAAGTTCTTTAATTAAAATATTTTGTTCTTTTTCAAGTTCTAATAAAGAATTAATTTTAATTAAATTAAAATAATTATTTGAAAAAGATGAAGCAAAAATTACATAAGCCGATTTTTTATCTTGTTCAATTATTTTAACATTTTTTTGAGTAATTTTTGTTTTTAATCTGTTTTTTCTCCAAATATCAATTTCCCAGCTTGCACTTAAAGGCAGAACGAATCTATTTTGAGAATAGCTATGAATTTGAAAATTGTTATCTCCTCTTAATAAATCTGATGAAGCAAAAGTCCTTCCTAAAACAGGCGTAAAGTCAATTTGTGGAAGTTCTTGTGATAAAGATAATTTAACAATTTTCTCGCTTTCTTGAAGTTTTAAATTGGCAATTTTTAAATCTTGATTTTCATCTAATCCTTTTTTTAAATAGTTAATCAAAATTTCATCGCTAAAATGTTCAAAAAATGATAAATTATATTTTTCATAAGGATTTTCAATTTCTTTTTGTTTAGATAATCCTAAAATAAAAAATTGACTTAATATTAAAAATGTTATGGCTAGTTTTTTCATGGTTGTTTTTTAAAAATGTTGTTATTCTTTTATCTTTTTATGTTATCATGATAACATAATAAAAGAAAAGTATTTAAAAATGCAAGAAGAATTTAAAAAATATTTAATTTCAAACGCTATTGTTTCAACCGCAACAATGATTAAAGTTTTTACTTTAAAAAATTTTAATGTTCATAATTTTGAAATAACTCCGGAACAATTTGTGTTATTAGATGCAACATATCAAAATAAAGGCTTATATCAAAGACAAATTGGAATTTTACTTGGTAAAGATAGAGCAAACGTTACTCGCTTAATTCATATCCTAGAAAAAAAAGAATTAATTATAATTAAAGAAGATTCAAATGGCAGACGTGTTAAAAGAATTGAAATCACTCAAAAAGGTAAAGAATTAAGAGATAAAATTTTTATTGAAATTAAAAAAATAAGAAATGTATATTTAAAAGATATTGATGATGATGAGTTATTGAATTGTATTAAAACTTTAGATAAAATTAAAAATAACATTCCGCAAGATATTAAACTCGCAACTTAAACAACAAAAAAAGGAAAAAATATGTCAAATAAAAATGCAAAAACATCTAAATATTATATTGAAGCAAGAAAAAAAGTTCTTCAAAAAAGAAAACCATATCAAAAGAAAAGAGTTATAATTCCTGTTATAACAGCAATTGTCTTTTTATTTTTAGGAATTTTTGGAATAATTTATTCTAATTTTTATCAATCGACAGATGACGCTTTTATTGAAGCACACATGGTTTATTTATCTCCAAAAGTTTCAGGTCAAATCATTGAATTAAATGTTGATGATAATGTTAAAGTTAAAAAGGGTGAAATTTTAGCTCAAATTGACCCGTCTGATTTTCAAACTGCCTTAAATAATGCAACAGCAAGACTTGAAAAAGCAAAAGCAGAATTAAAAATTTCAGATAGCGATATTGAAAAAATGAGCGCTTTAACTTCAAATAATAAAAATAATATTGAAAGCGCTAAATCTCAACTTGATTTTGCAAATAGTGACTACATCAGATATAAAAATGCTTATCAAGACGGCTCTGTTACAAAGCAAGATTTAGACAAAGCGACTAAAAATCTTGATGTTGCTCGTGCTCAATATAAAGCTGCGCAAGATAGCTTAAAAGCCGCTAATAGCGCATTGAAATCAACAGTTTCTAAAAAATCATCTCAAAATGCTGAAATTAAAAAACTAATTTCAGAAGTTGAGCAAGCAAAGTTAAATCTTTCTTACACAACTCTTGTTGCGCCAATTGATGGCACAATTACAAATAAACTTGTTCAAAATGGAAATTATGTTCAAAAGGCGCATGCCATTTTAAGCATTGTCCCTGATGATTGTTATATAATTGCAAATTTTAAAGAAACTCAAATTTCCAATATGAAAAAAGGTCAAAAAGTTATTATTTCAATTGACGCTTATAAAAATAAAAAATTTAGAGGAAAAGTAGATAGCATTCAAAAGGCTTCAGGCGCTAAGGCAAGTTTATTTCCACCTGAAAATGCAGTTGGTTCTTATGTAAAAATTGTTCAAAGAATTCCTGTAAAAATTATTTTTGATGAAGATATTTCAAACTATAACATAGTCCCAGGGATGAGCGTTGTTCCAAAAGTTAAAATTAAATAATTATGCTTAAAACAAAATCTCTGTATGAAAAATTGCATATTCCTTTGTGGCTAATAACTTTGTCTGTAATGTTACCCACAGTTTTTTCAATGCTTGCAACTTCTTCTGTAAATGTTGCAATTCCATATATAGCTGGGCAATTTGGTTCAACAAGAGATGAAGCAAATTGGGTTATAACAAGTTATATGATAGCCCATGCCTTTATGCTTCCTATTTCAGGGTGGCTTGAATTAAAATTTGGAAGAAGAAAACTTCTTAAAATAATTAGCGTAATTTTTGCAATAGGTTCTGTTATTTGTTTTATGGCGCAATCTTTAAATATGCTGATAATAGGAAGAATTATTCAAGGAATTGGTGGCGGACCTTTTATGCCTTTAAGTCAATCAATTCTTATTCAAGTTTTTCCTAAAAATCTTCAAGCCCTTGCGATGGGTATTTTTGGTTTAGGGATGATGGTTTCAGCCATTGTTGGACCCGCATTAGGTGGAACATTGGTTGAAAATCTTAACTGGCAGTGGATTTTTATTATTAACATTCCTGTAATAATAGCTTCTGTTGTAATGATTCACTGTAATGTTATGAATAATTCAACAACCTTGAAAGCTAATAAATTTGATGTTGTTGGCTTTAGCGCCTTAGTTTTATGGCTTTTACCTATGCAAACAGTATTAGATAAAGGTTCTCAATTTGGTTGGTTTGATTCTCGTTTAATTTGTTGGCTAAGTGGGTTTGCACTTTGCTTTATGATATTTTTTATCGTTTGGGAATTAGAATTTAAAGACGCTATAACAGATTTTCGTATATTTAAAAACTGGAATTTTTGCCTCGGTACAGTCTTAGCCTCTGGTATTAATATAATTGCATATATGACACTATGCACTCTCCCTGGGTTTGTTCAAGCCTTAATGGGCTATAATGCACAATTAGCGGGCTATAGCCTTTTAGCAAGAGCGCTATCTTGTATTGTTTTTATGTTTATAGTTTCAAAATTATGTGAAAAAATAGATAATCGCCTAATTGCTGCTATTGGCTATTTATTACTTTTAATCGGCACTTTTTCTTTTACGACTTTGAGTTTACAGGTTTCATTTGGTTTCTTTATGTTGCCTAATGTTATCTTAGGAGCTGGAATTATGTTTTCTTTTATTCCTATCACAAAACTTGCGCTTGCTACAATTGATAAAGAAAAAATTGCCGTAGCAGCTGGGCTTCATTCTTTATCTAAATGCGTTATGACAGCTTTTACAATTTCAATAACGAACGCTTTAGTAATAGCGCTATCACAAGTTCATCAAAACTATCTAGTTTCAAATTTATCTCAATTTAATATGAATTTTTTAATTAAACTAAGCGCTTTTACTTCTAAGTTTTCTAATTTTTTTCCTGATATGACGGCTTCAAGTAAAGCTAATATATTAATATATAAACAACTTTTATTGCAATCAAAGTTAATGAGTTATGTTGATATTTTCTCAATTTTTGCACTTTTGTGTTTAATTTTTATGCCTTTATGTTTTTTGTTAAAGGTTAATAAAAATTAAGGCGAAGTTTGAACCTCGCCTTAAAAAATTATTTATTAATTCCTTTTAGATTTTTAACCTTGATAGCTAAATAAGGATCTTTTTTGCCTTTATCAATTAAAAACATTGTAAACGGTTTATCAAAATTAAAATCCCTTCCTTCTGATGTATCAGGGTGTCTTAAAGACATTGTTCTTGTCATCAAAGCAGCTTCAGATTTAACCTTTCCGCCTTTAGAATTTAATTCTAATTCAATTGTTTCAATGGCGTCAGAAAAAATCATTCTATCTGTTCCTTCGATAATTTTATTGCAAAGTTCTTCATAGTTTCTTTGGTCTTTAAGTTTTAAATTTGGAACCATTAAAGTATCGTTTTCACCAAAAAATCTGTTTCCTTTAAATTTTTTGCTTTGAGTTTGCATTTTTTCAAATTGTTTTTTGAAATTTGATGAATCATCTGTTCTATATAAATATACGATGTCATCATTTTTAGTGTAAAGTCTTACAGCATAATCATTCTTGCCGTTATAAAATAAAACGCCAACATTATCATCTAATAAATCAGAAGATTTTTCGTTAATGCCAAAATAATTAAATTTTTCTTTTGAATTGTTGAATTTTGCAGATTTTAATTTATCAAATTCATTTGGAAATTCAAAATCTTTTTTTAACATAGCGTAAGCATAATATTTTTGATATCCTTTAGACCAATCAAGAGTATCTAAAATGCTTGATTTTTCGTTAAATTTTGCTAAAATATCTTTTTCAATTTGTTTTTTAGCTTCTGGGCTTGTTAAACCATAGCTTGTATAATAAGATTCTTCATTAAGCATTGATTTATCAAATTCTTGAGAATTTAATAAATTTAAGTCTTTTGTTGGTTTTTCACCTTTAAAAGCAACGTCTTTTTTTAGAATTTCATTTTTCATATCATTGAAAACAAGTTGAAAAGTGCCCACCCAAAGGCTATTTTCTTTTTTCATTTGAGATGAAAAAGCGGTTAAAATGTCTAAATTTTTGTTAGAGCAATATCCGCATGAGCAAATAAACACAGAACTTAAGGCAATAAGTGCTGCGCCTTTTAAAAATGTTTTAAACATTATAAACTTCTCCTTTAACTAATATTTTTAATCATATCATAAAATTTTATGTTATTATAATTTTATGAACGAATTATTAATGCCAGCTGGCAGTATTGAAAAAATGAATTATGCTTTTGCTTATGGTGCAGACGCAGTTTACTTAGGACTTGTTGATTTTTCACTTCGAGCTTTAAGAAAAGGTGAATTAATTGATGAAACAAACCTTAAAAAAGCGGTCGAAATAGCTAATTCTTTAAATAAAAAAGTATATTGTACTCTTAACATTTTTGCTTATGATGATGACATTAAAAAATTAAGAGAAAAAATTGATGTTATTAATGACGCTAAGCCCCATGCTTTAATTATAAGTGATTTTGGGGTTTATCGAGTTGTTAAAAAATATTGTAAAGATATCGATATCCATATTTCAACTCAAACAAACATTCTAAATTCTGAAGCTGTTAAATTTTGGAGAGATATGGGCGCAACTCGTGCAATTTTAGCTCGTGAGTTATCTTATCCTCAAATTGAAAAAATAAGAAAAGAAGTTCCTGATATCGAGCTTGAAATGTTCGTCCATGGCGCTCAATGTATGGGTTATTCAGGTAGATGTCTTTTATCTGACTATATGACAAAAGGTGAAAGACAAGCAAACCACGGCAATTGTGCTCAGGCATGCCGTTGGAGTTATAAACTTCTAGAAGAAACTCGCCCAAATGAATATTATGAGATAATTCAAGATGATAAAGGTAGCCACATTATGTCAACAAAAGATTTATGTTTGGCTCATTATATTAAAAAACTTGTTAATCTTGGCATAGATTCATTTAAAGTTGAAGGAAGAACAAAAAGTTTGTATTATGTTTCAGCGGTTGCAAAAACATATCGCATGCTTATAGATAATAAAATAACTTCTGATTTTGCTTATCAAGAACTTTTAAAAGTTGGTAATCGTGGATATTGTGAAGGATTTTTTAATGAAAATAATAATTCTTCATCATATTCTTATGATATATCTAAAGGGCTCGCTGGAGCAGACTTTTTAGGAATTTGTTTAGAAAAAAATGATGAAAATACATTTAAGGTTTTAATTAAAAATAAAATCCTTTTAAATGATGAAATAGAAGTAATCACCCCTAATTATTCTGATATTGTTAAAGTTACTAAAATAACTCATCCTAAAAAAGGTGAAGTAGATACTGCTAACACAAACGATGAAATCTATCTAACTTTAGATGGAACTAACTCTGATTGGAAAAAAGAATTTAACTTTGCTTTATTTAGAACTAAAGGTTTAAAGGAGTTTAATTAATGTTTTTAAAACCTGATTATAACTTAAATTCAATATATGAAATTGATGTTTATGATTTAAAAAGAAAAGGAATAAAAGCGCTTTTCTTTGACCTTGATTCAACTTTAATGAAATCAAAATCAGGTAAGTTTGCCTATAAAACACTTCAATTTTTAAACGATTTAAGTTCTAATTTTAAACTTGCAATAATTTCAAATAATAAAAATAAAAAATATCTTGAGCTTGTTAAAAATCAAACTTCAATCCCTGTTTATTTTGAAGCAAAAAAACCTTCAACTAAAACTCTTTTAAAAGCATGTAATGAATTTGAAATTGATCCTAAAAATGTTGCTATGGTTGGAGATAGACCCCTAAGTGATATTTTAGGCGGAAAAAAAGCCGGCATGGTTACAGTTCTTGTAGATTCAATTTCAAAAGATGAAGAAGCCTTAATTGTTCGTTTTGCAAGATTTTTAGAAAGACTTGCAATTAAAAAATAAATTTATTATTCAAATTAGTATTAATGACATTATACCTTGGTTGGAAACAACCAAGGCTTTTTATTGCAAAGTTCAAAAATATTATTATTGTTGATTATCCACTTATCTAATTGACAAATTATTAACTTTTGTAAATTAAACAAAACAAACCACTTGCAATTAAACTTTGATGTAATACTATATAAATTGTGGACGGCACGAGAGCCCGAGACGAAAAACAAATTATCAGCTCAATGAAAATTAAACCCTTGACATTAATTCTTGAAGTGATAATGTAGTAAATGCGGACAACGAAGTCCGAGTGGTTCCCACC
>CAKUXO010000003.1 GCA_934700385.1 uncultured Candidatus Melainabacteria bacterium
CCCCTTAGGGTTCCTCTATTTGGAATACAGCTATATGTTTCTTTTATAAAACTACTAATAAATCTATCTTTTATAGCGTTATAAATTAAATGATGAACAATTCTATCTCTAAATGAACCTGCCCAAACTTCACGAAGTTTTGGCTCTCTTATAATAAAACAAATGCTTTTACCTATTTCATAAGTGCCATTAAGAAGTTCATTATGAAGTTTGAAAATATTTTTTTCAAGCTCAAATTCAAATTTCATAGCTTGCATTGTGTTTCTTTTATGTTTTCGACAATCGTAATATGCGTCAAAAAGCCTTTCAATGCTATATTCTTTGGGTTTAGTTTCTTCTTTTTTCATGTTATTTTATTACAATTACTTTTTTCAAAAGTTTATCTGTGTGAGAAAACCACCCATTCAACTGCTTTTCAATGTCTTGAGATATTTCTGAAATTTGTGCGTAGTGTCCTCTTGGGATGTTTTTTAATTCATAACAAAGTCGAAGTGAAATATTAATTGTTTGCAACTTTTCAAGCAAAAGTTTAATAGCTTCCGCTCTTTCAAATGTTGTTTTAGCACTGTTTGCACGATAAATTAAAACAATAAATTCATTTGTATCTTTAATTAATTTCTCACCAAGTGTATAGCGATAACTTTTTTGAAAATTAGCAGTTGCCTGTGTAAGTTTTAAAAGAAAATCAAACGCACTTTTATACACCGTTAAATGATGGTATTGAGCCATTTTTATTTTACACTATTTTTATATTGACAAAATAATTATCTAAAAAACATTTTTAACTTTCAAGAAATAGTTACAATTTTAATATTATCCATAAAGATATTCATTTTTTCTTTTTCGTATGATAAAATTAAATCGATATGAAAAATAGATATAGATTAATTTTGTTTTTTATATTATCTTTCCTTGCAATGTTTTTTACTTCTTTGCAAGAAAAACATTTTGCGCAAATTAAAACAATTAATTTTGTTAATATTAATAATCCCGCTTCAATTCAAACTATTCAAACTTTTGAAAAACCTGCGGTTATTAATTTTAATTCAGCTCAAAAATCCCTTTTAAAAACTAAAAAGAATACTCAAAATTCTTCTAATTTCTTTGGAATTATAAGTAACTCTTTTTCATTTTTAAATGAAAAAGTTTCGTATTTTGAAAAAAATAATAAACACAATCTTTTTATTACCTATTCTTTTCCAAAAAATGAAATAACCCCAAGAGCCCCTTAAAAAGCTCTTTTTCAAAGGTTAATATCATTTTAATAAGGAGAAGAATTATGTTAAACAATAATCAAAGTTCTTTTGCTGATATTTCATACAAAAAAAATGATAACTCTAAAATTGAAGAAAATTTAGGCATAAATGATTTTGAAAATCAAAACGAATCAACAGGCGCACTTGGCGCAATGGCTTGTATTTTCGGTATTTTTATTGTTATGTATGTAATATCTTTGGTTATAAATTAATTACATAAAAGGCTGTCTAATTGACAGCCTTTACACTTTTTAAATTTTAAAACTTTAATCCAAGAGCGCTTCAAGCAAAGAAGCATTTTTGCTTGCAAGAGCGTTATCACGCATTTTTGTTTTGTTGATATAAGTTCTTAGTGCTTCTCTAATCAATTCGCTTCTTGTTCTGTTTTCGCCTTGAGCTACTGAATCGATTTGTGTTAAAAACTTTTCAGGCATTGAAATCAATACTCTCGCCATATTCTCTTTCTCCTTTTCAATTGTTTATTTTATCAATCCTACATATATATAAAATATATCTGGCTTAAAAAATTGCCTATTTAAAATAATAAATTAAGGTTTTTGTTACAATTCTTAATATTAGTCAAGTTTTAATAGTCTTTTTTATAAAATTCATTAATCAAAAACTATGAAAAACATTATTCTTGAGCTATTTAAAAATAAAAGAAAATGCAGTCATAAAAACGCACTTTTAACTTCAAATCAAGGCTATTGCCCCGATTGTGGAGAATTTTTAGTTAAAAATTATTATCTTGTCAGATGTTCTTGTTGCGATAATAAAAGAGAGGCAAAGTTATCTTGGGGTGAAATTTTGCCAAAAGAAAAATATTGTTCTAACTGTGGTTCAAAAGAATTTTACATTGAAAAAACTCAAAATCTTAATTTTATTGATGCAAATTATGCGATTTATTTAAAAGAAAAAGACGATGAATATAAAGATTTACATCCAAATTATCAGGTTTGGGTTGAAAAAGAGGCTCTTGAAATAAAAAGATTGACGGCAAACTAAAAATTTATGCTAAAATTAAAGCTATGGCACAAATTAAAATCTTAGATTGCACACTTCGTGATGGCGGATATATTAACGAATGGAATTTTGGAATTGATAAAATTAAATCAATTGCTAAAAATTTAATCTTATCTAAAATAGATTTTATTGAGCTTGGTTTTTTAACAAAAGAAAAATCTACTTTTCAAACGGCACTATTCAATTCTTTTGATGTAATTAAAAAAATAACAGATGAAATTCAAAATCTTGATAACCTTTGTTTAATGGTTCAATATTCAAAATTTCCGCTTGAAGAAATAATAGAAAAATCCCCAATTAAAAATATAAGAGTAATCTTTAAAAAACAAGATGTAATTAATGCGCTTGCTTTTTGTAAAAAATTAAAAGAAAATGGTTTCAATGTTTTTATTAATCCAACCTACATTAATCAATATAGCCACAATGAATTAATTAATTTAATTTCTTTAATTAATTCAATTAATCCTTTTTGTATGACTTTAGTTGATACTTTGGGAATGTTAAAAAGAAGCGATATAATTAATCTTTTTAAAATATTAGATGAAAATTTAGAAAAAAATATCGCTCTTGGTTTTCATAGCCATGATAACCTTGGGCTTGCTTTTTTAAATGCTCAAACATTAATTGAGTTATCTAAAAAAAGAGATTTAATAATAGATTCAAGCCTTTTTGGAATGGGTAGAGGGGCTGGGAACATTCAAAGCGAACTTTTGGTTAAATATTTAAACGATAACTATAATAAAAATTATGATATTTTAACAATTTTAAAAATAATGAGAGAAGAAATTGAACCTATTTATAACTTAAAACCTTGGGGCGCAACTGTTCCATATTATTTGGCAGCCCTAAATCATTGTCACCCTAATTACGCTAAGGTTCTAGAAAAAAAAGATTTACCTATTGAAAAAATGGATGAAATCCTAAAAAACATCCCCGAAGATAAAAAAACAGAATTTGATGTTGATGTAATTAAATAATCCATGAGAAAAAATCTCATGGATTATTGTATTTTAAATTTTTAATGTAATAATTAACTATATAGTTAATAAGGTAATTAAAATGTTATGTCAATTTTCATTTGAAAACTTTAAATCTCATAAAAATTTATCAACTCTTGATTTATGTGCTGAACCATTAAGTGAACATATAGATAGCTTAATTGTTGATAAAGATGGAGAAAAATTTCTTCCTGTGTCAGTTATATATGGACCAAATGGCGGTGGAAAATCTAATACGCTTGAAGCTATTTATTATTTTTTCGGTTTTATTTTAAACTTAGAAAACATTTCTAAAAAAAGAGTAAAATATTCAACTCCGGATGTTCCATATCATAAATTTGATTTAGAATGCAAAAATAAACCAACAAAATTTGATGTTTTATTTAGAACAACAAATTATGAAGTAAGTTATCAAATTTCAATTTTAGGTAAAGAAGTTGTTGAAGAATATCTTTATGTAAAAAAAATAAATACAAATGATGCAAAAACTTTAATTGAAAGAAATGAAAATGAAACAAAATTATATGATGTTTTAGAAGATATCCCTGTAAGCAAAGTAAGCAGAAATATCCCCCTTCTTTCTCATATAGCTTTTAATTATGATGTTGATATAATTAATGAAATTATAAACTGGTTTTTAAATTCAAGATTTATTAACTTTGGAAATTTTATTCAAGAAAGAAATATTAATGTTCCTAATACTGATGAAGAAATAAAAAAAACTATCTCTCTTTTAAATCAAATGGGAATAAATATTAAAGAAATCAGAAAAGTTAAAGATGAAAATAATGATGAAATTAAAGACGTCTATATTAAAAAAATAAATAAAAACGGTGACTTAATTGAGCTAAATTTTTATGAAGAATCATCCGGAACTCAAAAAGTGTTTAGTTTTTCAATGGATATTTTATATAGCCTTTTTAAAGGTGGAATTTTGGTTGTAGATGAATTAGATGCAAAACTTCATCCTAAACTATTAGAATTCATTATTCAACTTTTTACAAATAAAGAAACAAATAAAAAAGGCGCACAACTTATTTTAACTTCGCATGATGTTTCAACAATGAATAGTGATGTCTTTAGGCGTGATGAAATTTGGTTTTGTGCGCTTAATCCTGATAATGTTTCAATGTTATATTCTTTATATTCTTTTAAAAAAGAAGATGGAACAAAAACAAGAAAAGATGAATCTTATGGAAAAAGATATTTAGAAGGAAAATATGGCGCTGACCCATATCTTAGAAAAATGATAGATTGGGAAGATGATGTCTAAGCCGATTAAAAAAAGTGACAAAGCTAAAATCAAAAATCCTTTTGAAAGAAAAAAGAAGAAGTTTTATTCTGAACTTCCGCCTTATACATATATTGTTTGTGAAGGCACAAAAACTGAACCTATTTATCTAGAATCAATTAAAAAAGAAATAAATAAAAAATATTGGGATTTTTCTCAAGGCGAAAGAATAATTATAAAAGGCGCAGGCGCTAATACCCTTTCATTATTAGATTTTGCCAGAAAAAACGTCGAATATGATATGCCAAATGCTCAAAAAGTTTGGCTTGTTTATGATAAAGATAGTTTTCCGCAAGATAAATTTGATTCAACCCAATTCAGCGTTGATAACAGAAAAGATAAAAGAGAATATAGAACAGCTTGGTCTAATGAATGCTTTGAACTTTGGTTGGTTTTGCATTTTCAAAATCTTGAATCTGACATCGGTAGAGAAAAATATTGTAAAATTTTAAGAAGATATATTCCTAAATATCAAAAGAATTATCAAAATATTTATACAGATTTAAAAGATAAAATCCCAGACGCTATTAAAAGAGCTAAAAAACAGTATCAAAGCTATAAAGAAGGCACCCCACCATCTAAAATGACTCCCTCGACAAAAATGTGGGAACTTATGGAAGAATTGTTAAGATATTTGTAATTATTTAATATATTCCCTATAGTTAGCTTTAATGTCTTTATAAAGCTCTTTTAGGCTTTCTTCGATTTTTTGTCTTATTTCTTCTGTTTTTTCATCGTCTAAATCTTTAGGAACGGGAATTGGTTCGCCAAAAAGCATAACGAGTTTTGTCCCTAAAAGTGGGAAACGAAATTCATCCCAAGAATTAAATTTAATAAAAGATTTTTGTGGGCTCCACCAAACAGCAGGAACAACAGGAACTTGTGCCATTTTAGCTATTTCAATTATTCCTTTTTTAACAACTCTGTTTGGCCCTTTTGGTCCATCAATTGTGATAGCGCCATTAATATTTTCATCTTTAATTCTTTTAATTAATTCAAGGCTTGCTTTAGCGCCCCCTCTTGTTTTTGAACCTCTTACGGTTTCAACTCCCATGGCGTTTGCTGCTCTTGAAATAATTTCACCATCTTGTGAATTAGAAACCATAATGCAGGTTTTTCTGCCTTGATTACAAGAAAAAACGCCGCATTGGTGCGCATGCCAAAGGGCAAAAACACATTTTTCTTTTGGATAGTTAACGCATTTGCAGTTATAAAAAATTCTTATAAAGCTAAAAAGTGCTATAACCAAAAATGAAAGAAAATCTGTTCCTTTTTGTTTTCTTAAGGTTTTGAATTTATTTTTAAATTTTTTAACAATACTCAATTTTAACTCCTTAAATCGCTTGCGAGTTTGTGGGCAAAAAGTCCTTCTGCTTTTGCTAAAACAGAAGCGGTTTTTGCCAGTTTTTTTGAATAATTTTCATCTAGGTTTTGTTGCGTTTGAATTTTTATAAAATCAAACACAGATAGCCCTCCTGTATATTTTGCGCATTTATTGGTTGGAAGTACATGATTTGTTCCGGAACAATAATCTCCAAGGACTTCTGCGCAATTTCTGCCTATAAACATAGAGCCATAATTTTTAAATTTATCTTTAATTTCATCTTGATTTTTTGTTAATATTTCAAGGTGTTCGGGCGCTCTTTCGTTTGAAATTTCAATTGCTTCTTCAATTGAATTAACAATTATTGCAAAAGATTTTTCAAAGGAAACACTTGCTATTTCTTTTGTTTCAAGGGTTTGAAGAAAATTTTTTGCTTCTTTTTCAACTTCAAGCGCTAAATCTTTATTTGTTGTAATTAAATAGCTTCTTGCGTCTTTATCATGTTCACATTGGGCTAGCATATCTGCTGCAATTAATTTTGCATCTTTAATATCATCAGCTACAATTAAAACTTCAGACGGTCCTGCTATAAAATCGATGTCACATTGACCATAAACCGCTTTTTTGGCAGCTGCAACATATTTATTCCCAGGGCCTGTTATTTTATCAACAGCCTTAATTGTTTCACTTCCTAAGGCAAAAGCGGCAATTGCTTGTGCGCCACCTAACTTATAAATTTTCGTTGCGCCTGAAAAATGAGCACTTACAATTACTTCAGGAGTTATTTTAGGACTTGTAAGATAAATTTCTTTAACACCTGCAACAACAGCTGGAATAATATTCATATAGCAAGAACTTAAAAGCGGATAATTTCCCCCAGGGCAATAGCAAAGCACCCTTTCAAGAGGGATTATTTTTTGAGATAAAATAGAATTTTCTTTTTTAAGTTCAATTTCTTTAATAGAATTCATTTGTGCAATTGAAAATTCCTTAACGTTTTCAATTGCAATTTTAAGAGCTTCTAAAACATTTTTATCTATTTTTTCATAGGCTTTTTTAATTTCATCTTCACTAACTAAAAAATCTTTTGAAGTTTTAAAATCACCATCTTTAAATTTTTTAGATAGTTCAATTAAAGCCTTATCTCCATTTTTTCTTACGTCATTAATTATTTCATCAACGCAAGAAAGGTTTTCTATGTCTATTTTTTTGAAAAAAGAATCATCTATTTTATCATAGTTTATTATTTTCATTATTTTGATCTCGATTTTAAGTTGTTCCTAATGTCCTCAAAAGTTGTGTTATGTAGTGCCATAAACACAAAAAGATGATAAATTAAATCAGCAGCTTCCCAGCCAAGTCCGTCACCTTGTTCAAAATTAACGGTTTCAAAGGCTTCTTCCATAATTTTTCTTTTAAGATAAAACTCATCTTTGAAAAGCTTTGTTGTATAACTGTTTTGAGGCATTTTTTCTTTTCTATCTTTAATTAGCTCATAAAGTTCTTCAAAAGTGAAATTTTTATCTTCAAAACAACTGTATCTATCAAGATGACAAGCGTTTCCTTTTTGATTTACGGTGAATAAAATTGCATCTTTATCACAATCAAATTTTGCATTTAAAAGTTCTTGAGTGTTTCCACTTGTTAAACCTTTTGTCCATAATTCTTTTCTTGAACGAGAATAGTATGTTGCAAGCCCTTCTTTAAAAGATTTCTTTAAAGATTCAGGGGTTGAATAAGCTAACATAAGAACTTGGTGAGTCATTTTATCTTGTACAATTGTAGGGATTAAGCCACCTTGTTTTTCAAAATCTAAACAAGCGCAAAAAGCGTCTTCAAGGTTTACTTTGCCTGTATAAATGCACATACCTAGTTGGCAATTTATGTTATTTTTTTCAAGTTCAACAATTTCTTCAATAGAACAAATGCCGCCTGCTGCGGTTATTGGGTTTTTTGTTTGAGAGGCAATTTCTTTAATAAATTCAACATTTGTGCCTTCAAGCATACCTTCTCTTTCAACAATTGTGAATAAAAAGCCGCAACAATAATCTTCAAAACGTTTAACATAATCCAATGTTGAAAATTGGCTAACTTCTTGCCAGCCTTTAGTTGTGATTTTTCCATCACGAGAATCAATTGCAACAAGAACTCTTGATTTTGGCAATTTTGATAAGAAATCTTCGCTTGCGGCGGTGCCGATTATGATTTTTTTAGCACCCCAAGATAAAACTTGTTTTGCTTTTTCGATTGTACGAATGCCGCCACCAACTCTACAAGGGGCAATTTTACAGATTTTTTTGATTAGTTCTTCGTTATTTTTACCTGTTCTAAGTGCGCTATCAAGGTCAATAACCGCTACTTCGCCAAATCTTGCGTAATATTTTGCAAGTTCTAAGACATTTTCTCTTTCTAAAACCTTTGTTTTACCTTGTTGAAGTTGAACCGCTTTGCCATCCATTAAATCAATACTTGCTACAATCATTTTTATTTCCTTTAATTTAAAATATTATCTATATAATCCCAGCTAAAACGCCTGTAAGGGTTAGCTTGAAAGGTTTTATTGTTGAAAAATTCAATAAGTTTTTCAGCTAAATTTTCTTTTTTATAATTTTTAATTTCTATACTTTGAAGATTTAATTCATCACAAAGAGTTTTAATTTTATCATCATAAATTAAAGCAAAACTCTTGGTTTTAAGGGCAGATGAACAAATCAACCCATGAAGCCTTGTTGAAATAATAAATTCCACGGAATTGATTATTTCTATCGTTTCTTCAATTGTTTTAGGGTTGATAAATTCTGCTTTTAAATTATTTTCTTCAAGCTTTTTAATAAATTCAAGGCAAAGATTTTTATCATATTCTTCTTGCAGAGATAAAACTTTTATTTCACTTTGATAAGACTTTGAAATTGATTGAGCTAAATCAGATAAAAATTTTTCATCAATACCTTCAAAACTTCTTAATTGAACAATTAAACCTTTTTTGTTTTCATTAATTTTTCTATCTTGCAAAATTGAATAAACAGGGTCTGATAAAAGAGTTGATTTAATTTTCCAAGATTTAAGAAGTTCTTGGCTTTTTAAATCTCTAACTGAAATAAAATCACAAGTTTTTAAAATTGTTTTTGTAATAAATTCAAAAAACTTTCCTTTAATTGGTTCAATTCCTTGAGCGAAAATTATAACTTTTTTAAAAAACATTTTTGCTAAAAGAATAATAAAAAGATAATAAATAAGGCTAAAACTGCTTGTTTTATTTTGTAAAAGGCTTCCGCCGCCTGAAAATAAAAAGTCGCAGCTTAAAATTCCTTTTAAAATTTCGGATGGATTTTTAAAGTTATAAACTTCAACATCATATTTTTCTTTTGTTTCTTTTTTTGATGATGTTAGGGCGCTTACAACAACATTTTTTTCTTTAAGGTGATTTGAAAGCGCATAAAAAATCGCTTCATCGCCAAAGTTGTTAAACCCAATATAGCCCGATACTAATACCCTTTTCATATATCATTTTTAACATAAAAACCTTAATTTTGCAAAAACTTAAAGTTTTTTAAATTTTGCTAAACATAGACATATTCATTCATTACAGGTTGCATTTTAAGTTCTTTAAGAGTTTTATAAATTTCATCAACGCTTCTAGGGTCTGCTATTTCAAATTGGTTATCTCCATCTTTTTCTTTTTTTGTGTGCTCACCAATTCCTGTTGAAACGCCTGCTGATATTTTTGTTGCGGCAATTTGAACGATGTTGTTTCTAAAATCCGCCCTTTCTCTTGTTGAAATCGTCATAGAAGAAAATGGCATAAAAATTCTTAGTGCGCACATTAATAAAAAAAGCTCTGTTTCATGGACTTCTTTAGGATTGATTGTTTTATCCGTAACAGTTGGTCTTAAGCGAGGAACTGAAAAAGAAATTTCAGCATGGGGATATTTTTTTTGAAGAAAATAACCATGGAGTCCTGTTGCTAGAATATCTTTTTTATAATCGCTAAGCCCTAATAATGCACCAAAGGCAACCCCTCTAAAACCGCCCCTTAAGGCTCTTTCTTGAGAATTTAGGCGATATGGATAAATTCTTTTTCTTCCTTTTGGATGTTTTAAATCATAAGTTTTTTTATCATAGGTTTCTTGAAAAACAGTAACGTAATCCGCCCCTGCTTTATGCAAGGTTTCATATTCATCCGTGTTAAGAGGATAAATTTCTATTCCTATGTTTTTAAAATATTTTTTAGCTAAAATAATCGCTTCTTTAATATATTCAACATCTGAAAATTTTCTTGATTCGCCTGTTAAAATTAAAATTTCTTCAAGACCGGATTTTTTAATTTCAATCAGTTCTTTTTCAATTTCTTCAAGGTTTAATTTTGCTCTTTTAATATCATTTTTACAGTTAAAACCGCAGTAGATACAATGATTTTCACAGTAATTTGAAATATATAAAGGGGTGAAGAAATATACATTTTTTCCAAAATATCTTTCTCTTTCATATTTTGTTCTTTTTGCTATTTCTTCAAGATGATTTTTTGCATTGTCAGATAACAATGCGCAAAAATCTTCTATTTCAAGAGTTTCTTTTTTTAATGCCCTTAAAACATCTTCATCTTTATATTTATTAAAATCGACTTTTTCAACAATATTTAAAATTTTATTTTCAATATCAGAATCGATTATTTCCATATCAGGATAATATTTTTCAATTTCTAGTGTCATTTTTACCTATCTTAAAAAACCTGTTAATGGGCTTGAAGCGCTTGCAACATCTTTAACTTCGCCCATTTTTGCTAAATATGCTAATCTGCCTGCTATAATGGCGTGTTTGAAAGCTCTTGCCATTAAATTAATGTCGCCACTTGTTGCTATAGCTGTGTTTGCCATAATAGCATCCACTCCCATTTCCATCGCTTCTGCGGCTTGGTGGGGCTTACCGATACCGGCGTCAACAATAATCGGAAGATTAATTTCATCTATTAAAATTTTAATAAATTCTTTTGTAGATAAACCTTTATTTGTGCCAATTGGTGAAGCCAAAGGCATTATAGCAGCAGCACCGGCGTTAACCATATCTCTTGCAAAATTCAAATCCGGATACATATAAGGTAGAGGAATAAAACCTTCATTAGCTAACTTTTCAACTGCTAGAGTGGTTTCATAGTTATCAGGAAGAAGATATTTTGAATCTTTTATAACTTCGATTTTAATCATATCAGCACCAGATAATTCTCTTGCTAATCTTGCAATTCTTAAAGCCTCATCAGAATTTCTTGCACCTGATGTATTAGGAAGAATTTTAATGTTTTCAGGTACGAAATCTAAAATATTATCAGATTCTGTGTTAATTCTTCTTAAAGCCATTGTAATTATTTCAGCATCGGCTTCTTCAATAGCAGATTTTATAAGCTCAACGTTATATTTTCCTGAACCTAAAATAAATCTTGAATTAAATTCATATTTACCTATTTTTAAAACGTCTTTCATTTTTACCTCTTTAATAAAAAACGCAAACAAAGCAAGCTCGTACCCTTTTGGTGGTGCGCCCCTTTATTTGCGTTTAATCAAATATATTTAAAATATAGATTAAATTTTTTACTTTGTCAATTTTGTTTTTTGTATTAATATAAATCTGACGCCGACATAGCTCAGATGGTAGAGCGACGCATTCGTAATGCGCAGGTCGGGGGTTCGAGTCCCCCTGTCGGCTAAACCTGAAACGAATGAACCTTAGTTCGCAGGGCGAACTTGGTGAATGAAGTTTCAGGCATACTGTGCGCAGTAAAAGACTTGTGATGAACAAGGCTTTTACGAAGACCTTAGATAGACGACGTGGAAATCTTTGATTTCCTCAGGAGCCTCAGGGGGACTCTCACCAAGGTTTACCATTCTGGCATAACGTTTTGTAGTTGCTCATTCTTCGCAAACAAAACTAACAAGTCCCCCTGTCGGCTGAACCTGAACAAAGCGAAACGTGCCCCAAGGGCACTTCCAACCCGCAAAACTCATTTTTTGTTAACGATACATCTTGAAAAAGTTACAAAATCATGATATAGTGGAATTGTAATGTTGAAACAAGAAAAGTTATTTATAGCAGAATATACTAAAGAAGCCCTAAAACAATTTAGTGAGCTTGATATAGATAATCAAGATAAAATATTATCTGCAATTAAATCTTTTGAAATATTGGGTATAAAATATAAAAACATTAATGATTTGGGGAATGAACTATTTGAAATCAAACCAAAAGGTGTTAGAGCGTATTTTCAATATGATAAAGAAAGAAGAAGAATTATCATAATTGGTTTTATAACTTTAAAGAAAACTCAAAAAGCCCCAAAAAGATATATTAAACAAGCCCTAGAAAATATTAAAAACTACAAAAAGGAATTAAAAAATGACTAAAAAAATCATTACTAATGAAGATTTAATTAATTCTTTGTCTTTAGAACGCCAAGCAAAAATTAATAGAGAAGTTGAAGCTAATATTAAAAAATGGGGTGGCGCTAGGGAAAATTCAGGGCGCAAGATGATTGTGGGTAAGGTTTTAAAATTTACCAAGCGTTTAACTGAAGAAGAAGTTAAATTTATTGATTACGCAAGAAAACATCATTTAAATTATGATGATTTAATGCAAGGTTAATTAATTTTTTAAGGCTTGAAAGTATTAATTTTGCGTTATATACTTGTGTGTGAAGTAGTGTAGGCTGCTTAGGGGAGGTATGAAATGGGTTGTTTAAAAAGTTTAATACATAAAATTATATTCTTAGTGGTATTAGTTGCGTTTTTTGCGTTTGGTGGGTATGCGTTTGTGCAAAATGCAATTAAGTCGTATCAAAATCCAACAAGAAGTGAGTTTGTTAAAAGTGAGAAAAATTATGGCAATTTTTCAAATGTATCTGGTGATTATCAGCTTTCAAGAAACTTTAATTTGTTTGGATATAAAAAGATTAGTGCAAAATATCTTCCAACGGGGCAAAAAATTACAATTTATGATTTAAAAAATGAAAAAACTTTATCAACAAAAGATTTTCAAACTCGTGAAATTGATAAAAAAATAGATAATATTTTAAATTCTGCTAAAGATTCAATTATTACCCTTGAAGATTTTAAAATTGTTCAAAGAGGAAGTTATTTAGCTAAGAATAAAACTGTTCCTTTTGTAAGATTCAATGCAAAAGTTAAAAATATTCCATTTAAAAATGTATCTGGTGTAATTGCTTGTTATTCAACAATAAATGAAAAAGCAAAAGAACCATCTACAAAATTAATTGTTACTATGACAGATTTAAAAGCATATAATCCAACAATTGTTCAAGGGTTTGTTAGTGCGATAAGATTTTAAATTTCAAGAAAATTTTTAAAAATTAAAATACCATTTTCGCTTAAAATTGCTTCGGGGTGAAATTGAACTCCAAAGCAATTTTCGCCTTTTCTTATTGCCATAATGGTTTTATCTTCTAGCCAAGCGGTTACTTTAAAATTTTTATTTTCTTTTTCAACAACCAAGGAATGATATCTTGTTGCCTTAAAACCTTGTTTGAAACCTTTAAAGAGCTTTTCATTTTTATCAAAATATATTTTTGAAGTTTCCCCGTGGATTGGCTCTTTTGCTTTAACGATTTTAGCGCCAAAATATTGAGCAAGTGCTTGATGACCTAAGCAAACCCCTAGGATTTTCTTTTTATCTTTAAAATAATCAATTGCTTCAAGGGTGATTCCTGCTTCATTAGGAGAATTTGGCCCAGGGGATAAAAGAAGATGAGAAAAATTTTTCTTTTTTAATTCATTGATTGAAATTTCATCGTTTTTATAGACAACTGGGGTTTTTCCTAAGATTTTAAAATATTCAACAATATTATATGTAAATGAGTCGTAATTATCTATTATTATCATAATTCAACCTCAACAAGCCCTTTAATTGAATTAATTAAAAAGATTTTATCTGAAGTAATTAAATCTTCATAATGTAAAATTTTTTCTTTAATTTTATTTTCTTCAAGCATTTTTTGGCGCATAATTCCATTTAAAAGCCCAGATGAAAGTTTTGGGGTTAGAAGTTCATTATTTTTTAAAATTAAAATGTTACTTCTTGAACCTTCTGTTAATTCTTCTTTTTCATTAAAATAAATCGTATCAAAAATTTCTTTTTTCTTGATTAAATCATAACTTTTTTGATACCAAGGCTTAAAATCTGTTTTAAAATAAAGAAAAGAATTTTGGCTATAAATTTTTTCATCTGAAATAATTATTTTTCTTGTTTTAATTTCATCAATTTCTCGATATTGAATTTCATATTCGCCATTTTTATTTAAAACAATTCTTGCGATTTTATTATTTTCAAATTTTTGATTTAAAAGGTTGTTGTTAAATTTAAAGCCAAGTTCTTTGCAACTTTTTTTCAATCTTTTTAAATGTTCAAAATAAAGCTGGGGTTGATTATTCTTAATTAAAATTGTTTCAATTAAATTAAAATTTAAGTTTTCACCTAAAAAAAGCCTCTTTGTTTTACATTCTTCCCATTCATCTAAAACATCAGATTTCCAAACAATTGCCCCGCCTTGATAAAACTGAAATTTGTTTTCTTTTTTCTCTAAAATTCTAATCGGAACGCTGAATTCCATTTTTTCTTTATGGATTAAGCCAATAGCGCCACAATAAATATTTCTTTTATATCTTTCAATTTTATCAATTATTTCCATGGTTGAAACCTTTGGTGCGCCTGTAATAGAGCCACATGGAAAAATTGAAGATAAAATATCTTTTAAATTGATTTCATCTAAAGAAGCACTAATTGTTGAAGTCATTTGATGAAGTGTTTTATGGGTTTCAACTTCAAAAAGTTTATCAACTGTTATATTTTTGCTGTTTTTAATTTTAGATAAATCATTTCTTAAAAGATCAACAATCATCGTATTTTCAGCTAAATTTTTAATATCATTTTTTAAAAAGTTAATTTCTTTTTCATCTTCACCTTTTCTTTTAACCGTGCCTTTCATCGGTTTTGTTATAATCCTATTATTTTCAATTTTGAAAAATAATTCCGGTGAAAAAGATAAAATTTCTTCAAAATCATTTTTAATATAGGCGCAATATTTTGTTTTTTGATTTTTGATTAAATTTAAAAATAGATTATATCCTTCTGAATTTGTGAAAACATCATTAGAATAAGTATAATTAACTTCATAAGTTGTGCCGTTTGAAATTAAATTTTTAATTTCTTCAATATCTTTTTTATATTCTTCAAAAGTTATGTTTTCTTTTAAAAATAAATCTGCGTTTTGCTTTGGTTCTTCTAGGGTAAAATCATTATAATTTTTATGCGCTTCAAAATATAAAAGTGGTTTTTTTGATGATATTTTTTTATTTAAAAAGATATCTTTTGCTTGATAAGAAATGTAGCCCACAAGATAAAAATCATTTTTTAATTTTTCTATTTCATCTAAAGCAAGAAAAAAATCTTTATTATTAAAGGCTTGAATAACTTTTTTGGGGTTATCAAATTTATAATTTGAATAAATAATCATAAAAATAATATATTATAAAAAATTTTTAATATAAAATGAAACTATGGAAAAAATATCTTTTTTAAATATATTTAAAGCATTTTTTAAAATAGGTGTAATTCTTTTAGGGGGCGGATATGTAATCGTCCCGATTGTTAAAGCAGAATTAATTGAAAAAAGAAACTGGCTTAATGAAGATGAATTATGTGATTATTATTGTGTAAGTCAATGTTTATCAGGTATTATTGCTATGAATATGGCAATTTTAATTGGCTATAAATTATCTAAATTAAAAGGGGTTATTGCTTCTGTATTAGGAATAACATTCTCTCCTTTTGTTTCAATTATTTTAGTTGCGCTTTTTTTAAATCAAATTTTAAATATATCTTTTATGAAAGGAATTTTTTGGGGAGTTAATTTATCTGTAATTGTTTTAATTTATTTAACAGTTAAAGATATGTGGAAAAAAAGTCTTGTTGATTATTTTAGCTGGTTTTGGTTTATTTTTATTTTAATTTTAACCGTTTTAAAAGTAAGCCCGATTATTTTAATTATAACCTCAATTCTTCTTGGTTTTATTCTTCAATTAATTAAGGAGAAGAAAAATGGTTAATCTATCGTTAAACTTATTTATTGAATTTTTTAAAGTCGGACTTTTCACCTTTGGGGGTGGATATGGCTCTTTGCCTTTTTTATATGTTATGGCAGATAGCTATAATTGGTTTTCAAGTGAACAATTAACTCAAATGATAGCTATTTCAGGAATTACCCCGGGGCCAATCGGGCTTAATATGGCAACTTTTGCAGGTTTTCAAACTTTAGGAATTAAGGGTGCTTTGATTTCAAGTTTTGCTTTAGTTTTGCCTATGATTATAATTACTAGCCAAGTTTTTAGGTTATATCGTAAATTTTCTTCAAATAGATTTGTTCAATCTATTTTATATGTTTTAAGACCAACGTCATGCGCTTTAATTTCTGGTGTTGGATTAAAATTATTTTATAATCTTGTTTTAAATTCAAAGTTAAATTTTTCAGAAGTTAATTTTTGGGCTTTAACTTTAGTTATAATTTTATTTTTATTAACTTTTAAATTAAAACGTGATCCTATATTTTATATGGGGATAGCTGCAACTTTTGGTGTAGTTTATTATTTTCTTAATATATCTGCTTTTTAAAGGTAAGCATGATTAAAAGCCCCTTGAAATAGACGGTTTTAAAATTGTCAATAAGTTTATAAAATGTTAAGTTTGTAAACTTGAGTTTTATCTAAATATCATTAAATATAACCTATTGTAAACTTTTTTTAACAATAATTTAGCTTGCAACTATCTGATAATTAGCTAGAATTAATACATACCTAAGGAGTTAAAAAACTTTTTGAAAGGAGTGATGGCAAGCTTAAAAGTCGAGTATTTAGGAATGTTTTAATTAGATTGTTAATTAAGAAAAATTTAAAAAATTAAAAAAAATTATTAAAAAAGATTTATTAGGTTTACTACTAGACTTGGGTTATCCATCCGGAATTTTTGCGGATGGATTTAATTTTTATTAAGATTATCTTGCAAAATTATCTTTAAGAGATTTAATAAAATATACAGACTGTCAGATTGGTTTAGTATAAACTATTATTATGAGTTTTGATTTAAGTAAATATAATCTATTAAAAAAATATAACATTAATGTTGATGAAATCCCCATTATCAGCGACTCAGGCATTGTTTTATCTTTTGAAGAAAAAGCTCTTATACTAGATAAACTTTTAGAAGCCCACGAGCTTGCTATTATAAACGTTAAAATGGGTAATATTACAGGGCGTGGTTTTGCTTCAAACATTTGTAGTTATGAAAATGTTTGGGCATTAGGAACAAATTTTAATAATACAAGAAATGACATTTCTTCAATTTGTGCTGAAAGAAGTGCAATTCTTGCCCTTTATAATAACGCATTATTAAATAAGTTAAAAAATCCTGAATTAAATTTTGATTTAAAAATTAAATATATTTGTATGGCGCCTTCAATTCCGCTGAATGAAATAGATAGAGCGGTTGTACCTTGTGAAGATTGCTTAAGTTGGCTTAATACAAACAGATTTTTTGATGATGAAACTTGCGTTTTCTGTTTTGAAAAAAATAATGAAGGTGTTTTATCTATTAAAATTTCAAAACTAATTGAACTTCTTCCTTTTAGAAATACCGATTTATCTTTTGAATTTAGTGAAAATAAAAAAATCAGATATTCTAAAAATGCGCAACTGGCATGTTCATATTGGGGAATTGAAACAAAAGATATTTTAACTGTTATGAAAAAAAATCATGAAGAATTTTTAAAATATAAATTTCAAAATATTTCAAAACAAAACATCGTTTGCTCAATTTTGGCAAACGATGAAGTTTTTTCATGCCAAAAATTAGATTGGACAAAAAGATGGTTTGTTGAACCCCTTGAAGTTGCAGCTTATAATGCTATTCAAAAATTTGGGCAAGATATTAAAATTTCAATGGTTTCATATTTAGGTAATCCAATTTCAAAAAATAATAACCACGAATTTAATGATGGTGTTGTATCAATTAAAAGTTTAGGAAGAATTAGACAAAAGTATGCTACCCCTGATACGATTTTAGCTCTTAATTTAAAAGATGAAATTTATGTTGTTACAATGAGCGATTATCTTCCTCAAAAATTTATTCAAGGCTATAAAATTGTTTAATTAATTAAAATATTCTTTAAATAATTCTTTAATTTCTTCATCTTCAATTGAATCAATGCCATTTGAATTATAAAGTTCAATTAATTCATTAGCCTTTTTAAATGCTTCTTTAAGTTCATCTACTCCTGCATTATTCCAAACACTTCTATTATATGTTTTTAAAACAACTTCTTCTTGTTTAGATAATTCTTTATTATCTTCATCTTTTTCAATAATTTTTGAAAGATAGCCATTATTTAGGGCAAGAATAGAAGCAACGTTTCTTGTTTTCGGGCAAAAATGCCAAACAAGTTTCATTCTTAAAGATTTAATTTTATTCATTAAATCAAGTTCTTTTTGCTTTTTAACTTTAATTTCTTCTTGTTTTTTTAATTTTTCTTCTTGCTTAAGCTGTTCTTTTAATTCTTTTTCAAATTGAATTTTTTGAATAAAATCTTGTGTTTTAGGATTTCTTTTGTCAACACGGATTGTTTCAGAATCTTTTATAAAAAGATATTCATCTATAATATCAAGGTCGCCATCTTTAATATATTCTTTTAAATCTTTTTGGCTAACACCAATTTCTTTTGATAATTCAGCTAGGGTTAAAACTGGCGCTTTTTCCATTATTTTATGGAATTTTTGAATATTGTTTTCACTTTGAAGATTGATAAATGTTCTATATTTTTTTCCTTTTAAAGTATCAACTTCTTCAATTCTTCCATCTAAAATTCCTTGTTCAACCATTTTTCTTAAAGAGGCGATATTTGAATAGCCCATTTTTTTAAGTTCAGAAGCCGGAATTTCTTTATTTTTTTGTTCATAGCAAAAGCCATAGCAATATTTTGATTTTTTAGGGGTTATTTTTTTATTTCTTTTTAATTCTTCTTCTAAAATCGCTTTGTTTTCATCTGTTAATTTAACCAGTTGTAGCGGATTTTCTGAAGTTTCATTTTTAAATTCTGTTAGGTTAAGTGGAAGTTCACGCACATCTTTTAATGGTATATGATACATTTTTGCAATAGCACTTAAAGTATCAATTTTAATATCATCTTTGAATAAAATATTGAATGTTTCTTTATTGGTTGGGTCATTTGTATCATATAAATCTTCAAAACCATCAAGATTATTCAATAATCCCATTTTTTTCAATTCAAGGGTAATATTAATATTAAATTTTTCTTTTGGTAAATATTTAAAGTTTTCTTTATCATTTTTAAGAATATTTAAAATTTCATTTGATTTTAAAAGTGGCTCATAATATGGCGCTAAATATGGTTTATTTTGAAGAATATCAAGGTAGAAGTCAAAACTTTCTTTTAAATTATTTTTTCTTTTTTCATAAGTGTTAATTTTTTGATTAACTCCATTTTCTTCAATTTGAAAACGTTCATCAAGCATGATTTTTGATTTTTCAATGTCTTCATTTGATGTATGGATTATTGAAGCAATAAGTTGACCTAAATATTCTGCGTCACTTTCTTTTAGATTATTTTCTTTTTTAAGAATTTTAGTTGCAATTGTGGTTATTTCGCTTGATTGATATTGTAAACCTAATAAACTACTTTTCTTTCTTGAAATTAAAACTTTTACATTATGCAGAGTATCAAGCCCGAGTTTATAAAGTTCTTGGTTAGATAAATCTTTAGAATCAACTTTTGATTCATCTTTATAATTATATTTTTTGATTAATTTTTTTAAATCAGTATGATTAATGTCAATTAATTCAAATTTTCCATTAAGTTCATATTCAATTTTTTCTTGAACTTTACTTAAAGTGTTAATTTTATCTTGCAAGATTAATTTTTGCTCTTGTCTTTCTTTGATTGCAGGTTTAATTTTTGTTAAAAATTTATCGTTATATAATAACTTTTCTAAAATATTGTGTTCATTTTGAAGTTTTTCTTTTTCAAGTGTAAAAGTTCTTATCGCTTTATTATAATAATTAATTTTTGCATTAACTTTTCCTTTAACCCTTGCTTTTTCTTGTTTATAAAAATCTGATTTTTCTCTATCTTCTTGCTTTTCAAAGGTATCAGGAATATTACCTTTAAAAATAATAGGGTTTTGATTAAATTTATTTAATTTAAAATTTTGCGGTTTTATATTTATTAAACCAAAGTTTCTAATTAAACTCATAACTTTTCCATTTTGTTGTGTGACCTAGATTATAAGGTATGTGAATAAATTTTTTTTACAAAAAACAGGCATGGGTTAAGTTTTGTAAATAAATTTTTAAAAAAATAAAAAATTAGCAAAAAAAATTATTTAGAAATTTTGTAGATATGTAAACATAGAGTTAACAAAAAGCAAAAAACTTGTTGACTACCGATTTTGTTTATTATACGCTAAAGTGTACGAATGTATTAGATTACAAGAAAAGGTAATAAAAACAAAATGAGCACAGCAAAAAGACAAAGAATCAGAGTATGTTTAAAAGCATACGATCATCAATTAATTGATACTTCTGCTCAAAAAATTGTAGATACTGCGAAAAGAACTGACGCTTCTGTTTCAGGTCCTATCCCAATGCCTACAAAACGTAGAGTATATTGTGTACTTCGTTCACCTCACGTTGATAAAAAATCTCGTGAACACTTTGAAATGAGAACACATAAAAGAATTATCGATATTTATGATCCAACTCAACAAACTACTGAAGAATTATCTAGAATGGATCTTCCTTCAGGAGTTGACATTGAAGTAAAACTATAATTACTTCAAAATTTTAAGACACATGACAATTTAATATTAATGTGATCTATGTAAAAGCGGAGTTTGCGCTAAACGCAAACAAAGTAAGTAAGTACAAACAAGAGAAACACTTTATAAGTAGCTCTCACAACAGAAAGGTTTAACATGACAATCGGTGTTATTGGAACTAAAATTGGAATGACACAAATTTATAACGAAGAAGGATTATGTATTCCTGTTACCGTTATTGCCGTTGAAGAAGCTGTTGTTACTCAAGTTAAAACTAAAGAAACTGATGGCTATGAAGCTATTCAAGTGGGCGTAGTTGCAGCTAAAGAAAAACACTTAACAAAAGCTCAAATCGGTCATTTCAAGAAAAATAATCTCGAATACTTCAGACACTTACAAGAATTTAGAGTAGAAGACGCTTCTAAATTTGAAGTAGGTCAAAAAATTTGTCTAGAAGCTTTAGAAAATGTTGAAAAAGTAGATGTTACAGGCCGTTCAATCGGTAAAGGATTTCAAGGTACAGTTAAAAGACACAACTTTTCACGTGGACCTATGGGACACGGTTCTAAAAACCACAGAGAACCTGGTTCAATTGGTGCTGGTACCACTCCTAGCCGTGTTGTAAAAGGTAAAAGAATGGCTGGCAACATGGGTAACGAAAAAGTAACGGTTAGAAAATTAAGCGTTGCAAAAGTTATTGCCGAAAAGAAATTATTATTGGTTAAAGGTGCAATTCCAGGGCCTGAAGGCAAATTAGTTACCGTAAAACCTACAAGGACCAAATGGAATTAGAGGTGCGCAATGACAAAAAATATTGAAAATAAAACAGTAAAAATCTTATCTACACAAGGTTCTGAATTAGGACAAATTGAACTTCAAGGTTCAGTATTTGGTGTAGAACCTAATACGCACGTTATGTACCTTGCTCTTAAAAGACAATTAAACAATGCAAGAGCAGGCTTAGCAAGTGCAAAAACTAGAGCTGAAGTTTCTGGTGGTGGTAAAAAACCATGGAAACAAAAAGGTACTGGTAGAGCAAGAGCTGGTTCATTAAGAAGCCCATTATTCAGAGGCGGCGGAGTTATCTTTGGACCTAAACCAAGAAGCTATGAAACTGCACTTCCTCAAAAAGCTAGAAAATTAGCTCTTAAATCTGCTCTAAGCGCAAAACTTGAATCAATGACAATTGTTAAAGATTTTTCAGAAATTTCTGAAGCTAAAACAAAAGTTATGGCTAAAGTTTTAAAAGATTTAAATGCTACAGGTAAAATTTTAATTATTGCTGATTTAGCAGCTGAAGAAAACAAAAACCTTGTATTATCTGCAAGAAACATTCCTTCAGTAAAATTATTATTACCATCTAACTTAAATGTAAAAGACATTGTTGAAGCTGATACAATTATTGCTACTGAATCGGCAATCAACTCTATTACCGAAAGGTTGGCAAAATAATGACAAATGCAAACATCAACAAAGAAAGATTATATGAAGTAATTAAAAAGCCTATCATCACTGAAAAATCAATGATGGCTACAGCTAACAATACTTATACTTTTGAAGTTAAAAAAGATGCTTCTAAAGTTGAAATTGCACAAGCTGTTGAATTGGCTTATCCAAACCGCAAAGTTAAGAAAGTTAGAACGGTTTACATGCCTTCTCACCAAAAAAGAATGGGCATGAAATTTGGCAGAACACAATCAGGAAAAAAAGCTATTGTTACAATAGTTGGTGATCCTATTGAAGAATTGACAGGAGTATAAGATTATGGCAACTAGAAAAATTAATCCAACTTCGCCCGGTCAACGTGGTATGACAAGACCGGATTATTCCGAAATTACAACTTCTGCTCCTGAAAAATCTTTGGTTAAATCTTTAACTAAATCAGGCGGTAGAAATAATACAGGAAGAATTACAACTCGTCATATCGGTGGCGGTCATAAAAGAGCTTACCGTGTAATCGATTTCAAAAGAAACAAAATCGGTATCCAAGGTACAGTTATGACAATTGAATACGATCCTAACAGAAACGTTAGAATTTGTTTAATCAATTACGCTGATGGCGAAAAAAGATATATTTTATGCCCAGAAGGCTTAAAAGTTGGAGATAAAGTTATCTCTGGTCCTGATGCTGATATCGTTGCAGGTAACGCACTTCCTCTAGATTCAATCCCTCTAGGTGCTTTGATTCATAACATTGAATTAAGACCTGGTAGAGGTGGTAAAATGGCTAGAAGTGCAGGTAACTCAGCTCAACTTATGGCTAAAGAAGGCGATTATGTTACATTAAAACTTCCATCTTCAGAAATGAGAATGGTTAGAAAAGATTGTTATGCAACAATCGGTGTTTTAGGTAACGCTGAATACAAAAACTTATCAACTGGTAAAGCAGGTAGAACTCGTTACTTAGGTATTAAACCAACAGTACGTGGTGTAACAATGAACCCTGTTGATCACCCTCACGGTGGTGGTGAAGGTAAAACCGGTCCCGGTGGTAACCCGAAAACTCCTTGGGGTAAACCTGCTCTTGGTTACAAAACTCGTAACAAGAAAAAGGCTTCAAATAAGTTGATAGTAAGAAGAAGAAAAAAATAGGAGAACATAAATAGATGGCTCGTTCATTAAAAAAAGGTCCATACGTTCATCCATCTTTAGAAAAAAAGATTGATGCAATGAATGAAAAAAACGAAAAGAAAGTTATAAAAACTTGGTCAAGAGCTTCTATGATTGTGCCTACAATGCTAGGTCACACAATTGCAGTTCATAACGGTAAATCTCACGTACCGGTTTATGTTACCGAACAAATGGTAGGACATAAATTAGGCGAATTCGCATTTACAAGAACATACAGAGGTCACGCTGCTGATAAAACAGCTAAGAAAAAATAATAATTAGAAATAATTTTAAGGAAATAATGAAATGCAAGAAGCTATATCAAAACAAACAGATATTAAAATGACGGTTAGGAAAATTCGCAGAGTGATTAACCTAATCCGTGGCAAGAAGGCAACTGAAGCTTTAAGAATGTTAAAGTTCATGCCATATTTTGCAGCTAGAATAGTTGAAAAAAACTTAAATGCTGCTATCGCCAATGCTTCTGAAAAATTCGGAGCAACGGCAGATGTACTTAAAATTTCTGAAATTTTTGCTGATGAAGCTCCTACTTACAGACGAGTAAGACCTAGAGCTCAAGGCAGAATGTATAAGAGATTAAAAAGAACATCTCATCTAACAGTGAAAGTAGCAAAGGACTAGGAGAAAGACATGGGACAAAAGACACATCCAACCGGATTTAGAGTAGGGATAATTGAACCATGGGTTTCTACATGGTTTGCTAAAAAAGGTCAATATGCGCTTAACATCGCACAAGACGCTAAAATTAGAAAATTCATTAAGAAAAAACTATATACTGCTGGTGTTTCAAGAATTAACATCGCAAGAAAAGCTAACAATGTAAACATCACTGTTGTTACTGCAAAACCCGGTATCGTTGTAGGACGTGGCGGACAAGGTATTGATGAATTAAGAGCAGCTGTTCAAAAATTAATCAAAACTCAAGCAGTTACAATTGACGTTGTTGAAGTTGCTAGAATTGATGTTGATGCACAATTAGTTGCTGAAAATATCGCATTACAATTAGAAAAACGTATTGCTTTCAGACGTGCTATGAAACAAGCTATGCAAAGAACAATGCGTGCCGGCGTTCAAGGTATCAAAGTTATGGTATCTGGTCGTTTAGGTGGTGCTGAAATTGCAAGATCTGAATGGGCTAAAGAAGGTAGAATTCCTCTACAAACTCTTAGAGCTGACGTTCAATATGGTTTTGCTGAAGCTGATACAATAATGGGTAAAATCGGCGTAAAAGTTTGGGTATTCAAAGGTGACTTATTACCTGGAGAAAAAGCTGATCAAAACATTAAAGCTAAAAAGCCTGCCGCTAAAGAAAACAATCGTTTTCAAAGACGTCCAAGACGTGGTGAACAACAAGAAGCTCCAAAAAGCGAGCAAGCATAACTAAGAAATAATTAGGAGAAATATAAAAATGTTAATGCCTAAAAAGACAAAGTTTCGTAAAAAAATGAAAGGCAATATGAAGGGATGTGAAACCAGAGGTTGTCAAATCGAACTAGGGCAATATGGTTTACAAGCACTTGAACCTGCTTGGATTACTTCAAGACAAATAGAAGCTGCACGTCGTGTTATCACAAGAAAAATCAAACGTGGCGGTAATGTTTGGATTAAAATCTTCCCTGATAAACCAATTACTAAAAAACCTGCCGAAACTCGTATGGGTAAAGGTAAAGGTAACCCTGAATACTGGGTTGCTGTTGTTAAACCTGGCAGAATTTTATTTGAAGTAGCTTTTGATATTAGAGAAGAAGCTATTGAAGCACTAAACTTAGCTGCTCAAAAATTGCCTATCAAATTAAGAGTAGTAGAAAAGTAGGTACAAAGAATGAAACTTCAAGAAATAAAAGAAAAAACAGTTGATGAATTAAAAGATTTAATTCTTGAATCTAAAAAAGAATTATTTACTTTAAAAATGAGTCACAATAAATTAAAACAGCTTGAAAACACTGCTTCAATCAGAAATAAAAAAAGAGAAATTGCACGTGCTAAAACTGTTTTAAGACAAAAAGAACAACAAGCATAAGGAATTAATAAATGCCTAAAAAAGTAAAACAAGGAACTGTAGTGAGCGATAAAATGGAAAAAGCAATTGTTGTTGAAGTTGCTGAACACAAAGCTCACAAGAAATACAAAAAAACAATGACATTCACAAAGAACTTCAAAGTTCGTGATGCTCAAAATCAATGTCACGTAGGCGATGTTGTTACAATTGTTGAATCTAAACCTCTTTCTGGTTCAATCCGTTGGACTTTAGATAAAGTTGTAACAGTTGCTAAGTAGTTAAATGAAATAAGGTAACAAAATATGATACAACAAGAAACCAGATTACAAGTTGCTGATAACACAGGTGCTAAAGAACTTCTTTGCATTCGTGTTATGGGTTCAAGTAATAAAAAATATGCTAGCGTTGGCGACGTAATTGTTGCTGCCGTTAAAGACGCAGCTCCAAATATGCCTGTTAAAAAATCTGATGTTGTTACTGCTGTAGTTGTTAGAACTTGCGCTGATATCAAACGTAATGACGGTTCTGTTATCAGATTTGATGAAAACGCTGCTGTAATTATCAACAAAGACGGTGCTCCAAGAGGTACTCGTGTATTTGGACCTGTTGCAAGAGAACTTAGAGATAAAAACTTTATGAAAATTATCTCTCTTGCTCCTGAAGTAATATAATAAGTAATAGGAATATAGGAAATATGGCTAAATCTACAAATAAAAAACTTCATACTAAAGTAGGTGACCGTGTTATCGTTGTTTCCGGTAAAGACAAAGGTAAACAAGGCAACGTTAAAAGCGTTGATTTAAAAGACGGTACTATACTTGTTGATGGTGTGAACGTTGTAACTAAAGCTCAAAAAGCAAATCCTATGGCTGGCATTCAAGGCGGCTTAACAAAAGTTGCTAAACCACTTGACGCTTCAAAAGTTATGATTTGTTGCCCATCTTGTGAAAAAGCTACAAGAGTTAAAAAAGTAGTTAAAGATGGTAAAAAAGTTCGTGTTTGCAATAAATGCGGCGAAACTATCGATGTATAGACCACTTAATTGTGGGGCATTGAAATCCGACAGGTTATCTAAATAACAGGATTTCAAAGGCTAAAGATAAAGGAATTAAAAATGTCTAAAAATACCGGCAATTTAAAAGACCGTTATGTAAATGAAGTAAGAGCAAAACTAAAAGAAGAATTTTCATATTCTAACGATATGCAGATTCCAAAAATGTGCAAAATTGTTCTTAATATGGGTGTTGGTGAAGCTTCTCACAACTCAAAACTTGCTGAAAACATCGTTAATCAATTAACTAAAATCGCAGGTCAAAAAGCTTTATCAACAAAAGCTAAAAAATCAATCGCTTCTTATAAATTAAGAGAAGGTATGCCAGTTGGTGCTATGGTTACTCTTAGAGGCGAAAGAATGTATGACTTTTTCCAAAAACTTGTATGTGTAGTTCTTCCAAGAATTCGTGACTTCAGAGGTGTTAGCCCAAAAAGTTTTGATGGTCGTGGAAATTATACATTTGGTCTTAAAGAACAATCACTTTTCCCTGAAATTCATTATGAAGAAGTTGATATCGTTAAAGGTATGAATGTTTCAATCATCACTACAGCTAGAACTGATGAAGAAGCAAGAAGCTTGTTAAAACATTTAGGTATGCCCTTTAAACATAAATAATAAATAGGAGAAAGTTATAAAATGGCTAAAAAAGCAATGATCAACAAAGAACAAAGAAGAGAAGCTTTAGCTGCTAAGGGTAAATATCCTAAAGTAAGACTTCATAATCGTTGTTCTATCTGCGGAAGACCTCATGGTTTCCATAGAGATTTCGGTATCTGCAGAATTTGCCTAAGAAAAATGGCACATCAAGGCTTATTACCAGGTGTAACTAAATCATCTTGGTAGTAAACAAATTTAAAACACTCTCTTTTGAGAGTGTTTTTTAATATATTACCCGAGTGGCTAATTGTTTTAAAAGAATAAATTAAATATGATGATAATGTCTTTTTAATGCTTTTATTCTTAATTCATACAGTTCGCCCCTTTGGGGCTTTTTTTATTTTTTAGAAAGTTTATTTTTTAATTTCAAAAACATATCCTTATAAAATCGATAAGACTTTTATTCAATTCCTCTTTATTTATCTTAATTATAAAATAAAAAAAAGCCGTCATTAAGGCGGCTACTAGACTTGGGGAGGAGGTTTTGAGCAAGGGGTTATTCCCCTTTGTTCAAATTGTATATATTATTCTTTTCGTACGACAAAATTTTTACTTTAGCAATTGTTCTTTTATTTCATTCAAAAGATGTAATTTTTTCAAAAAAATATAAAAAAGCTCTTAGTTTGTTAAAATTGAAATATGGAAAGAATTAATTTTAAAAATTTTGTTTTTGTTTTAATTATTTCAATTGTTTTTTCTTTTGTTTTTTCGCCTGTTGTTTTTGGGGCAAAAAAGAAATCGCAATCGAAACATAAAATTGAATTTGTAACTAAAGATAAGTTTATTTTAGTTGGAGATTTATATCTTTCCCCTTCTCAATCTCAAAAGCCTTTAGTTGTTTGCTTGCATTCTTTTTCTTTGAATGCTCTTGCTTGGTCTAATTTAGCAAAAGCCTTGCAACAAAAAGGCTATAATGTTTTAGCTATGGATTTAAGAGGACATGGCAGAAGTGTTTATAATGAAAATTTAAAATTAAAATCAAGATATAAGTTTTCAAATTCTGATTGGCAAAAGTTGCCAAATGATGTTATTGAATCAATTGCATATATAAAATCGCACTATCCTCATATTAACTGTAATAACATAATTTTTGTTGGGGCAGATGTTGGTGCAAGTGCTGGTATTATAGCGGGTAACAGCTTAAACCCTAAACCATCAAAATTTGTTATGGTATCTCCAATGTTAAATTTTAAAGGATTATATATTCCAATTAAAGTTGCAAACTATACAAACACCAAGTTTTTGGTGATTTTATCTAAATCAGATAAAATTTTATTCAATTTCTATACAAAAGATAAACCGATTATAATTAAATATCCTATAGGTGGCCCAGGAAATCAGCTTTTAAAAGTTAATCCTTCAAGTGTATCTGATATTGTTAATTTTATAGCTGCCCCTTAATTTAAAAAGACCGCTTTTGCGGTCTAAAACACGTAAATAAATTCCATAGAACGCAGCGAGCTGAAAAGGCGTTCGTCTTATAGTTGTTGTTCGAGTTGAAACTGCCTGAATTCAAGTTGTGGTTGTAAGCGTTAGATGAACTGTTCTCATCTGACGACCAGACGATGTTCGGGTAGCAGTTGCCATTGTAAGACCCAGGGCAAGCGCCATTGTAGTTGTTGCATTGAACTGACCCATAACCGGAATTGTTGTCACACAGCCAACTTAAAAACAAGAATTTATCAAGGGTTTATTTTTTGTGCATTTTGCACGAATTGACGATTTATAAAAACCGTATTTAAGCTAACTAATTAATTATATCACAAAGCATTATTTATTTTTTAGCTTGAAGAAGTTTCTTTTGCGCCTTTTCAATGAATTCAATAGCATAATTTGATGGCAAGGCAAAGCCTATTCCGATGTTAGAGCGATTGTTATCAGGATTATAGATAGATTGATTTATTCCAATTATTTCACCTTTTAAATTCAATAATGGACCACCTGAGCACCCTGGGTTAATTGCGGCGTCTGTTTGAATTTTATTTCTTTCATAGTCAATTCTTGAAATAATCCCTGTTGTAAGGGTGTCTTTAAAACCAAAAGGGCAACCAATTGCTAAAACTCTTTGACCAACTTTAATTTCAGAAGAATTGCCAAATTTTGCCAAAGGAAGTTTTTCTGTTGTATCTATTTTAATTAAAGCTAAATCATTTTTGCTTTTTAAAATTGCAAGAATTCTTGCACTATAACTTTTGCCGCTAAAGGTTGTTACTTCAATGTTTCTTGCTTTTTCAATTACATGAGAACTTGTTAAAATAATTCCTGAAGAAGAAATAATACAGCCTGTTCCGCCTGAAGTACCTCTATCTATATCTGCTTCAATTGAAACAATAGAAGGAAGTGTTTTTTCATAGACTTCTATAAAGTTTTTTTCTTCATTAGAAGAATATTCATAGCCAAAAGAATTTGAATTTAAACCAAATAACATTAAAAATATAAATATACCAAGGGAAAATAATTTAATTTTTTTAATAAATAACATTTTATCAACCTATATAAATACATCAGAATATTAACATATTAAAATTCTGCTTGCATTATACAAGATATTTAGTTATTATAAAGTTCAAGAGTACTGTTAAAAAGGAAAATAAAATGGGAATCGAAATTTTTAGAAAACATTTAAGAGAAAAAAGAGCAGTTAAAATCATCGCTGGTATTGATAATTTTGACTTAAATAAAGTTGCAAAAGTTTGCGCAGCAGCTCAAAAAGGTCACGCAAGTGCTGTTGATATTGCTGCTGATAAAAAAGTTTATGACGTTGCTCGTAAAAATACAAAATTACCTATTTTCGTTTCTTCAATTCATCCTTTTGAATTGCTTCAAGCTGCTCAATGGGGCGCTGATGCTATTGAAATCGGTAACTTTGATGCTTTATATAAAAATGGTCAATCTTTCACTTGCGATGAAATTTATGATATCGTTCTTGAAACAATGGGCTTAGTTAGCAAATATGACATTTTCACTTGTGTAACAATTCCTGGAAATGTTGATATTAAAGATCAAATTGAATTAGCTAAAAAACTTGAAGTTCTTGGCGTTGATTTAATTCAAACAGAAGGTTTGAAAAAAGAAATTAACTCTACAAACCCATCTGCTCACCTTGTTAGCTATGCTCAAGCTACAATTGCAAACACAATTGAATTAATGCAACACACTAGCCTACCAATTATGTCAGCTTCTGGTATCAGCGCTAAAACTGCACCTTTAGCTTTTGCTTCTGGCGCTGCTGCTGTTGGTGTTGGTTCTGCTGTTAATAAATTAGATTCAGAAGTTGCTATGAGCGCTACTGTAATGGCTATTGTTTCTTCTGTTGCACACAGAAATTCAATCAACCACGAATTTGTTAAATCTGAAAGAGAATTATCATTAAGCTAATTTAAGTTATTTTGATATTTTTCAGAATTCAAATTCAAAATTAATATTTAAAACCAAAATTTAACCCCTCTTGATTTAAGAGGGGTTAAAAATTTATTTAATTAATTTTTCAATTAATCGTTATGGATTGTTACAGGGATGTCTTTAACGTCTTCTGGTTCAACCTTTTTAGCTTGTGGAACAACCATTATTTGACCATTAATATCATATTTTTCTGATATTCTTTCTTTTTGTTCAGGAGTTGAAGCAACAAGACCGGTTTGAGTATCTACACAAGATAAAACGTGCGCTCTTTCAAAATCTTCAAGAGGGAAGTCGTTGTTAGCAATCTGCATTGTTGTGTGGTAAAGTTGGTTTAAGGTACCACAATCTGCCCAAGGTTCACTTGTTGGAACGGCATAAAGTTTTTGACCTGCTAACATTCCCTTTGTTTGTGAAATTAAGTCATCACTGATGTTTTCAGGTTTGTTATTAAGAGCTTTTGCAAGATTTTCTCTAATAACATTGTAATCTTCATCTTGAGTTAGAGTTTTGATGATTGGAATATATTGTTTTGACCAATCTCTTGATTCTTTGTTGCCGCTTTTAATGAAGTATGGTTCAAAAATATCAAGAACCTTGAAGGCTTCATCTGAAACTGCAAATTGGAAAGTATTAGTTACACATTTTCCATTTTTTTCATAGCCTTCAGGAATTACTTCCGGTTTTTCAGCAAATTCAACAATTTGATTGTTGTCATCAAGTTTCATAATGCCGAATGTTTTAACACAATCTTGAGCAGGAACTTCTTTTGCAACAATTACCATCGCAGCTTTTCCGCTTTGCATAATGTTATTAGCTTCAATAACTGCGTTTGTCATTCTGCTCATAGAGTCATTTGGGAAAATCATTGCAGATTTTCTGCCGTCTTTTTGCATTGTGTCATATAAATCTGCACTAAATTCACCATTACCTCTGTTTTCACCTTGGTTTAGATAGAATTTAATGTTTTTACCAATACCGATTGAACCTTTAGAACAATCTAAAAGACCTGCTTTGTGTAATGTTACTAATGTTGTTTCCATTGGTGTTAAGCCGGTTGCTGTTCTAAATACACCTTTTGTTGATTGAGCGCCGTTTGTTTCATCGTGGAAAATAGCGCTTGATGATGCGTTTGTATATTCTGCACGAGAACCAAAACCGCCTGCTAACATAATTAATTGAGTGTCTTTTGCGTTAGGCGCAGCTTTAAATTGAGGAAGGATAATTTCTTCATTATTTACTTTATCAACAAATTCTTGGATTGAATTTTTGATTTCATTAACAAATCTGCCATTTTCCATACCGATAACAATTTCAGTGCCTTCACCGATTGATGGTGTTACTTCTCTGTGTTCAACTGCTTGAGGTTGAGTTACAAAAGGTTTAAACACATTTTTTGTTTCAGTAGCGCTAACATCAAGACTTCCTGTTGAATCATCTTTTTTAGAGAATTTACCTGCATTTGTTAAAATAACGTCATTTCCATCTTCAACAACTGCCATTAAATTGCCTTTTGTGTTAAGGATATAGGCTTGTTCTCTTGTGCCTTCACCTTTATAGTTAATAGGTGTCATATCGATATCGATTTGTTGAGCTAGGTTGTGGCTTTTTGCTTCATAACCATTGTTATTTAAAGATGGAATTCTTACAGCCATTTCAAAACGTAATTTTTGTTTTTCAGATTGCTCATCTTTATCTAAAAGTTTTAATTGAGTTCTTGCTAGAACAGGAATATCTTGACCTTCGATTTTTTTGGTTCCTGTTTGAATTGTTGTTTTAATAGCGTCATTTGGCTTTGAAAAATCACCAGAATAATCATGAATTAATTTATTGATATTAGCTCTTGAACCAACAGATTCGCCTTTTGAATCTTCTGTTTTACAAGTAACCATTGAGTTGTTTAAATCTTGAAAGGCACCGTGTAGAGCACCTGTGAATTTGATTGTTTTTGCAAGGTTTAAACTATTTGATTTAAAAGAGTTTGCAACTTCTTTTGTAAATGGTGATTGGGAATATGAATTTTGGCTCACAGATTTTTTTATTTCTGCTTTTGGCATGCTCAAAATTCTTGGCGCATTATCCATGCGAGAAACGCTATGTATCATCATACATAATCCTTTCAGTTAACTAACAACACGATGTTATACAATTTTATTATATAAATCTATTTATACAAGTCCCGTGAATAAAATATTTTGCTAGTAATATAAAATTCTTGAAATTTTATGAAAAAATATGATATACTTAGTTAACCAATAATTGGAGAGGAAATATGATTAAAGTTGCTATAGTCGGCGCAAACGGCAAAATGGGGAGTGAAGTTGTTAAACTTGTTTTAAATTCTCCCGAATTAGAATTGGCATGCGCAATTGATAAATTTAACGTTGGTAAAAAAATTACCGATAAAATTGAAGTAAAAGAAGATATTGAAAAAACGCTTCAAACTGAAAAACCTGATGTTGTTGTTGATTTTACACAACCATCTTGCATTTTTGAAAATATAAAATTATATATGAAGTTAAAAACTAAAGCTGTTATTGGTACAACAGGTTTAGCTAAAGAACAAATTGAAGAAATTGAAAAACTTTCAAAAGGAAATAATACAGGTATAATTATTGCACCTAACTTTTCAATTGGCGCAATATTAATGATGAAGTTTGCTGCTGAAGCATCAAAATATTTTTCAAATGCAGAAATAATTGAATATCATCACAATCAAAAAAAAGATGCGCCATCTGGAACTTCAATTAAAACTGCTCAATTAATGATGAAAAATAATGATAATTTTAAATTAGGCAATTGTCCTGAAAAAGAAACAATTTCTGGCGCTCGTGGCGGAAATTATCAAGAAGACGGAAAAGGAAATATTCAAATCCATGCTGTTAGAATGCCTGGGTTTGTTGCTTCTCAACAAGTTATTTTCGGTGCAGACGGTCAAATTTTAAAAATTCATCATGACACAATTAATCGTGAATGTTATATGGGCGGAGTAAAAATCGCCATTCTTAATGTTTATCAAAATAACAACTTTGTATATGGATTGGAGAACATACTATGACGAAAAAATTACCAAATTTAGCCGTTCTTGGTGCGACAGGTGTCGTTGGGAGAGAAATTTTAAGCATTTTAGAAGAAAACAAGGTTGAATATAATTCAATTAAGTTTTTAGCTTCAAAAAGAAGTGCAGGTTCAAAAATCCAATTTAAGGGACAAGAATTTACAGTTGTTGAAGCAACTCCTGAGGCTTTTGACGGGGTTAACATCTGTCTAGCTTCAGCAGGTGGTGAAACAAGTAAAAAATTTGCACCAATTGCAGCTCAAAAAGGTTGCGTTTTTATAGATAACTCGTCTGCTTTTAGAATGGAAAAAGATGTTCCATTAGTAATAGCAGGTGTTAATGATGAAGATTTAAAAAAACACAATGGAATTATTGCCAATCCAAACTGTTCAACTTCACAATTAATGCTTCCTCTAAAAGCTCTTGATGAAAAATATAAAGTTAAAAAATTGATTGTTTCAACTTATCAAGCCGTTTCAGGCGCTGGTTTAAAAGCAATTAATGAACTTACAGATAACACAAAAACTAATTTAGTTGGAATGCCTTATGAGCCATCTGCTTTTAAATATGAAATTGCTTTTAATGTAATTCCTCAAATTGATGTTTTCTGTGACAACGGTTACACAAAAGAAGAAATGAAAGTTACAAATGAAACAAGAAAAATTTTACATTTTGATGAAAATGTTAAAATTTCTTGTACTGCCGTAAGAGTACCTGTTTATATAGGTCATTCTGAAGCAGTTAGCGTTGAATTTGAAAAAGAAGTTGATGAAAATGAAGCTCGTGAACTTTTGAAAAACACTTGGGGTGTTGAAGTTAAAGACGATATTTCAAACTTTGTTTATCCTACTCCAAAAGATGCTGCAGGTAAAAACCCAGTGTATGTTGGAAGAATAAGAAAATCAATTGCTTTTGATAACGGTCTTGAATTTTTCTGTGTTGCAGATAATTTAAGAATAGGCGCAGCTTTGAATACTGTAAGATTGGCGCAAAAAGTAATTGAAATGGAATTATACTAAAAAATTATAAAAAGGAGATTTTTATGACATTAAGATGCGACTTGGGTGAAGTAATTACTGCAATGGTAACCCCTTTTGATAAGGATAGAGCGGTAGATTATAAGTCGCTTGAAGATGTTTCAAGACATTTATTGGAACAAAAAACAGACGCAATTGTTGTAGCTGGAACTACAGGTGAAAGCCCAACTTTAACACATGAAGAAGAACAAGAAATTTTATTATGTGTTAAATCAACAGTTTCAGGTCAATGTAAAGTAATTATGGGGGCCGGTTCTAATTCAACGGATACTGCAATTATGTCTTCAAAAAAAGCAGAAGAATTAGGTGCAGACGCTATTTTATCAGTTGTGCCATATTATAATAAACCATCTCAAGAAGGCTTAAAAGAACACTTTGGCGCAATTGCAAAAAGTGTTGATATTCCTATTATTCTATATAATATCCAAGGAAGAACAGGAATTGATATGGCGCCATCAACAATTGCTTTCTTGGCTAAAGAATACGATAACATTGTTGGGGTTAAACAATCTAACGGAAATTTAGATTTAATTTCTGAAATAAGAATGCAGACTCCTGATAACTTTATTATTTATTCAGGTGACGATAGCTTAACTCTGCCTATGCTTTCTTTAGGTGCTCATGGGGTTGTTTCAGTTGCTTCTCATGTAGCTGGAAGTCAATTGAAATCAATGATTCGTAACTATAAATCTGGTCAAGTAACGGCAGCATTAAATATGCACAAAATTTTATTCCCGTTATTTAAAAAGATTTTTATGGCGCCTAACCCAACTCCAATTAAAGCGTTATTATCTAAAATGGGCATAATTGAAAACTATGTAAGACGTCCATTAGTTGAATTAAATGAAGATAATCGCCTTGAATTGCTTGAAACTTTAAATAAAGCTATGAATAAAATTAACAATTAAAATTATTTTTAGCAATAAAAATTTTGAGGGGTTTTATTAAAAATATGATAATCCCCTCTTTATTTTTTGTTAATAAAATTTCATCCCCTAAAATAAACAACCTTAAAAATCAAAATGTTGTTAATTTTACTTCAAAAAAAGATTGTTTTGTTTTAAGTTCAAAAGATGATAAACAAACTTTTGACCATGATTTTAGAGAATTTTTATATAACGATAGTTCTAAAATTGAAACAAAATTTAATTCAATTTCAAAAGCAGATTTACTTGAATATGCCAATTTTGGAATACCTTTAAAATATTCAAGAAAAAACTTTTTATATGATATTAATTCAATTCTTCAATCTTCAAAAAATTCTTCTGAAATTTTTAATCGCTTAGGAGTTGACCCCCTTTATATTGATGATAAATTAGTCGGCTGGAATGGAAATTTTAATCTATCTTCTCTTGATAAAAATGATAAAATTCAAAATAGAGTTTTAAATTGCGCTAATGAATTCTTTTTTAAAAACAGCGTTCAAACTAAAGATAAAGAGTTAAATGAGGCGCTAAATTCAATAATAAAAAATGTTCCAGAGTTTATTAATGTTATTGGTAGAACGCAACATTCTACCCATGGTCAAACTCTTGATATTCATATTTTATCAACTTTGTGGGCATTATTTCAAAATTATGATTTTTCAAATTTAGCCCCTCAAGATAAAACAAAACTAAAAATGGCATTATTATTGCATGATGTTGCTAAAAAAGAAGGCGTAGTTGACCCAACTCACCCATATAATTCATCAATTATGGCAAAAGAAATTTTAGAAAAGAAAGATATTAACGCAGAAATTTGTGAAGATATCTGTTCTTTAATTAAAACACATCATTGGCTTGCTGATTATAACACTGGGCGCTTAACTCCAAAAGAAACAGCAGAATTATTTAAAGATAAAAATACTTGGAATTTAGCTCAAATTATGACAGAAGTTGACTTAAAGGGCGGAAGTCCTAAGATATATTCAATGTTTGCGCCACTTTTATCTCCTTGGCGACTTGAAAATATAACAAAAAACTTTAATTAAATTCAAAAAAGTTTTTATTTGTAAAACAAGGGCTTTTTTGATAAAATTTAATAAAATTGTGCTAAAGTAATAGAAATTGGAGGAAATAAATGCAAAAACGTGTATGGCTTTTTAGAGAAGGCAATGCAGACATGAGAAATCTCCTTGGCGGTAAGGGTGCTAACTTAGCTGAAATGACAAACTTAGGTTTGCCTGTACCTCCCGGGTTAACAATTACCACTGAAGTATGCATGGAATACATTAACCAAGGTAACAAAATGCCTGATGGTTTAATGGATGAAGTTAAAGCAGCTTTAGCCGATGTAGAAAATCAGACAGGTAAAAAATTTGGCGATAGCCAAAACCCTCTTTTAGTATCTGTTCGTTCAGGTGCAAGAGTTTCAATGCCGGGGATGATGGAAACAATCCTTAACCTTGGTTTAAATGATGAAACTGTTGAAGCGATGATAAAATTAACAAATAATCCTCGTTTTTGCTATGACAGTTATAGAAGATTTTTAACCATGTTCGGTTCAGTTGCTTGGGATATGGATAGACAAAAATATTTTGAATCTGAAGTTGAACGTGTTAAAGAGCGTGAAGGCGTTAAAGAAGATACTCAAGTTTCGGCTGATGGCTGGAAATCTTTAATTCCTATTTATAAAAATATTATTAAAGAAGTAACAGGGCGTGAATTTCCACAAGACCCATTTGTTCAATTACAAGAAGCTATTGAAGCAGTTTTCCGTTCTTGGAATATTCCTCGTGCGGTTGCTTATAGAACAATGAACAAAATCGACCATAACTTCGGTACTGCTGTTAATGTTCAAACAATGGTATTTGGTAATATGGGTGATGACTGTGCTACAGGTGTTTCATTCACAAGAAACCCTGCAACAGGCGAAAACAAATTCTATGGTGAATATTTAACAAATGCACAAGGTGAAGACGTTGTTGCAGGTATTAGAACACCAAAACCAATTTGCGAATTAGAAACAGAAATGCCTGATTTATATCGTCAATATGTTGACATCGCTAAAAAACTTGAAAACGGTTATAAAGATGTTCAAGATATGGAATTTACGATTGAAAAAGGTAAATTATATATTCTTCAAACAAGAAGTGGTAAAAGAACTGCTGCAGCTGCAATTAGAATTGCTGTTGAAATGGAAAAAGAAGGAATCATTACAAAAGAACGTGCTATTCAATTAGTTGATCCTTATGCAGTAAATCAAATTTTACTTCCTTGTTTTGATGCTAATGCGCTAAAACAAGCTCATATTGTGGCTCATGGCGTTAACGCTTCTCCTGGGGCAGCTGTTGGTAAAATTGTATTTAACACAGACGAAGCAGCTCAACGTGGCGAAGCAGGTGAAAAAGTTATCTTAGTTAGAATTGAAACTTGCCCAGATGATATCCACGGTATGGCAGTTGCACAAGGTGTTTTAACCTTAAGAGGCGGTGCAACATCTCACGCAGCTGTTGTTGCAAAAGGTATGGGTAAACCATGCGTAGCAGGTTGTGAAGATATGAAAATTGACCTTGAAAAAGAAACCCTAACAGGTGCTGATGGCACAATCTATAAAAAAGATGACATCATCTCTCTTGATGGCGGTAAAGGTCTTGTTATGGATGGCGCTATTAAATTAGCAGACGCTCAAATTGATGATAACTTTAAAACTTTCTTCACTTGGGTTAATGAAATTAAAACAATGACAATTGAAGCTAATGCTGATACTGTTAAAGATGTTGAAAATGCTCTTAAATTCCACGCAGAAGGCGTTGGTTTATGTAGAACAGAACACATGTTTATGGATCCTGATAGACTTCCTTGGGTTCAAAAAATGATTATAGCAGGAACTAAAGAAGCTAGAAAAGAAGCTCTAGATAAACTTCTTCCAATGCAATATGATGATTTTTATGGAATGTTTAAAGCACTTGGTGAAAGACCTTTAACAATCCGTCTTTTAGACCCACCACTTCATGAATTCTTACCATCTAAAGAGGAATTAATCGCTCAAGTTGCAGCTAAAAAAGTTCTAAAACAAGATTATACAGAAGAACAAAACCTTTTAACTATTGTTGAAGGCTTATCTGAATCTAATCCAATGATGGGACTTCGTGGTTGCAGACTTGGTTTAACATATCCTGAAATCAATGAAATGCAAGTAAGAGCAATCTTCAGCGCAGCTTGTGACGTTAAAAAAGAAGGAATTAACGTAATGCCTTATGTTATGATTCCTTTAATTGGACACGTTAATGAACTTAAAACCGCAAAAGACATCCTAGTTAAAGTTGCAAAAGATGTAATGCAAGAAAAGGGTGTTGAATTAGAATATAAATTCGGTACTATGATTGAAATTCCTCGTGCAGCCTTAACAGCAGATGAAATTGCACCTTATGCTGAATTCTTCTCATTTGGTACAAATGACTTAACTCAAATGACATTTGGTTATTCAAGAGATGACGCAGAAGGTAAATTCTTAAAACGTTATGTTGAACAAAAAATCTTACCATATAACCCATTTGATACACTTGATTTCAAAGGCGTTGGTCAATTAATTGAAATGTCTATGGAAAAAGGTAAAGCAATTAATCCAAAATTAATTGGTGGTATTTGTGGTGAACATGGTGGCGACCCTGATAGTGTTAAATTTGCACATAAAATCGGTCTAAATTATGTTTCTTGTTCACCGTTTAGAATTCCTCAAGCAGCTCTAGCTGCTGCTCAAGCGGTAATTGAAAACAAATAATTAATTATCTATATAACTTTTTATAGCGCTCTTTAATTTAAGGGCGCTATTTTATTTTCTTTAAAACTAGCGCTTTTTGCATTTTTAGCCTATAATATATGTCATGGAAAAGACAAATTTAATGATTGATGAAGCGATAGATTTAATAAATAATGAGGATTATAACTCTGCGCAAAGACTTTTAGAAAAAGTTATAAATGAAGACAATAAAAACATTGAAGCCTATAAAAACTTAGGCTTATGTTTAATTAATTCTGATAATCCAACCCAAGCACTTGACGCATTTAAAAAAGCGGTTGAATTAGATGAAACAGACGCCACTTCTGTTTTTTATCTTGCTAATTGCTATAATAGAGTTGGCGAAAAAGAACTTGCAATTGAAAATTTTGAAAAAGTAATTGAATTAAGAAAAAATTACCTTGACGCATATAAAAGTCTTGCAATGATTTACATTGAGTTTGCAAGAATTGATGAAGCAATTAGCTTAGTTGAATCTGCAATTGAAAATCCTGAAATTGAAATGGATTGTTCAACATATAACATAATTGCAACTGCTTATATGATTAAAAAAGATTTTTCAAATGCAATTAAATATTTTTCTGAAGCATTAAAAATCAATCCTGAGAATGTTCAAATTTTAAACAGCTATGCCATTTCAAATATGAATATCGGTGAATTTGAAAAGGCAATTGAAGCGCTTGATAAAGCTCTTGAAATTGAACCTGAAAATTCTCTAACAAACTATAACCTTGGAATTATTAACCAAGTAATTGGAAATCACCTAAAAGCGCTTGAATATTTTAAAGAATCTTATAGAATAGAGCCATCAATTACAATGCTTGCAACCCTAGCTAATGCTGCATTAAATGCTAATGACGCTGAGTTAGCTAAAACATTATATTCAAATCTTGTAATGGCATATCCTAATAATTCAAAATATAGAACTTCTTATGTTGAAGCGCTTGAATTAACGGGAGATTATTCTCAAGGGCTTGAAAACGTTAATCAGCTTTTAACTTTTGATGAAAAAAATATTTCTTTAATTAAGAAAAAAGGTGCTTTCTTAAGAAAATTAGGTAAACACGAAGAATCAATCGCCACTTTTCAAACTCTTTTAAATCGTGGCAAAATTGATGTTGAAGTATATTATAACCTTGCTTTTAATTACGTTGAAACGCAAGATTATGACAACGCAAAAGAAATGTTTAAAAAATGTATTATCTTAGAACCTCAAAACCCTTATGCTCATAAAGATTTAGGTGTTTTATATTTAAAAATGAATCTTTACGATTGGGCAGTTGATGAAATGGAAGAAGCAATCAAACTTGAAGATGATGTTGCTGAATTTTATTATTCTTTAGGGGTTGCATATTTAATGTTAAGTAGGGTTGATGATTCTAAAAAAGCTCTTTTAAAAGCAATTGAATTAGAACCGAATAACCCAGATACTTTAAGCTATTTAGGTTACATTTATTTAACCGAAAGAGATTTTGATAAAGCCTATGAATATTTAGAAAAATCAATTAAAATAGCGCCTGATAACTTTTTATCTAAAATCAATATGGCAAAATATTATTTTCAACTTAAAAAATATGACGTTGCAAAAGAACTTCTAATCGATTGTGTTGAAAAAACAAAAGATGATGAAACAATGAATATGCTTGCTATTTGTTATTTAGAAGAAAAAGATTATGAAAGTGCTATGGGATTATTTTCAAAATTAATTGTAAATTATCCTAAAAATCATATTTTATTAACAAATTTAGCTCGTTGCGAATTTGAATGTAATAAAAAAGATAAAGCGCAAGAACACTTAAGACAGGCTTTATTGATTTTTGATGATTACAAAGAAGCGCTTGATTTATTAAAGGAGATTAATTGTGGCAAATAAAGAAAGAATTATGTCGGGAATGCGCCCAACAGGCAAACTTCATTTAGGACATTATTTTGGAGTTTTGAAAAATTGGGTTGAATTACAAAATCAATTTGAAAGCTATTTTTTTATTGCCGATTGGCACGCTTTAACCACAAAATATAATCAAACTCAAGATTTAGCGCAAAATGTTAAAGACGTATTATTAGACTGGGTTGCTTCTGGAATTGATCCAGAAAAATCAACAATCTATCTTCAATCTTTTGTGCCTGAAACAGCGCAATTACACATCTATCTTTCAATGATTACTCCTCAAAATTGGGTTGAAAGAGATCCAACCTTAAAAGATTTAGCTAAAATTATGAAAGATAAACAAGAAAATCTTTCAAACTTATCTTATGGATTGTTTGGCTATCCTGTTTTAATGACAGCTGATATTTTATTATTCAACACAAACTTTGTTCCTGTAGGAATTGATCAAGTGGCACACGTTGAATTAACTCGTGATATAGCAAGAAGATTTAATAATGTTTATGGGGTTGATTATTTTGTTGAACCAACTCCAAAATTAACCCAAATTCCACTAATGAAAGGTTTAGATGGAAATAAAATGGGTAAATCTTTTAATAACGATATTAAAATTTCAGATGATGAAGAAACAACCTTAAAGAAAATTAGAACAGGAATTACTGATAGAAATAGAATTAGAAAAGATGATAAAGGTAATCCTGAAAACTGTGAAGTAATCTATGACTATTGGAAAATTTTTGGAACTAATGAAGAAGTTGAAGAAATTTGTTCAGGCTGCAAAAACGCAACAATGGGCTGTATGGAATGTAAAAAACGTCTTGCTCAAAAAGTGAATGATTACTTTAAACCAATTAGAGAAAAAAGAAAAGAACTTGAAAATAATGACGCTTTGATTAAAGAAATTATATATGATGGCTCTAAAAAAGCAAGAATCAAAGCTCAAGAAACCATTAAAGGCGTTGAAGAAGCTGTTAGAATGTTTAAATAGGAGTTAAAAATGGATATTATTGAAATTTTTGAACAATTGGTTAAAATTCCATCCCCATCTTTGGGTGAAATTAATGTTTCAAATAAAATAATGGAATATACATATATTAATGGCATTAACGCTTTTTATGATGATTATCAAAATTTAATTATAAAAATTCCTGCAAACGCTGAAGGTAAAAAACCGCTTTTACTTTCAAGCCACATGGATGTTGTGGGAAACAGCTCACCAATCAACTTAAGATTAAGTGAAGATAAAAAATTTATTGAAACAGATAAAACAAGAACCCTTGGGGCAGATGATAAAGCAGGTGTAACTGTTGCCCTTGCTTTGGCAATATATCTTGCTCAAAACCCAGAAATTAAACACGGCGGACTTGAAATTGTCCTAACTCGTGATGAAGAAACAAATATGTCTGGAATTAAACATGTTAAATTTTCTGAACTTGAAAGCGATAACGTTTTAGTTTTGGATTCAGACGCTTTGGGTAATTTTGAAATAGCAGGTGCCGGTTATACAATTTTAGATATTGAAGTAAATGCCACTCTTGGCGGTCATAGCGGAAATGATATCCAAGATAAGAAAAGATATAATGCAGCAAAACTAATTGCAGATTTGATTTCAAAAATGCCAAATGGCGCTTATAAAGTTGAAAAAGGCTTTACAATAACATCATGTAACCTTGGTTCAATTGTTGCAGGCGCTACTGATATTGGTATTGAAAGACTTTTAGATATGGAAAACCCTGAAAAACCATATTCTAAAACATTAATTTCAAAATGCGCTAATAATGTAATTAACACTTCTGCTTATGCTCAATATTCCCTAAGAAGTTCAGTTAAAAAATATGAAGAAGAATTAATCGGCAAATTCCAAAAAGAAATTGATAAATTTAATAAAAAATATAAAGAGCTTGCAAACGCTAAAATGACTGTTAAAACTCATCTTTTACCTTTTGAAAAATCGCCAAATCAAAAAATGGCACAAATTGCTAAAGTTGCAGCTCAAAAAATTAATATTCCAATTAAAATTCAATCTTTCCATGCTGGTGCTGAAACTCATATTTACGCTAACAAAGAAAATAAATATGGTGAAAAATTTAAACCTGTTTTAGTTGGAGTTGCAAACATTTATTCAATGCATTCAATTAATGAAAAAATGGAAATTGAAAGCCTTAAAAAAGGATATGAATTTATAAAAGAAATATTTTTAGAATATAACAAATAGGAAAACGTATGGGAATTAAATTTGAAAAATGGCATGGATTAGGAAATGATTTCATTATTTTGTTTGATGATATCGCAACTTCTGATTTAGCTATAAAAATGTGTGACAGAAATTTTGGAATAGGCGCAGATGGCTTATTTTGCCCAACAAAATCTGATAATGCTGACATCGCTTGGAAATTTTTTAATTCAGATGGCACAATTGCTCAAATGTGCGGAAATGGCATAAGATGTTTTGCAAAATTTGTTAAAAACCATGGCTTTATTGATAAAAATAAATTTTCTGTTGAAACATTAGCTGGAATAATCACCCCTGAAATACTTGAAAATGGTAATGTTTTAGTGGATATGGGTGAACCAATTGTAGCGCCTGAATTAATTCCTGTTAATGCTGAAGACCCTATGAATTTTGAAATTCAAGGTTTTAGTGCAAGCGCTGTTTCAATGGGAAATCCACATTGTGTTATTTTTACACAAGAAGATTCAAAAGAACTTGCGCTTAAATATGGCGCACAAATTGAAACAGATTCACTTTTCCCTCAAAAAACAAATGTTGAATTTGTGAATGTTTTATCTCAAAGTAGAATTAAAATGAACGTTTGGGAAAGAGGCTGCGGCATAACTCTTGCTTGTGGCACAGGCGCTTGTGCTTGTACCGTTGTGGGGGTTAAAAAAGGCTTAATCAATAGAAAATGTGACGTTGTTCTTCCTGGGGGAGTTTTAAATATTAACTACAATGAAGAAGATAACCACGTTTATATGCAAGGCGAAGCAAAATGTGTATTTAAAGGAGAATTTGAAGCTTAATTATTAAGCAAAATTCACCTAAATTAATTTTTTTCTTGTCAATATCTTGTGTTCGTGCTAAATTTAGGCTATATTGACAAAAACTAAAGGAGATAAAATGAAAAAATACGAATTATTTACAATAATTAAACCTAATTTAGATAACGAAGAAGCTGATAAAGTTTTAGCTCGTGTTGAAGAAATTGTTAAATCAATCGGCGGAAACGTTGTTAATTGCGATAAAATGGGCAGAAAAAAATTAGCTTATGAAATTCAAGGTTTTGTTGATGGTTTCATGGTTAATCAAATCGTTGAAGTTCCTGCTGATAAAATTGTTGAATTAAAAAGACAAATTAAATTAACTGATTCAATCATCAGAGTTATGTTTACAACAAAGGAATGTGCATAGATGACATTAGCAAAAGCATTTGTTACAGGTTCAGTTGTTAAACCACCTGAAAAACGTTTTACTCAAAACGATATGGCAATTGCCGGTTTTACAGTTTCAATTGATAATTCTCAAGATACTCTTTTAAGAGTTGTGTCTTTTGGTCAATTGGCTGAAACTATTGCTGCAACAATTAATCAAGGTGATAGCGTTGCAGTTGAAGGTAAGTTGCAAGTTAATTCTTATAAACTTCCAAACGGAAAAGATAAAAGAGTTTATGAGATAAATGCTAGTGCAGTTGAAAAAATCGGTGTTTCATCTGGGGCTGTTTCAACTCCAAATGCTGGTCAAAATGAAAACATTGTTTCATTTAATCAAGATGAAATTGCTCAAGATTTAATTGATGAAGATGAAATTCCATTTTAAAAAATAATTACAATATATGTTAGGTCGAATATAAACTAGAAAAGGAAATTTATAAAAATGGCTAAAGATTTAAAAGATGCTAAAAAAAAGAAAAACTGCATATTTTGTAATGATAAAATCGAATGTTTAGATTATAAAGATGTGTCTAAATTAAAAAGATTTTTATCAGAAGCAGGTAAAATTCTTCCAAGAAGAATTACTGGTACTTGCGCAAAACACCAAAGAATGTTATCAAATGCAGTTAAAAAAGCTCGTGAAGCTGGTTTAATGGCATACGTTTTTGAAAACTAATTAATGGAGTTTTAAAGTTAAAAGTGGTGATATTACATAATATCACCACTTTTTTGCATATATATTTAACTTAAACCATTGTTAAAAGTTCATCAATTAATGCTTTTGCGTCTTTAACTATTTTATAATCGCTATATTTAAAAATTTCAGCGTTTTCATCAGTGTTAACTGCAACAATGGTTTTAGAATTTTTCATCCCCATAATATGTTGAATAGCGCCTGAAATTCCAAAAGCAATATATAATTCAGGGGTAACGGTTTGCCCTGTTTGCCCAATTTGAATTTTATGGGGTTCGAGCCCAAGGTCAACAATTTTTCTTGAAACTGCAAAACTTGCATTTGTTAACTTTGCTAATCTTTTTAATTTTTCAAAATATTGTGTGTCTTTACCTTGATAAAGCCCCATGCCTGCGGCAAAAATGATTTTTGCGTCTTTTAAATTTTCACTTTCATCATTAGATGAATTAGATAAAACGCTTTGAATAACTCTAAATCTTGTTTCTTGATATGAATTTGGTTTAAATTCTTCAAAGTTATTTTTTTCTTTATTATAGATAAATTCAGCCTTAAATGTCATCGGGCGAATTGTTGCACACTGTGGATTTTTTTTAGAAATAATTGAAGCCATTAACTCTGCCCCAAAAGTTGGTCTTGTGGCAATTAGTTTTAATTCATTATTTTTAATTGTAAAATCAAGGTCTGTGCAATCTGCAACAAGCCCTGTGTTTAAAAGGGTTGTAATTCTTGGCGCTAAGGTTCTTCCTTTTTGAGTTGCGCTAAAAAGAAGAAATTTTGAAGGGTTTTGATTAAAATATTCTAAAAAAGATTTTGAATATGTCGTTTGGCAAAAATCTTCAAGCGTTTCATCTTTTATTAAAACAATTTTATCTGCCCCAGAGCTATAAAGTTTTTCTTTTTCTTTATCATCTAAATTTAGCCCAAAACAAATTGCTTCAACTATCATTTCTGAAGCAAAACCTAAAATTTCATCTGCTTTTTGAATAAGTCTTTTAGCTTTTGAAATTAATTCAAAAGAAACATTTTCTAAAAGATTTGTTTTTTCATTTTTCTCACAGATAATTGTTATTTTTTCCATTTTTATTGTGCCTTTTTGACTAAATTTAAAATTTCACTTGCTTCATTTTCAAGAATTGTTTTTGTTTCTTTTTGAATTGTTGGGCGAAACGCTTTAAAAACAGTTGTTGGTGAACCTAAAATTCCCACTTCTTCTTTTGTAAAACCTAAATCTTCCATATTATAAGTTTCAATTTGGGTATCTTGCGCTCTGATGTAATCATCAATTTTAGGTGTATAAACCTCAGGGCATTCTTTTTTAATTGCTAAAAGGCAAGGGGTTTTAACTTCAATCATTTCTGTTTTAAAGTCAGATTTTTTTGAAACAATTGCCATATTTTTATCGGCATTATAAATTTCTTCAACATTAATAACATCAATAATATCAAGCTCTTGCGCTAGGCTAACGGGAACTTGTGCAGTGTCACCATCTTGCGCCATTTGACCTGTTAAAATTAAATCAAAATCACTTAAATATTTTCTTATTCCTTGGGCTAAAATTTTTGCCGTAATTAAGGTATCTGATGCGCTGAAAAATTTATCTGATAATAAAATCGCTCTTGTAGCGCCTTTTGCAAGGGCATAATTTAAAATTTCTTTTGCCTGATTAGGCCCCATTGAAATAACAGTCAGGGTTGCTTGTTTAAAGTTGTTTTTAATTTTAATCGCATAATCAAGCGCCCATTGATCATATAAATTCAACTTAGAAAGCATTTGAGTTCTATCTAAATTGTTTTCTTTTGTCCATTTTATATCATCTACATCAGGAACTTGTTTTATGCAAACAACTATGTTCATTTTTTATTCCTTATTTTCTACAACTTTATTTAGCCCTTTTGGCTTATCAACGTTTCTTTTTAATCTAAGTGCTGTTTTAAGAGCGATTAATTGGCTTATTATTATCATTGAAATAATTGAAGCGATTTTTGTTGAACATTGTGGAAATTTAACTAAAACATCGCAATCATAATCTTCATAAACATCTGAAACAACGATTGATTTTGTTTTATATGTTCCTTTAATTTTTTTAAGAATTTGTAGTTCTTCTTTTTTACAATCTTTTGTTATGAAAGTTAAAAAAGTGTTTGCTTTATTTAATACCGCACAATGACCATGCATAAATTCGCCCATAGGATATGAACTTGTGTTGATAAAACAAGTTTCTTTAATTTTAAGAGCAGCTTCTTTAGATAACGGGTAATGATAATTAAAACCGATTATTGAAAGAGATTTTTGTTTTGAAATTAATTTTGTTGCAAAATCTAGATTTTCAGTTTTAGATAATGTGTTTTCAATTTCTTTAGAAATAAGTCGAACATCTTTAGTTTCATTTGAAATATCAATATGTTTATTTTGCGCAATTTTAAGAGCAATCATCCATAAGCTAACAACGCTTAAGCTAAAAGTTTTTGTTGCAGCGATAGCATGCTCTAGTCCTGCTTTTATATTAAATTTATAATCTCCAAGCTCATGCATTGGTGAGTTTTCATTGTTTGTTATAACAAAAGTTTTAGCGCCTGAATTTTTAACTTTTTTAAGTGCTTCAAGGGTGTCTGTGCTTTTTCCTGATTGACTTATAAAAATAAAAAGGGTATCTTTTTCAAAATTTTGAAAAGTACCGTTTGCAACTTCGCTTGCAAAATCAACGCTTGTTGGGGTTTTTGATATGTTTTCAAAAAAATATTTTCCAAAAAATCCAGCGTTATAAGATGACCCAGAAGCAACAATATTAATTCTTTTAATATCAATCGGGATATTAATTAAAACGCAATAGTTTTTAATGTATTCATTTATTAAATTCTCAATCAAAATTCCTTGAGAATTAATTTCTAACTCCATCATGTAATTCATATTTATATTATAATTGAAAAATGGCAAATTGTGTCTATATACATATTCCATTTTGTGTAAAAAAATGTAATTATTGTGCGTTTTGTTCTTTTAGTCTTTTAAAAAAGAAAGATGACTACATTAATGCGCTTTTAGATGAAATTGAATTTTTTTATAAAAATGAACCCCTCAAAACAATTTATTTTGGGGGTGGAACCCCGTCTTTATTAGATATCGTTGACTTTAGAAAAATTTTATCTAAATTAAACTATAATTCAAAAACTCAAATTACCCTTGAAATGAACCCAACAAGTGTTACAAAAGAAAAACTGCTTGGGATTAAAAATTTAAAAATAGATAGATTAAGCCTCGGGGTTCAAAGTTTCGATGATGAAATTTTGAAAATAATAGGAAGAACCCATAAAAAAGAAGATATTTTTAATTCTATTGATTTAATTAAAAAAATGGGTTTTAAAAATTTAAGCATTGATTTAATGTATGGCTTACCTTCTCAAACTTTAAAAAACTGGGAAGAAACCCTTGAAACCGCACTAAAACTTAATATTGAACACATTTCATTATATGGTTTAAAAATTGAAGAAGGAACATATTTTTATCATAATCCCCCTAAAAATTTGGCTAATGATGAGCTTCAAGCAAGAATGTATGAACTTGCAATTGAAAAATTAAAAAATGATTTTATCCACTATGAATTTTCTAATTTTGCAAAAAATGAAAGCTATTTTTCAAAACACAACCTTGCATATTGGAATAGATATGAATACTATGGCTTTGGGCTAAGTGCCAGTGGGTTTATAGATAAAAAGCGCTATACAAATACTTTTAATTTTAGTGAATATTTAAAAAATCCCAAAAAAGAAAAAGATTTTGAAATTTTATCACCTCAAAATGAAATCGAAGAAGAAATTTTCCTTGGTTTAAGATTAATTTCAGGAATTAATTTAGAAAAAATTAACGAAAAATATAATATAGATACCTATAAAATGTTTAAAAAAGAATTTGATGAACATATTAAAAATGGGTTTTTGAAAAAAGAAAAAAATATTATATCTTTAACCCAAAAAGGGATTTTGGTTTCAAATGAAATTCTTTGTGATTTTATTAAAGTTTAGTAACAAAATTGCTTTTTAATTTAATTAAGGGGTAAAATTTAGAGTATGGACGGAAATTTAAGCGAAAAAAATTCTTATTCATATAAAAGATGGTATGACAAAAAGCCTTATGCGGACACTGTTTTAAAGATTTTAAAGAAACTATCTTTGCAATCACATTATGATATAGCAAGAGAAGTTTTAAAAATAATTGAAACAATTAAAACAAATTCAAGAGAGCTCGGTGAAACTCCTGTTAGCCTTGGCACTCAAAGGGTTTTTGGGCTTTTTTCTCAAAACTATAAAAGAAGATGGTATGATAACAATCTTCCAATTAATCGCATTTTTAAAAGTGCATCTAGCTTGCAAGATGATGATTTTCAAAATATAATGCAAGGTATGTTCACAAGTTTAGAGGGCGAAAATGACCAATAATCAAAACGATATAATTTTAGATATGCAAGCTGTTATTAATCAAATGAAAATTGATGATATTGAAGAAAATCCATCAAGCGAATTTGAAATGTTTGATTGTAGTTGTTGCGCTCAAACAAAGCCTTTAGCCGGTTCAATTCAATATTCTAAATATCGTTTATGCAACGACTGTGTTTTATTATATGAAGTTGCGCTTAAATTAAATAAAGTTAAAAATATTGATGAATTTATGGAAAAAACTGAAGACAAAAGGCTTTCAAATATTTGTGAATTTATTAAAAATGAAAAGTTAAAAGAAAACAATTAATAATGAAAAATATAATTTTACTTGGTTCAACAGGTTCAATCGGCACTCAAACTCTTGAAGTTGTTGAAAAATTAAAAAATCAGTTTAAAATTTTAGCTCTTAGCTGCGGAAAAAATATCAAACTTTTAAAAGAGCAAATTGAAAAATTTAGCCCTGAAATTGTTTGTGTTCAAGATGAAAAAGACGCCCTTGAACTTAGAAAAGAATACCCTAATTTAACAGTTTATTTTGGTGCAGAGGGGCTTTTTGAACTTGCAAAAAATCCAAAATGCGATATTTTTGTTGTGGCTACAAATGGCGTTGTTTCTGTTAGAGCTACTCTTGAAGCTATTAAAAATAAAAAAACAATAGCTTTAGCTAATAAAGAAACCCTTGTTATGGCGGGGGATGTTGTTATTAATGAAGCTAAGAAAAATAATGTTCAAATTTTGCCTATTGATTCAGAACATTCTGCAATTTTACAATGTCTTCAAAAATTTGAAGATAATTTTTCTAAAAGGCTTTGGATAACTGCTTCGGGCGGTCCATTTTTAAATAATACAAGAGAAGAAATGAAATCTTTTAGCGCAAAAGAAGCACTTAATCACCCTAGGTGGGCGATGGGTAAAAAAATCACTGTTGATTGTTCAACCTTGATGAATAAAGGTTTAGAGGTGATTGAAGCACATCATCTTTTTGATTATGATTATGAAAATATAAAAGTTGTAATTCATCCTCAAAGCATTGTTCATTCTATGGTTGAATTTGTGGATGGTTCTTTTTTAGCGCAAATGGGTTTAGCTTCAATGCACATACCAATTCAATATGCGCTTTCTTATCCTAAAAGATTAGAGGGGATTAAGACAGATAGCTTTAATATTTTTAATCGAAATTTAGAATTTTTAGAACCCGATTATCAAAAATTTCCTCTTTTAAAACTAGCAATTGATTGTGGTAAAACAGGTGGAATTATGCCTGCTGTAATGAATGCAGCAAATGAAGTTGCGGTTTATAAATTTTTAAATAATGAGATTAATTTTTTAGATATTGAAAAAATTGTTTTTGAAGCAGTTGAAAAAACTTCAAACATAATTAACCCATCTTTAGATGAAATTTTTGAAATTGATAAAAAAATCAGGCTAGATTTTGCTTAAAAAATTTGGATTTTGTCTTTCAATTCCTAAGCCAAAGAGCGCAAAGTCATATTTCATCGGGTCTTTTTCATCAAAAGATTTTAATTTTTCAGTTAGTTCAATTACTGCTCTAAAATCATTTTGTTTTCTTTTTAATAGATTAAATTCTCTTGAAATCGCTGCAACGTGTGTATCAAGAGGGATTAAAAGTTCATCTTTTTTGATATTTTTCCATATTCCAAGGTCAACTTCACCATTTCTTACCATCCACCTTAAAAACATATTTATTCTTTTTAGAGCAGATTTATTTTTTGGATGAGCGAATAAAAAGCAAAAACCTTTATTATTAGCGCAAGTTGAATTTTTATAAAAATAATCAATTGCTCTTAAAAATCTGTTTTCTTTTTCATAAAATAGTTCTTCTAAAGATGATTTATCTAAAATATAGAGCTTATTTAAAAGGCGCAAAAGTTCGATTAAATCGGGCGCTTTAATAAATCTATAAACAAAATCATCTAAATTATTTTTCTTGTAGTTTTCAATTAATTCAAAAGGCGAATTAAATAAAGAAAAAATATATTCAAGTTTTTTAATGAACACTTCTCTTTTTCCAAAAGCAAAAAGAGAAGATATAAAAGCGCTTATTTCAACATCTTCTTTTGTTTTATATCTATGTGGAAATTTTATCGGGTCTGATAAAATAAAATTTTTGGTTTCATATTTTTTAACTAAATTATCAAGTAATTCTTTCATTTTTACCTTATTGAACTAAAATATTCCTTTAAAATTTTATCACATTCTTCTTGATAAATTCCTCCAAAAATTTTTATTTTAGAATTGGCTAGTTTTGGAAGTTTTAAAACGCTTTCAATTGCACCATATTTTAAATCATAAGAACCAAAATAAAGAGTTTTTATTCTTGAATTTAAAATCGCCCAAGCACACATTGGGCAAGGCTCTAAGGTCACAAACATCTCGCAGTCATCTAATCTCCAACTATTTAATTTTTTATTAGCTTTTTGAATTGCTAAAATTTCTGCGTGGGCTGTGGTTTGATTTTCTTTTTCTTTTTCATTAACTTCAAGAGAAATAATTTCATTATCTTTTACAATTATCGCTGCAACAGGGATATCGAGATTTGTATTTTTTGCTTTAGCTATTGTGATATCAAAAAATTTATTTAACATAGTCATTAAATCTTAAAACAATTGTAAATTCATCATCTGAAATTAATTCAATATCTATTTTCATAGCTTGTGCTAAGCCTTGAACAATATAAAGTCCAAGCCCTGTTCCTCTTGTTGTTCTGGTTAGTTTTGAATCAACTCTTATGAATTTTTCAAAAAGTTTTGTTTTTATTTTTTCTGAAATTCTTTCACATTTATTTGTTATTTTGACAACAGGAACTTCGTTTTCATTTTTAGCTTCAATTTTAATCGGTTGATTATCGATATTATATTTAATGGCGTTATCGATTAAATTGATGAAAATTTGTTCTAGTCTATATTCATCCGCCCAGACATACTTTAAATCTTGAGAAATTGAAGTATCAAAAATCGCATCTTTTGTATCTAAATATTCTAAAACACGATTAAGAGTTTCATCAAGCGGCACTTCTTGAATGTTAAATTTTAGGCTATAGCTTTCAAGTTCAGGAATAACAAGTAAATCTTCAACCATTCTTGAAAGCCTTTGAGCTTGTTGTTTAATAATTTGAAGTGATTTAATCTTTGTTTCATCATCAAGAGTTATATCATGCCTTAAAAGTCTTGAAGTATAGCCGATAATGCTTGTTAGGGGTGTTCTAAATTCGTGGCTTGTTGCGTTAATTAAGTTTTCTCTAAATTCATTCAGATTTTGAAGCTCTTTATTTTTCTTTTTCAAATCTTTATGAGAAACATTAACCTTGTTTGCCATATAATTAAATTCTTTAGCCAAGAAAACAATTTCATGTGGAGTGAAAATTCTTTTAATAAGGTGAATTTTTTTATCGTAATTTCCTTTTGAAATTGCCGTTATTCCTTTGAAAAGTTGCCTAATATTGATATAAAGATAATATGTATAAAGTCCAACTATAATAATCGTTGAAAGAGCTGCTATACAAAGTGAAAGAATAATTCTATATCTTGCTTTTGTAATTGTTTTGGCTGTAATTTTTTTAGTCGTATCAACAACAACAATCCAATTTGGATTATTTAGTTTGTAATATGCTTTTGGGGTGTTTTTTCTATTACCAAAAATTCCTAAATCGTTTTCAGGTTTAAGGTCAGATAAAATATCAAGAGGGATTGAATCTTTTGAATTTGTTGCAACAAGTTCTTTTGTTTTAAAATCAAAAACATAGATATTTCTTCCTTTTGTGTTGCTTTTTTTCAAAATTGTATCTGAAATATCAATGTTTATCAATCCGCAAAGATAATAAATCCCGTCAATTGGCGCATATAAGATAACATTACCATCTTTAATTGAATATTTTTCTTTTGGTAGTTTATTTTTTTCAACAATGCTAAGGCTTTTAAAAACATCTGTTTGAGATTCGACTTCATTAAAATATTGAAGTTTTGACATTGTTTGAGGAATGTGGCTTATTGCTTTTGCAGTTTGAGAAAGTTCTTCTTGGCTTAAAGAAATATAATTTTCAATTGAATCCCCTGCAAAATGTGCAATTAAAGAGGCATTATTTTCAAGCTCTGAGCGCACACTTTGTTGAGAAATATTAGAAATAATTATCCCTATTGTGGTAAAAGGAATTAATATCGCTAAGATTAAAACTATTATTATTTGTTCAACAATTTTCAAACGTTTCATTTTTTATTCCATAGTTCCAAAAGGAGTTAATTTATAGCCAACATTTACAACGGTATGAAGATATTTTGGGTTTCTTGTGTTTTCTTCAATTTTTTGTCTTAAACCGCCAACATGAACCCTTACCATTCTAACATCTTCATCGCTATCATATCCCCAAACTTCATCTAATAAAGTTGCAAGGTTAACAGGGGCGTTGATGTGTTGCATTAAGCAATATAAAATTTCAAATTCTGTTGGAGTTAATTTAACTTTTTTTTCTAAAATAACCGCTTCAAGGCTGTTAGGTAAAATTTCAATGTCCCCTGCTCTTAAAACTTCTTTTGTGTTTTGTTTTTGGGGGTTATTTCCCTCACTTCTTCGTAAAAGGGCTCTAATTCTTAATAAAACTTCTTGAATTTCAAAAGGTTTGATTAAATAGTCATCTGCACCGCAATCAAAACCTTGGGTTTTATCTTCAATTGTGCCTTTTGCGGTTAATAATAAAACAGGGACTAAAGGTTTTGCTATTCTTATATTTTTACAAACATCATAACCATTCATTTTTGGCATCATGACATCTAATAAAATTAAATCATAGTTATTTTCTAATGCTTTATTAAGCCCCTCTTGCCCGTCTTGCGCTGTATCAACTATATAGCCACTTTGAGCTATATCAAAAGCAAGGAGTTCTCTGATTTGTTTATCATCATCAACAATTAAGAGTCTTTTGTTTGTTTTATTTGGCGTCATTGTTTAATACCTCGACATTAAAAATCATATTTTCTTTTGAAACTATTTTAACTTTTTGACCTGCTTTAATTTCTTTATCTAATGTGCTTTTAGCACTCCAAGTTTGATTATTAAATTCAATTAAACCAAGTCCATCTATTGAAAGAGTTTTTCCTATGTCTTTTTTAACTATAGCGGTTTTGCCGATATAATCCTTAAGAGATTTATTTTTAACTATGTCATATTTTTCTTTTTTTAAAATCACCTTGATTAAAAGGCCAAAAGAAAAGAAAAATAAAGCAAAGCCAATTAATTGCCAAGAATAATTCTTTGGAAATTTATATCCTAAAATAGCGCAAAATAAACAAGAACACGCTAGAATTAAGTTAAGTTCGTGTTTTTTATATAAATCAAGTCCAAGAAATATAATACCCAAAAAAGCCCATAATAAATACATTGTTTCATCCTTTTTAGTTTATTATAAATTTTAAAGGGCTTGTGTCAAATTATTTCTTTTTTTCTGTTTGAACAGAGCCGACAGGAACGAAATTTACAATAACAATTTCTGGTCTGCAATTAAATCTTAAAGGAACAACGCTTGTGCCTAAGCCTTTTGAGATAATCATTTTGTTGTGGGTATTTTCAATTAATCCGCTTGCGAATTCTGAACCATATTTTGATGGAACAAATAATGGTGGCGTAAAAGGAATAACAAATTGACCGCCATGGGTGTGACCGGCTAAAATTAAATCAACTTCATCCATAATATCATAATAAACATCGGGATTATGAGTTAAAACAATTCTTGGAACAGATGTTCTATAAAGCGCTGTTGTGATGTCTGGCTTTCTTGTGGTTAAATCTGCAAGCCCGATGATATCTAAAAATGTTCTTTTAATTCTTAAACGAACGCTTGAATTTTCAAGAACTGTTATACCGTTTAATTCTAGTGAGCTTGTAATTAATTCTCCATTAGCCCACCAGTCATGGTTACCTAAAACAGTGTATTTTGGGGCATTAATTAGGTTTAATTTTTGTGCAACAATGTTCATATTCATTGTTTTTTTATAGTCATGCCCGTTTGCAAAATCGCCCCCTAATAAAACGATATCAGGAGTGTTTTTATTTGTTAATTCAACAATTTTATCAAGTCTTTTGAAGTCGTGTTTTTTAAGGTGTAAATCTGTTAAAAAAGCAATTCTAATACCGCTAAGGTAATTATCTTCAATTTGGTATTTAGTCACTTGGATACTGTTAGGCTCGATAAAAAATGAGCGAAACAGTACATATAGCACAACAACTATCAATACCATCATTTGCTTAGTCATAATTCTATTCTAACATTTTAATAAAATAAAATACATATAGGATACAAAAATCAACAAAATTACGTATAATTTATATAATTATAATACCACTATGCCGATAAGGATTAAAAAATAAATGAAAGAATTAAACTCCCCTGTTTCTTTTGATGAGTTTGCTATAAAAGAAAATTCCCCTAAGTGGATTCATTGTGTAACAAGATTATCGCCACTATCTCATAAACCTTTTGATATTAGATCTCCATTTGATAGAGATGGCACAAGAATTCTTCATTCAAGCGCATATAGAAGATTGAAACATAAAACCCAAGTTTTCTTTGCAACAAATAACGATCATATTTGTACAAGAATTGAGCATGTTAACCATGTTGCAAGTATTTCAAAAACAATCGCAAAAGCGCTTAGTTTAAATGTTTCTCTTGTTGAAGCAATAGCCTTGGGGCATGACTTAGGACACAGTCCTTTTGGTCATCATGGTGAAAGAATTATTGAAGAAATTATGGATAGAGAGGGTTTTCAAAAGAAATTCTGGCATGAAAAAAATTCCTTACGTTTTATAGATATGATTGAAACTTTGCCTAATTATTCAGGTTTTAAAGAAAATCTTAATTTAACTTATGCTGTTAGAGATGGAATTGTTTGCCACTGTGGCGAAGTTAATGAAAATTATATTAAACCAAGAGATGAATTTATTGACCTTAATTTAATCGAAAAAGGAAAACAAATGCCCTATACTTATGAAGGGTGTGTTGTTAAAATTTCAGATAAAATAGCATATTTAGGGCGTGATATTGAAGATGCTTATAACTATAAATTTTTTGATAAAGAAGATATGATGACCTTAAAACAAATGGCGCAAGAGGTTATGAAACAAAAAGTTAAATTTAAAGATATAAATACATCTTCTTTAATCCATGAATTTATTACAAATTTATGTATTAATTCTAATCCTGATGACGGGTTAACTTTTTCAAGTGAATATTATGATATGATGAATAAAATTAAAAAATTCAACTATCAAAAAATTTATTCAAATAAAAGATTTAAACCATTTATGAAATATGCAAAACTTGTTTTAGAAGCTATTTTTGATTTTTGTATGGATAATTATGATGGATTTAATACTATAAATAAACTTGAAAAATATTCAAAGTTTTATCCAACCATAACTATAGATTTTTCAGATTGGCTTATTAAATATTCAAATATTGATGAAAAGAAGCATAGAGTTAGAAAATATAGAAATAAAATCATTTATGATGTTGAAAACTTAATGGATTTTAAACAAGCAATAATAGATTATATTTCAGGCATGAGTGATAATTATGCTATTAAAAGCTATAATGAGCTAATTGAGTTTTAGTCTATAGTTCATTAAGTGCTTCATTAGTACATTCAAATGCCACTTTAACTACAAAATCCATATCTTCTTTATCTATAATTAAAGGCGGGTTAAAATAAATTACATCACCTAAAGGTCTTAATAAAACACCTTTTTTAAGCGCTTTTTTGTAAATTTGATAACCTAATCTGATTTTAGAATCAAAATGAATTTTGTTTTTCTTATCTTTAACAATTTCAATAGCGTTAATTAAACCAATAGAGCGGACTTCACCTACGTTATCTAAGTTTAAAAATTTCTCTTTAATTAAATTGTTAAAGTAAGGTGTAACTTCTTTTAGATGATTTTGAATTTCACCTGTTTCTAAAATATCTAAAACCCCAAGAGCGCAACTTGCTCCAAGAGGGTTGCCTGAATATGTGTGAGAGTGCATAAACGCTTTATATTTACAATAATCATCATAAAAAGCATTATAAATTTTATCAGTAGTACAAACCGCCGCCATTGGCATATAGCCCCCCGTTAAACCCTTTGAAAGGCACATTATATCAGGGCTTATATCAGCATGGTTTGAAGCAAACATTTTACCTGTTCTATAAAAACCGGTTGCAATTTCATCGGCTATTAAATGAACATCATATTTATCACAAATTTCTCTTAATTTTTTAAGATATAGGGCAGGATAAATCTTCATGCCGGCAGAACCTTGTAGTAATGGTTCAACTAAAATTGCCGCAGTTTCATCTCCATATAATTCAAATTGTTTCTCGCAATCACAAAAACATTCACAATTGCAGTTATCTCTGTTTTTATTAAATGGACAATGATAACAATCGGGCGCTTTTACACGAATTACATCCATTAAAATAGGTTTATAAATTTTTGTATAAAGATCGCATGCACCAACTGATAACGCTGCAATTGTTTCACCATGATAAGCATCAGTTAAAGCCATAAATCTTTGTTTTTTAGGTTTTCCAATTTGTTGAAAATATTGAAAACTTAATTTCATCGCCATTTCAATAGCAGATGAGCCGTTATCTGAAAAATTAAACTTTTTAATTCCTTTTGGCATAAGTTTAGACAATCTCATACAAAGTTCAATTATCCCTTTATGAGAAAAGTTTGCAAAAATAACATGCTCTAAAATATCGGCTTGTTTTTTAAGTCTATCTGAAATTTTGGGGTTACAATGCCCTAAAAGGTTGCACCACCAAGAACTTACAACATCTTTATAACATTTTCCATTAATATCATAAAGGTTAATGCCTTTCCCATGGTCAATTACGATAGGGGGCAGGTCTTCGTAGTCTTTCATTTGAGAGCATGGGTGCCAAATGTAGTTTAAATCTTCTTTTTGCCAATTTATTTCTTTATTCATAACTCTATTTTATCACTTAGAAATTAATTGTTAATATTAAAATAAACTTCTCTTAAAGTTTTTTTGCTGATATGGGTGTAAAGTTGCGTTGTAACTATGCTTGAGTGTCCTAAAAGTTCTTGAACAACTCTTAAATCTGCACCATTTTCAAGTAAATGTGTTGCAAAACTGTGGCGAATTGTGTGGGGAGAAATGCTTTTATTAATTTTTTCACCTTGGCTTTTAATAATTGAATAAACTTTTTGTCTTGTAATTTTATTTCCTTTGGAATTTAAAAATAAATATGTTGTTGAATTATATTTAAGTTCTGTTATTTTTCTTACTTTAAGATATTTTTTAATAGCGTTAACGCATTTTTGATTAATGGGTGCTAATCTTTCTTTTGAACCTTTGCCAAAAACTTTGATATTTTTTTGAGAAAGGTCAATGTTATTTAGTTTTAATTCAACAAGCTCTGAAACCCTTATTCCTGCTGAATAAAGAAGTTCAACTATTGCAAGTTCAAAGGGGGTTAATTTATTTTTTAAAATTTTTTCTATTTCAGATATTGTTAAAACAGCGGGTAATCTTTTTGGTAATTTTGGTGGAGTAATTGAAACCGTGGGGTTTGTTTTTATTTGTCTTTTGTTACATAAAAATCTGAAAAATCCTTTAACAGAAGCAATTTTTCTATTAATTGTTGATGGGCTTTGATTTTTTCTTGCTAAAAATTTAATAAAAGATGAGAAATCTCTCCTTTTAATTTCATCTAGGGAAAAATCTTCTTTATTTTCTTCTAAAAATTCAAAAAAAGAAGTAACATCTTTTTGATAAGCGCAAAGAGTGTTTTTCGAAAGTCCTTTTTCTATTTTTAAATAATTCAAATAGTTTAAAATATATTCATTTATTTTTTCTATATTTTCAACTTTATTTTGCACCGATTAGTTCTATAACCTCTTTTCTTTTGATTTTTCTTGTTGCGGTTTTGGGTAGTTCTTCTTTTGAAATTATGATGTTAGATGGGCGTTTATATTGCGTTAATTTTAAAAGTTTCTTTTTAATATCAACAAGAGTTATATTTTCAACTGTTGTATCATCATAATTTTCATATAATTCAGCTTTTGGGCAAACAACAGCGCAAACTTCTTCTGTACCCTTTTTTTCACCTGTTTTCTTTAAATTTGAAAGAACACAAACTTCTTTTACAAATTCACTTTGTTCTATAACTGCTTCAACTTCTTCAGGAAAAACTTTTTTACCGCCAGATAAAACAATCATATTTTTAATTCTGCCTGTAATAAAAACTTGATTTTTATTATCAATTTTAGCGATGTCGCCTGTGTGAAGCCAACCATTTTCATCAATTACTTCTTTTGTTAAATCTTCTTGAAGATAGTATCCTTTCATAACGGCAGGACCTTTAACAAGGAGTTCTTTTGTTGATGAATCAATTTTTACTTTGAAACTTTTAAGGGGTCTGCCCACTGTTTTTAAATTATTTTTATCTGTTAAATTAAATGCAACAACGGGGCTTGCTTCAGATAAACCATAACCTTGGAAAACATTAATTCCTATTCTATTAAAATATTTTCCCATTTCAACATCCATTGGTGCGCCGCCTGAAATAAAACCGTAAAAATTATTACCAAAGGCGCTGTGAATATCTTTAAAAAGTCTTTTCTTTAAGGCTCTAAAAGGAAGAAATTTTGCAATATAGTGATATTTTAAGTTGTAAATCATTTTTTTAAAGTTAGATTGTTTATTCAATTCTGATTCAAATTGAATTTTTAACATTTTAAAAAATGATGGGACTGTGCACATAAATTTAATTTTTTTATCTTTCATCACTCCTAAAACATCTTTAGGGCGAAGTGATTTTGTGTAATAAATTGAATAGCCCATGCTTAAAAATGTTGCAAAACCAACTGTAAGTTCAAAAAGATGATTCATTGGTAGGATTGATAAAGTGTTAATTTTTTCATCTTTTTTAAAGATGTGACCAAGTTCAAATTGTAAATCTTTAATTTGAGAAAGAAGATTTCTAAAGGTTGTTTGAACCCCTTTTGGTTTTCCTGTTGTACCTGATGTATAAATAATAAGCGCATTAGAATCAAGATTTCTGTGTCTAAAAGGGCGAACTTTTGCGCTTGGCATATTATAAATGCTTATATATCTACTTTCTTTATGGTTATCATCAAGTAGAATTATATTTTTTAAAGATGGGATTTCTTCTTTTATTTTATCAACTAAATGAAGATATTTGTTAGAGATAAAAAGGGTTGTAGGGTTGCAATTTGACATAATTGAAGTAATTTCATGGATTGTTAATTTAATGTCAAGCGGAATAAAAGTTGTTCCTGCGATTACTGAAGCAAAAAAAGCTGCGCCAAATTCAATTTTAGATTCTGATATAATTGCAATATGTTCTTGTCTTTTAACTTTTAATTCATCAATTAAATAAGAGGCGATATTTTTACTTAAAGAACTTAAACCATTATATGTAAATTCACTCCAACCATAATCGTTTCTCATTCCAAGAGCAATTCTGTTGTTATATTTGTTTGTTTGATTTTCTAAAAAAGATAAAATATTTTCTTTAGAATTTTTGCACATTACCTTATCTCTCCCTAACTTTGCGATAATCAATTCTATAATATTTTTAATTTAAAGGCAATATGATTGTAAAGCAAGCCCCTTTATCTTTGTTATTTTTTGCTTTAATTTGTCCTTGATGTGCTTGAACAATGCGCTTTACAATATAAAGCCCAAGTCCTATTCCAATGTTAGAATATTTCTTTTGAGAAGTGTAATATTTTTTAAAGATTTCATTGATTTCATTTTCTTTAATGCCTCTGCCTTCATCTTTAACAGATATTTCAACAAAATCTTTCTTTTTAGATAGAATAATTTGAATATTTTTTTCGTTTTTGCTGTAGTAAATGGCGTTTGAAATTAGGTTATTAAGCGCTCTTTTAATTAAATAAGGATCAAGTTTTAATTCAATTGTTTCATTTTGAATAAAAGTAAGATTTTTATTTTGAATTTTTAAAATGCTTGAATTTTGGTTAATTGTTTCTTGAATTAATAAATTCAAATTTGTTAATTCAAAATTTGGTTTTAATTCTTGATTATCTATTTTATGAGCGTCTAATAAATCTATAACAAGGTTTTTTAGGTCGTTATTTGAAATTTTAAGATTTTCAATCGCATGTTTTTGAGTTTGCGTAATTTCTCCAAAATTTCCGTTTAAAAATAAATCATAAGTGTTATCTTGCGCTATAATTGGAACTTTTAGGTCATGAGCTAAGGTAGAAATAAAATCTTGCTTAAGGCTTTGACTTTGTTTTTCTTTTTCAATATATTCTTTAATCATTTTATCTCTATCAAAAACACTTTCAAATAGGGCATTTGTGTTTTTTGAAAGTTGCTTTGTAAGCTCTGTTGTACCTTTTTCACACTTAGAATTTAAGTTTCCATATCGAGCAGAAGTAATTAAATTAAGATAATTGTAGATATATTTTTTTAAATTTGTGTATTTAATTAAAAGTTTTGTATATTTTGCAATTAAAATTATTGTTAAAAAAAGGATGATTAATAAGAATAAAAAACTTGAAACAAGAATTATTTTACTTAACATTTTCTTTGCCTTTCGGCTTCAATTAATTTAATCGTTTTAACACATCTTTCTTTAAGGTCTAATTGTTTTAGTTTTGAAAAGAGTATCATTGCCTTTGCGATATTAATTAAAGCGTTATCGTAATCGTTATAATCATAATAACATGCACCAAGATTAAAATATGCTTTTGCAAAAGCAGGATTTAATTTAATTGCTTTTAGATAGGCCTTAATTGCTTCTTTATGATTATTTAAGGCAAACTCGCAAACCCCTTTATAATAATAACCATATTCATCATCTGGAAAATTTAAAAGCAGCTTTTCAATATTTCCCATCGCAGATTCAATTCTCGATTGAGAAATTTTATTTTTAATTATTGAATGATATTCTTTTATTATTTCTTTATCCATCTTAGAATTAATTAGTTTTGTGTTATACGATTATTTTATATGTTTTATTTTTAAAATCAATAGAGTTAAGTTTTTTATAGATTTCTTCTAAATCTTCACCAACTACGCTTAAAATTCTTCCGCCTGTTGTGGTGATTGTGTTATTTTCCTTTTTAATATTAGCATAATATGTCTTTGTTTTTGAAGTAAAATTTTCTAAATTTTTAATTTCAAAAATTTTATTTTCTTTTTTAGGATAGTTTGACGAAGTTAAAACAACACAATAGCTTGTTTTTTCACCTAATTTTAAATTAATTCTATCAAGAGCTTGAATTGCTTGATAATAAAAAATTTCAAGCCAATCGTTTTGAATATAGTTTAAAAGGCTTTGTGTTTCAGGGTCACCTAGGCGAACATTATATTCTAATACATAAATATCATCTTTTGAAACCATTAGACCTGAATATAAAATAAATGGCGTTGAAATTTTTTCTTTTTTTAATAAGTTTAAGATTTTCTTTTTATAAATTTCAAGATTTCTTGCCGCTTTTAAATTAATTTCAACAGGGCAAATAGAAGCTAAGCCACCGGTGTTTTCACCTTTTGAATTTTGTTTAAAATCTTTTGCTAAAGGAAAAGATAAAAGATTTTTTCCATCCCAAAAAGAAAAAAGTGAAATTTCTTCTCCAAAAAGTTTTTCTTCAACAAGGGTTGTTTTTGCTTTTTTGCCAAATTTTCCATTTAAAAATTCTTTTAATTCTTTTTTAATATCTTTAAGATTTTTTCCTAGGTAAACCCCTTTACCAGAAGCTAGAGAGTCTATTTTAATTATCGGATTTTTAAATTTAGATAAAACTTTATTTATGTTTTTAATTTTTGTAATTTTTTTATAGGGCGAAGTTTTTATTTTATATTTTTTCATTAATTTTTTTGCAAAAAGTTTTGAGCCCTCTAATTTTGAAAAATTTTTATCTGACCCGATTATTTTAATGTTATTTTTTTGAAAAACGTTAACAATTCCATCACAAAGATAGTTTTCAGCCCCTACTATAACAAGATTTATATTTTTTTTAAGCGCAAAATTAGATAATTCAGAATAATTTTTATATGAAATTATTTCACCTAAATCTTTAAAACCATCATTTGAATCAGCTAAATATAGCTTATTTAAAAATTTTGAATCAGATATTTTTTCAGCTATAGCGTGTTCTCGAGCACCTTTGCCTATAACTAAAACATTTAAACCTAAAAGTTTTTCAATTATTCTTGGGTAATAATAATGTTCAAGAGAATGAATTTTCTTTTCTAGGATTTCAAGTGTGTAATTTTTTTCAATTTTTAACTCTTTTTGAAAGATAATTTCACCCTCATCAACATTTTTTGTTGCATAATGAATTGTTATTCCTGTTTTATTTTCATTATTTAAAAAAGCTTTTTTAATTGCTTCTAAACCTTTATATTTTGGTAAAAGCGAGGGGTGAAGATTAACTATTTTTTTCTTTGTAACGGTTTCTTCTTTTAAAATTTGAAGAAAACCCGCCATAAAAATAAAATCGTAATCACTTTTAATAATAAAATCATCGATTTTATTTTTTTCAAGATAAAAGGCTTTAATATCAAGGTTTTGCGCTCTTTTTAGAGCATAAGCATTTTTATTATTAACTAAAAGTTCAAAGGTTAAATCGCCTCTATTTTTAAAATATTTTATTATTGCTTCAAAGTTTGAACCGTTTTGAGAAGCTAAAATCAGAATTTTCTTTTTCATTTTAACTTAGCTCTCCTAAAATAAAGGCATTTTTTTCAATTTTTAAAATTTCATCAACGTTATTTTTATCTGCAACAACACAAAAACCAACCCCCATATTAAAAACTTTATAACATTCATCTATTTCAACAAAATTTTTAATTATTTCAAAAATTTCTTGTTTAGGGATTGAATTATAATCAAGATTTAATTTTAAATCGGGTTGAACACTTCTTTTTAAATTGCTTAAAATGCCGCCACCTGTTATGTTTGCAGCAGATTTAATAAGGTTTTTTGAAATTAATTTTTCAACTGTATCATAATAAATTTTTGTTGGTTCAAGAGATTTTTTAAAGGTTTCTTCATTAATTTTTTTATCTTGATAAAGTTTTCTAATTAAGCTAAAACCGTTTGAATGTATGCCATTAGAGGGAAATGCAACAACAATATCTTTAGCTTTTGTTTTATTTCTGTCTAAATAATTTTCCTTAAAATATCCAACTAAAAACCCTGCTATATCAAAATAATTTTCTTTAATTAAATCTTTTAATTCTGAAATTTCACCCCCTAAAAGCATACAGCTATATTTTTTAAGTTCTTGTTTAAGGGCTTCAATTACATTTTGAATGAAAACATCCATATTATTTTCAAGAGAATTAACTGCGATGTAATCAAGAAAAAACAAGGGTTTTGCCCCAAGAGTGATAAGGTCATTTAAGTTCATTGCAATTAAATCTTGGGCAATTGTTTTTGGTTTATTATATTTAATTAATGGAATTATTTTTGAACCTATGCCATCTGTGCATGAAACAAAATTATAACCTTTAAAAAGCTCATTATTGCAATACATGCCGGCAAAGTTTTCAAGATTTCCGTTTTTGAAATTTTTTTTGATATTTTTAATTATGTTATCGGCTTTTTTAATATTTACGCCTGAATTTTCGTAGTTATACATTTTAACCTAAAAAACATTTATGACACCAGATGTTTTTATTAAACATCTTTTGAAAAGAATCAACAGGAATAAATTTAACAGAATTTATTTCAAGCTCTTTTTTAATATTATCAGACGATTTTAAATTATATGCAATAAGTTCATTTTTATTTGGAATATCAACCCCCCAATGACAGGTGTTTATTATCATAGGAGAAGTTAAACGAAGATGAATTTCTTTTGGATTACCTTTTTTTAATAGTTCAATTATTTTTTTGCTTGTTGAACCTCGAACTATTGAATCATCAACAATAATAAGTCTTTTGCCTTTTATTTTTTCATAATCTATGATATATTTTTCTTCAATTTTTTCTTTTCTTGTTGATTTATTTTCAATAAAAGTTCTTAAAACATCTTCTTTATTTTTTATTAAAAATTTAAGTTCGATTTTACTTTCTTGGCTATAACCAACTGCCCCCCAAAGTCCGCTATTTAAAATGGGGATAACGTAATCTCCTTTAATATCATCATTTTTTGCAAGAAATTTTCCAAGCTCAATTCTTTTATTTTTAACTTTTGTGTTAAAAATTTTTGATTTTGAATTAGCAAAATAAACCGCTTCAAAAACACATTGAGAGGTTTTTTTAGGACTTTTTTTAAAATAACTATATTCTTTTTTATTAATTTCAATAGCGCTATTAGCGCTAAGTTCAAAACTTTTTAAAGGTTTTTCAGCTATAGCACAATTTTCACTAGCTAAAATAAAACAATCTTTTGTTTCAAAAAAAGATAGGGGGTGATAAGAATTTTTATCTTTAAAAGCCATTATTTTATCTTTAAATAAAATAATTATGTTATATGCGTTTAAACTAAAATCATTTTCTAAAACTTTTAAAATATCTTCTTTTGAAGATTTTTCAAGGTTTTTTAATTTATAAAAAAGCCATTTTAAAATAACTTCGCTATCAGAATTGCTTTCAAAAGTGAAACCATTTTTTAAAAGAATTTCTTTTTTTTCTTCAAAATCAAAAATTGTTCCGTTATGACAAAGCGCAACATTTTTAAAAACAAAAGGCTGAAGATTATTTTTATTAAAATCTCCTTTTGTTGAATATCTTGTGTGAGCTATTATGATATTTGAAAAATCAGATAAAGAATCATCTTTAATTAATCCTTCTTTTTTAAAAACTTTAAGAGAATTTTCAGATAAATAACAAATTCCCCAGCCATCTTGTCCTCTGTGTTGAAGTTTTTTTAAGGATAAAATTGCTTTATTTAAAATATTTTTATCTTTTTTTGAAATATAGGCTACAATTCCACACATTTTATTTTTTCTTTAAAATTTAGAATTAAAAATTTTTCTGATTTCATTTTTATCATAAGAATAATTATCAAAAATTATTTTATCATCAATAATTTCACCAATTAAGGTTAAATTTTCATTTTCTATATTTTCATTTGAAATAACAATATAATCTTTTTGATATTTTTCAAAATATTTTTCTGTTTTTATTTTAAAACCTAAATCATAAAATAAAACATCTTTTAATAAACTTCCTATAAGCCCATAGTTTCCTATATTAATAACTTTTTTAGCTTTCTTTTCTTTTAGGAGATTAAAAATAATTTCTTTTGATTTTATTTCATCTTTATTTTCTAAAAGATAGATTTTATCTTTTAAATTTATTTTATTTAAAGATATTTTTTCTCTATCTTCTTGAATTCCAACAAAAGCCAAGGTTGAGCATGGTGGAATTTTAGAATTTTGATTTTCATTATAAAAAGAAACATTACCTGAAACCACAGGAATTTTATATTCAAAAGAAAGTTTTTTTAATTCTTCAATAGCATATCTAAAATCGCTTGCGGTTTTTTTATTTTCAGGGCTTGAAAAATTTAGGCAGTTAGTTAAGCCTTTTGGTTCAATTCCTGATGAAATAAGTTTTCTAAAGCAATATAAAAAAGCGTTCTTCATTCCATCTTTAGAATTAAAATTAACATCTGTTTTAGTAGTAAAACCAATGAAACCATCAACCTCTTTTAAATATAAAATCCCAATTGAGTTTTCTTTTTGTGAAAAAGAGGTTCTTCCTTGAACTTCTTGGTCAAATTGAGAATATATTTTTTCTTTAGATGAAAAATTATCATCTTTTAAAAGTTTTTCAAATTCTTCTTTTGGGTTTAATTTTGAAATTTCTTTTTCGTCTTTAATTTCTTCTTTTTCTAAATCATATAAAAATGGTTCACATAAAACCTTTAAATCAAGCTCGCAAAGAAGTTTATCATTGTTATAAATTCGATATAAACAAGGTTTAATTGTTTTACCAATAATAGAATAATTAAGCTCATTTTCCTTTGAAATTTCATCAATTTTTTCTAGAGTTTTTTTATCATCTTCAACAATAAAAGCCATTCTTTCTTGGCTTTCAGAAAGCATTATTTCTTCAGGGGTGATTGAAGAAATTTGAGTGTGAACCTTATCAAGATATAATTCAACCCCACAATTACCTTTATATGCCATTTCAGAGGTTGAAGATAAAATTCCGCTTGCGCCAAGATCTTGGCATGCTATAACTTTTTTTAATTTATTTATTTTTAAAGTAGCGTTAATTAATTTCTTTTTAGTATAGGGGTCACCTATTTGAACACTTTGTCTTTTAGAATTTTCATTAATGGCGCATGACGCAAAAGAAGCGCCATTCAAGCCATCAACCCCTGTTTTTGAACCAACTAAAACAACAAGACAATTTTCTTTTGCGCTTGAAAATTTAATATTTTTTTCTTCAACAATTCCAAGAGCCAAAACATTTACTAAAGGAATTGTGTTAAAACATTTATTAAAAATTGTTTCTCCTGAAATAGTTGGAACTCCAATAGAATTACCATAATCTGAAATTCCTCTTGTAACTTCATTAAGATAATATTTTGTTTTAATTTGATTTAGGGCGCCAAATTTTAAAGAATTTAAAAGTGCAATAGGTTTTGCGCTAAGAGATAAGACATCTCTAACAATTCCCCCTATTCCTGTCATAGAGCCTTGATAGGGTTCTATGGCGCAGGGGTGATTATGTGATTCCATTTTAAAAAATATGCAATAGTTTTTAAATCTAATACAGCCGGAGTTTTCATTTTCATAATTTTTTTCATTATAAAAATCAGATAGATATTTCTTTGAATGTAAATAGCCACAATGTTCTGAGTGCATTGTGCTAAAAAGATATGTTTCAAAGTCGTTTGGCTTTCTTTTTAATCTTTTTACAATATCTTGATATAAAAAATCGCTAATATTTAATTTTTTATATAATTCCATTTAATTTTTCCTTGATAAAATCAAAAATAAATTTCCCGTTATCACTTTTAAAAGGGGTGATAAAATTTCTTTCAGGGTGTGGCATTAGCCCTAAAACATAGTTTTTTTTATCGTAAAGACCGGCTATATCATAATAAGAGCCGTTTGGATTATTTATATATTTAATTAATTCATAATCTTTTAATTTATTTATGTCATCAATAAAATATCTTCCTTGGTGGTGTGCTATGGGCAATTTAAAGGTGTTTTCTTGAAATTTTAAAGTGACATCTTTTGAAATAAATTTTTGATTAATGTTTTCAATTAATGCGCCTTGAAGAATGTTTGCTTCGCATAAAATTTGAAAACCGTTACAAATTCCTAAAGTAAAAGAGTTTCTTTTTTTAATTTTTTCTTTTAAGGCTTTTATTATCGGGCTAAATTTTGCAATTCTTCCACATGAAACATAATCTCCATAAGAAAAGCCGCCGCAAAGTGTAATTAAATTAAACTCATCTAACACTTCTTCATTAGATGAAACATAACTTACTTTATACCCAGCTTTTTTAAGAGCGAAAAATGTTTCTTCTTCACAATTTGAACCTTGAAAAACAACTACCCCTGCTTTCATTTTATTTCCTTAAAATCAATTATTTCATAGGTTTCAACAAGAGGATTAGTTAAAATTTCTTCTGAAATTTGTTTAATTTTTTTATCTGCTTTTTCTTTATTTTCTTCAAGAATTTTTATTTCATAAAATTTTCCTGAATTAACCTTAAGGCTTTGGCTTATTTTAAGCTGAGCGCAGATGTTTTCAACAACCTCGCCATTAGGATTTTTTATTTCTTCTTTTTGTTTTGTTATAATTTTATAAAGAAAATTTTTCATAATTATGTAATATCACAAAATATTAAGCTATTAAAGAAAAAAATTTTTTTGTGATAATATTTTCTTATTGATAGTATTTACGGAAAAACAAAATGAAATTAAACGAAATTCAGACTAATAGCGCATTTGATTATAAATTCTTATTAAAAAGGATGTTTCCTTATATAAAACCATTTCTTTTTAGAATATTTATTGCTTTCTTTTTAGCCGTACCTTTAGGCTTATTAGATGGCGCAACAGCATTTGTTTTAAAACCTTATATTGATGTTGTTGTTAATGGAAATGAACTTGTTTATTTTGGATATACCTTAACAAGAGATGTTTTAAGTATAATTATTCCCCCTGGGATTGTTTTATTTGCTGCTTTTCAAGGTGTTTTAAGATATTTAAACACATATTTATCTGATTGGATTAGTATTAAAATTGCAAACAGTGTAAAGGTTGATTTATTCAAAAAACTTGTTTTTCTTGATTCAAAATTTTATGATGAAAACTCATCGGGTCTTGTTATTTCAAGATTTTTAGGTGACCCAGATGCAGCAAGTAGACAATTAATTAATAGTATTAAAACTTTAATAACATCCTTCACAAGTGCTCTTGGTTTGATTTTTGTTTTGCTTTATAACTCTTGGGAATTAGCGGTTGTTGGGGTATTTGTTTTAATTTGCGCATTTTTACCAATGACTTTCTTAAGAAAGAAAATTAAAGAAGTTTCAAACAAGGGTACTGTTGTTGGTGGAGATATCACAACTGCTTTTAATGAAACATATAAAGGAAATAAAGTTATTTCAGGGTATAATCTTCAAAATGAAGAATATACAAAAGTTAAAGATTTAATTCGTGAAACATTTAATCTTCAAATGTCTTTAACAAAAAGAACAGGCTGGCTTTCACCTATAATGTATATTATAGCCAGCTTAGGTATTGCTTTTGTAATGTTAGTTGGAAATAAATTAATTATTTCAGGACGACTTACAACAGGTAGCTTTGCTAGTTTCATTACTTCGTTACTACTTTTATATAAACCCGTTAAATCCTTAGGACAAGATTTAACCGGAATTCAAGGCATTTTTGTTGCAATAAGCAGGGTTTTTGAATTATTTGATTTTAATTCAAGAATTGAAGATAATGGCACAAAAGAACTTAACTATTCACCTGAAGAAATTGAATTTAAAAACGTTTCTTTTTCATACAACGAAGAAAAAGAAGTTTTGCACAATGTATCATTCAAAGCTAAAAAAGGCCAAACAATTGCAATTGTTGGTAATTCTGGCGGCGGTAAATCAACAATTGTTAACCTTTTACCAAGATTTTATGATGTTACAAAAGGTGAAATTCTATTCAATGATGTAAATATTAAAGATTTCACTCTAAAATCTCTTAGAGATTCAGTTTCTCAAGTTTTTCAAGATAACTTCTTATTCACAGGTACTATAAAAGAAAATATTTTAATCGGCAAAAAAGACGCAACTAAAGAAGAAATTGATAAAGTAATTAAAGCCTCTCATTTAGATGAATATGTTGCTTCTTTAGAAAATGGACTTGATAGCAGAGTGGGTGAAAATGGAACCTCTCTATCAGGTGGTCAGCGCCAAAGAATTGCAATTGCTCGAGCTATGATTAAAAACGCACCAATTGTAGTTTTAGATGAGGCAACTTCAGCTTTAGATAATAAATCTGAAAAAATTGTTCAAAAAGCGCTAGATAATTTAATGCAAGATAAAACGGTTTTTGTAATTGCACATAGATTATCAACAATTTTTAATGCAGATAAAATTCTTGTAATGGAAAACGGAAAACTTGTTGAAGAAGGTACCCACGAAGAACTTTTAGCTATCCAAGATGGCCGTTATAAGAGCCTTTATAACATGCAATTTAAAAATCAAGAAGAAATTTTAGAAAATTCAAAATAAATGCTTGACAATTAAAATTGATGTAATATGATAATACTTGTCGAGAGGATAGCTCGAAAGAGTTAACTAAAGATAAACCGAGCGAAAGCAAGGTTTCTGTTTCCCAAGGGAAACAACAAAATAAAATTAGGGCGTTTAGCTCAGTTGCCCGTTAGCGGTAGCTAACAAATACAGAGAATGCGCTTCCCAAGGGAAGCAACAAAATAAGTTTCGGGCGTTTAGCTCAGTTGGTAGAGCGCTTCCCTTACAAGGAAGATGTCGGGAGTTCGAGCCTCTCAACGCCCACCATAAAACCACTCATAATTGGGTGGTTTTTTATTTGTTATTTTTAATTTATCCCATGCGCTAAATTTTTTTAAAAAGCATGGAAAAAAGTTATTTTTCATCTCCTAAACCCCTCGAAACCCGTATGGTATAAACTTTTATAAAAATATTGTCTTAAAATAATGAGCAAGGTATAATGGATTTAAACAAACAAACAGGTATAATTATGTTTAAAAAAGTATTAATTGCAAATAGAGGCGAAATTGCCATAAGAATAATTAGAGCATGTAGGGAATTAGGAATTGCAACCGTTGCGGTTTATTCTCAAGCTGATAGCGAAAGTTTACACGTATCTTTAGCAGATGAAGCATATTGCATTGGACCTGCTCAAAGTGCTAAAAGCTATCTTCATATCCCAGCACTTATTTCAGTTGCCTTAACAGCAGGCGCTGACGCTATTCACCCTGGATATGGTTTCTTATCTGAAAGAGCAGATTTTGTTGATATTTGTGAAGAACATCATATTAAATTTATTGGTCCAAGCGCTGACGCTATGTTAAAAATGGGCGATAAAGCAAACGCAAGAGCAACAATGGAAGCCTCTGGTGTACCGATTACCCCTGGGCTTGGAATTGTACACGATACTCAAACAATTCGTGAATTTGTTAAAAAAGTTGGTTTTCCAATCATCATCAAAGCTACAGCAGGTGGTGGCGGCAAAGGTATGAGAATTGTTAGAAGTGATGATGAACTTGATGACGCATTTAACCTATGTCGAAGTGAAGCACAAAGCGCTTTTGCAAACCCAGAAGTATATGTAGAAAAATTCATTGAAAATCCTCGCCATATTGAGGTTCAAATTTTAGCAGATAGTTATGGAAATGTTATTCATTTAGGTGAACGTGATTGTTCAATTCAAAGAAGAAACCAAAAACTTCTTGAAGAAGCGCCATCTTGCGCTATATCTGATGATATTCGTGAAAAAATGGGTACTGCTGCAATTAACGCTGCTAAATCAATTAATTATGAAGGCACAGGAACAATTGAATTCTTGCTTGATGAATCAAATCCTAAAGATAAAAAATTCTATTTTATGGAAATGAATACTCGTGTTCAAGTTGAACATTGTGTTACTGAAATGATTTCAAACATTGATATCGTTAAAGAACAAATAAGAGTTGCTCAAGGTGAAAAACTTTCATATACTCAAAAAGACGTTAATTTAATGGGTCATGCTATTGAATGTCGTATTAATGCTGAAGATTATGAAAAATGTTTCATGCCTTGCCCAGGAACAATTGAAGGTTATATTGCCCCCGGTGGTTTTGGAACAAGAATTGATTCACATGTTTACCCTGGGTATAAAATCCCTCCATATTACGATTCACTTGTTGGCAAAGTAATTTGTTGGGGCAGAGATAGAGATGAAGCTAGAAAAAGAATGTTAAGAGCATTGAATGATTATGTTATCACTGGTGTTAAAACAACAATCGGTTTTCATAAAAAAATCTTAAACAACTATAACTTCATTTCAGGTGATTTTAACACAAGTTTTATTGAAAAGAATTATCCTGAGGTACTTTCTAAAAAATAAAGGGAATAAAATTGGATTATACTTTAAAATTTGAGTCTGATTTAGAAAATTTTCTTAAAATAATAATAAAAAACGCCCACATGTCTAATGTACGGGTGTTTTTTGTAGGTGGCGTCGTAAGAGATACAATTTTAAAAAGAGATATAGAGGATTTTGACTTAATTTTAGAGGGAAATGCTGTTGAGTTTGCCAAAAAATTACCAAAAGAAATTGAAATAAAATCAATCCATGATGATTTTAAAACCGTAAAAGTTTTATATAAAAATAAAACAATCGATATCGCCTCAACTCGCCTAGAAGAATATCCGTATTGCGGAAGTTTGCCTGTTGTTACAAAAATTGGGGTGGATATTAAAGAAGATTCAAACAGGCGTGATTTTACAATTAATTCAATGTATTTTGAACTTAATTTAAAAGATGATGAAATTACTTATACTTTACATGATTTTCATAATGGTTTAGAAGATATCGAAAAAAAGTGTTTGCAAGTTTTGCATGAAAAAAGTTATGCTGATGACCCAACGAGAATTTTAAGAGGGTTAAATTTTAAATATAGATTAGATTTTAATTTTACAACTGATGATAGATATTTAATTGAAAATACAATTGTAAATTCTGATTTTTCAAAAATGAGCCTAGATAGATTTAATTCTGTTTTATACAATATTTTAAAAACAAATAACGCAGATACCGTTTTTCTTGATTTTATGAGAAATCATTATTACAGAATTGTTAATTCTAAAATCAGATATAAAATAAATTTTACATTATTAGATAAGCTATCTCGAATTTTACAAGATTTTAAACCAAGTAAACTAGAAAAAGCTGATTTTTATTATAAAATCATTCACAATGAAAAAGTTGAAAAACAAAAATTCAATTCAATTTTAGAAATTTATCAATTTTTTAGTAAATATTCAATTTCTGATTTAGCTTATTATTATTACAAAACAAGCGATAACTCTGCAAAAAAATATTTAAAAATCAAAAACATAAAACTATTAACAACAGGCAGAGATTTAATTAAAATTGGTTTTAATCAAGGTAAAACAATTGGCGAAGCTCTTGATTTTATTTTAGAAGAAAAAATTAAGAATAAAGACAATTTTAAAACAAAAGAAGATGAAATTTCTTTTTTAGAAGCTAATTTCCCTAAAAAATAGTTTTTTAACTTAAATTTTTATAATTTACAATTCTTAATATTAATAAAACCTGAAAATATCAATTTTGTTGATTTTCTTTAAAAAAGTCATCTTAACAAAATTAATATTTCCCTTGTTTTGTTATAAAACTCCTTAAATGGTGAATTGTTTTTCTGTGACTATTTTATAAGCACAAGGATGTATTACAAAAAGACCAAATGAAGGGAGCTCATTTATGTCAGTAGTTATCAACACTAACGTGGATTCATTGAAAATCCAACAAAGTTTAGCGTCTTCAACAAACAAACTTTCTCAATCAATGACTAGAATGTCAACTGGTTTAAAAGTTAATTCAGCAAAAGATGACGCAGCAGGTACAGTAATTTCTGCTCGTATGAATGTTCAATTAAACGGTAATGAAATCGCTCAAAAGAACGTTCAAAATGGTAACGCTATGTTATCAACTGCTGAAGGCAACATCGACGTAGTTTTAGATAACGTTTCAAGAATTCGTGACTTAACACTTCAAGCAAAAAATGGTACATATTCTAATGAAGAAATTACCGCTATGCAAGAAGAAGTTAGCCAACGTATCGCTGAAATTGACCGTGTATCTACATCTTCAAAATATTCTCAATTGAATTTGTTTGATGATGCAGGAATGCAAACTAACGGTGTAACTTTCCAAGTAGGCGCAAACTCAACATCTGATAACACAATTGCAGCTGATAAATCAATCTTTGCAAGTGTTAAATTTAATGATGTTACAGGTCGTGATGGCTCAACTAAAAAACAAGCTGTTTTAGATACTGGTAATGTTGACGCAGCAGCCGGCGGCAAAAAATACACCCAAGTATCAGCTAAAGATGCGTTGAAAGATGATGGAACATTGAACACAGATTGTATTGTTGCTTTTAAAGCAGATGATACAGAAGGTGCTAACCCAATCTATTTAAAACAAGTTGAAACTGGTAATGCTGCAGCTGAATATGCTGACGCTACTAATCTTAAAAAAGGTAAGATTGATGATGTTGCAGGTGCAACAGGTTTAGACTTAACAACTCTAGATTCAAAAGGCTTTACTCAAGCAATTGATGACCTTGACAGCGCAATTGATGACTTAACAGCAAGAAAATCATTAATTGGTTCTGCTCAAAACCGTCTAGATTCAGCATTAAATACTTTAACAACACAATTTGAAAACTTATCTAGTGCTAAATCAATCATCACAGATGCTGATATTGCCGCTGAAGCTTCAACATTCACTCAAAATCAAATACTTCAACAAGTATCAACTTCATTGTTAGCTCAAGCAAACCAAGCACCATCAATTGCTTTAAGCTTACTATAAGAAGAATAAAAGAAATAATTACTAGTGAAATCTTGCCCCCACAATTACTGGGGGCTTTTTATTATATTTTTTAAAAATGAAAGTCTGTGATGTGGGGTTGTGCCAAACTCCCCGATTGCCTCAATATGGGCTTTTGTTAAATAGCCTTTGTTGCTTTTCCAAGCGTAATGGGGGAATTTTTCATCTAATTCATCCATATAGTTATCTCTTGAAACTTTTGCTAAAATGCTCGCTGCAGCTATTGAGGCAGATTTTGAATCGCCTTTAATAACATATTTTTGTTCAAAAGGAAAATCTTTAATTAGCTTATTTCCATCTACAAGGGTTAAAACTTCTATTTTATTAATTTGATGAATAACGTCTAAAACTGCCATTTTCATCGCCAAAAGTGAGGCTTGAAGAATGTTAATTTTTTCAATTTCTTCAACTGAAACAGATTTAATTGAATAATAAGAATTTTGTTTAATTATTTCAAAAAGCTCTTGTCTTGTTTTGTGGTTAAGTTTTTTTGAGTCGTTCAATTTTTCAAAAAGAGAAGTATCGACTTTGTCAAAAAAACAAACTGCCGCAGCATAAACACTTCCAGCTGCCGGACCTCTGCCTGCTTCATCTGTTCCAATAAGATAAAGAAGATGTTCTTCTTGCTTTGAAATAGTGTCAAAATCAAAAAGTGCTTGCGCTTTATTCATAGTCTGTTGGTTTTTCAAGGGTGAATTTTCCTATTTTTCCATCTCTAAAAGAAGAAAGAATTATTTGAGAAGTTCTTTTGATGTCTGGGCTTTCGTTTTTAATTAGCCATCTTTTTTTAAGGGCGATGTTTTCAAGAGAAAATTCATCATCTTGCTCAAATTTAAAATATTCCCTCAACTCTTTATTATAATTTTTTTCTAAAATTTTTAAAAGTTCACGAGCAACGTATTCGCTATCATAAGCGTTTTCGCCAATTGAATTAACCATTGCAAGTTTAAGTGCTTGAAATTGATCATCTTGAACAGTTGGAATAATCCCAGGGGTATCAAGAAGTTCTAGACGGTCATTAATTCTAACCCATTGTTGTTGCCTTGTAACACCTGCTTTTGCGCCTGTTTTGGTTTTTGCTCTTTTAACAAGGCGATTAATTGTGCTTGATTTACCAACATTTGGCATGCCGATTACCATTGTTCTTGTCGGCCTTGGAAGAAGTCCTTTTTCAACCCTTTTTTGCATTATTTCACTAGAAAGAGCGCAAACTTTATCTGTTATTTTTTTAACATCGTTTTTTGATAAAAGATTTGTTAAAAAGACCTCACAGCCTGTTTGTTGAGATAAATATTTAGCCCAAAAAGTGTTTAAATTTGGGTCAGAAACATCTGTTTTATTCATTAAAATTAATCTTTTTTTATTGCCACAAAGTTCAGATGTTGTTTTATACCAGCTTGAATAGGGAATTCTTGCGTCAACAATTTCAATTATGACATCAACAAGGCTTAATTTTTCTTTTAATTGTCTTTGAGCTTTTGCAATATGCCCAGGGTACCAATGTATGTGCGCCATTTAACCTGCCTTAAAACAATAATACCTTGAATAATCTTAAACGAAAATTCAAGGTATTAAGTGTAAATCTTGAAAAAGAATTATCTTTTTTCCATTTTTTCTCTAATACGAGTAGCTTTGCCTGAACGTTCTCTTAAGTAATAAAGTTTAGCACGTCTAACATCACCACGTCTTAAAACTTGGATTTTTTCAATTCTTGGTGAATAAATAGCAAATACACGTTCAACACCAATACCTTGGAAAACTTTTCTTACAGTGATTGTTTTGTTGATAGAGCTACCACGTTTTTTAATAACAGTTCCTTCAAAAGCCTGAGTTCTTTCTTTGTTTCCTTCGATAATTCTAACGAAAACTTTAACAGTATCACCAGGATTGATTTCAGGCATTTCACGACCTGTATATTCTTTTTCTAATTCATCAATAATAGGATTCATTTTCTTACCCTTTTTGTTAGTTGTTCTAGCATATTCTATATTATATTAAACATAAATATTAAACAAGCCTTAAACGTAAAATTTTGTAAATAAAATTTTTTTGTGTTTGATTTGATAAAATTATTATATGAAAAAGTCTGATATTTTGAAAATATTTATACTTTTTATAGTTTTTATTTTAATTCTCTGTTTTACCCTGAAAAGAGATAAAATGGCTTATTATCAGGTTTTAAAGGTTATCGGGCAAGATGAACTTTATATTGATTTGAATAATAACAATAAAATTGATGACAACGAGCTTTTTAAATTAAAAAATATTAAAATTTTCACTAATGAGAAAAATCCAAACACAATTCAAGATTCTTCAAGGCTTGGGGTTTCACCTCAAGAATATCTTGAAATCGGCTATTTAGCGAAAAATTACCTAAAAGACAAACTAGAGGGGCATAAGGTTTTATTATCTAAAAAATTTGAAAAAGACAAAAATCAAATGCACCAAACGGATATTTATTTTGAAAATAACAATCTTACTAAAACCCTTTTAAGAAATGGTTTAGCGCATGTTAATGATGATTTTTCAAATGTTAAATTAATGGCTTTTGAAAATTATCGCCAAATGAAAATAAATTCTAAAGGTTTATCAAAATTAAATTTTGTTATTTTAAATAAACGCACAAACATCTATCATAAACTTAATTCAGAGCATTTTGATAAAATTTATAATGGAATTGTTCTTTTAAAATCAGATTTAGATTTAAAAAATACAAAAGCATGTAAAATTTGTTTTGAAGAAGAAGATGAAACAAAGAAAAATGAAAATAAGCATGACTTTTTATCTAAAATTTATGATATTCCCAAAAGTAAAGAAATTTATTTAAAATCAATTAATAAAAAATTTGATGAAATTGAGCTTTATTTAATTAATCCGCTTGAACTTAAAAAGCCTGATTATTCTTGTAAAACAAATATTTGTAGAAGAATTGTTAATGAAATAAATTCTTCTAAAACAACAATTGACCTTGCTATGTTTGAAATAAATGGTCAAAAAGAAATCGTTTCTGCTCTTAAAAATGCTAAAAATAGAGGGGTTAAAATAAACGCTGTTTTAGATAAAAGTAAATCTCGTGAAATTGTTCAAGATGAAGAATTTTTAAAAGAGTTTAACGTTAAATTTGATACCTTAAAAAGCTCTATGCACAATAAATTCATTATTTTTGATGATAAAAAACTTTTAGTCGGGTCAATGAATTTAACTCCAACGGGAAGCGGCGGATATAATTCTAATAATGTTTTTATTTTTGAAAATCCAAAAATTGCTTCTATATTTAAAAATGAATTCAGCCAAATGTTTTTAGGAAAATTCTCATCTAAAAAACAAAAAATTGAAAAAACGGCGGTTAATCTTTTAAATTCTAAAGTTGAAATTTATTTTTGCCCTAAGGACGATGTTTTAAATGAAAGAATTTTGCCTTTAATTAAAGAAGCAAAAACATCGGTTTATGTTAGTGCTTTTTATTTAACTCATAAAGATTTAATTTTTGAATTAATTAACGCTAAAAAGCGTGGGGTGAGGGTTTTAATAATTCAAGATGCCTTGGCTGCAATTAATTTTAAAGATAGAGTTAATCTTTTAAGAAATGCTAAAATTCCTGTTATTGTTGAAAATTGGGGTGGCAAAAATCATTCTAAAACAATTTTAATTGATTCAAATGTTTTAATAACTGGAAGTGCGAATTTTTCAAAAAATGCTTATGTAAAAAATGATGAAAGTGTATTAATTATTAAAAATTCAGCGCTTGTTAGATTTTATGAAGATTATTTTTTATCTTTATTTAATTCAATTGATTTTAAATATTTAAAACAAATTCCTCGTTCAGAAAGTTTTGAGTCTATTAATTCTTGTTTTGATGGAGTTGATAACAATTTTGACGGAAAAACCGACCTTGATGACGATGGTTGTAAATTAAAGTAACTCTTTGTTAACTAATTTGCATTGAGAAGTCAATTTTTGATATTATATTAATATAAACTTTAAAATTAAGGAATAAAAAATGGAATTTTTCAGAAAACACAGAAGGATTATTGTTATATTTTTAACGATTTTTATAGTTGCGTGGATGGTTGGAATAGGTGCATTATTAAGCGTATTGTCATAAAATGAGTAAAATTTTCAAGAAAAATTTAATAGTCTTAAGTTTTTGTGCTTTTCTTTTGGTTCAAAACTCTTGTTTTTGTGCGCCGACTCCTAAGTTAAACATTCAAAAAAATCAAATTGAAGAAAAAAGAGGACAGGCAAAAAAAGAAATTCATAAACTTAAGCTGCTTGAAAAAATTGAAACAAACAGACTCTATAAAAACCAGCAAAAACTTGAATCAACTCAACATAGTCTTCAAAGAAGTCAAAGAGAATATGATGGCGCTAAAAATGAAGTTGCTCATCTTGAAAGAAAACTTGACACTTTGCTTGTTGAACATAAAAAACATCAAGCATACACTTCAAAAAGACTTGTTCAAATTTTTAAACACAAAAGAAACAGCTACATTGAATTTTTGTTAAATTCTGAAGACATTAACGCATTTTTAGATAGATTATATTTTGAAAACATTGTTATTTCTTATGATAAAAAGAAATTAATTGAATCACAAATGTGTGCTAGAGAGGTTTTAGCCTTAAAAGCAAGAATTGAAATGCAAAAAAGAAATCTTGAAACATCAATTGCATCAATAAACAGACAGCAATTAGATATTCAAGAAGCAATTTCAAAAAATGAAAAACTAATTGAAAAATTAAAAACTGACCGTGCAACTTGGGAAAAAGCTGAAAAAGACCTTGCAAAACAATCAAAAGCAATTTCTCAAATGATTAACCAAGAAATGAAGAAAACCCAAAAAGATGGCGTTAGCGTTGTGGTTACAGGTGGTTTCACGAAACCTGTTGCAGGAAGAATTACCTCTCCTTTTGGTTGGAGAGTTCACCCAATCTTCAAAAGAAAAATTTATCACTCAGGTGTTGATATAGGTGCACCTTATGGAACTCCAATTAGAGCGGCAAACTCTGGCAGGGTAATATTTGTTGGATGGTATAGCGGATATGGTAAAGTTGTAATTATTAACCACGGCAACATTAACGGCATTCCTACAACAACTTTATATGCCCACATGTCCCAAACTTGTACAAGACAAGGTGAAAATGTTGCAAAAGGTGCGATTATCGGAAAAGTTGGTACAACAGGATATTCAACAGGTCCTCACTTACACTTTGAGGTTCGTCAAAAAGGTAATCCGACAAATCCATTAAATTTCATAAGATAGTTTGAAGTTGAATTGTTTTTGTTGTAAATTAAATACAGTAGCTCACCTGAGGGGAAAAATTGTCTAAGACAAAAAAGAGGGTTAATTTAGTTTTACTTTTGATATTTTTTGCTTTATGCAAAAATGCCTCTTTTGCGCAATATGAAATAGTTAGAGCTAAAACTGTTGGAAATGAGGCAATTGAAGAACCCCTTGAAGTTAATCAAACATCAACTTTTAATGATCCATCTGTTCCATTATTACCTGAACAAGATTGTATTGGCGCTATTTTACAGCAAAAAGCAAAGGGCTTTTTCAAAAAAAAGAAAAATAAAACCCTTCAAAATGAAGAATTATCTAATTCTGAATTAAATAATGAAACTGTTAAAGATAACAATGACGATGGTTCTTTTATTGACGCTAAAAAATATAATGAACCAGTTGTTGATAACAAAAATAAGTTTCAAATTAATGCAGATAAAATAACTTATGACGATGAAGAAGGTAATGTTTACGCTAAAGGGCATGTTGAAATTATTTCAAAAGAACAAGGAGTTACCTTAAAAGCTGATGACGCTGTTTTAGATAAACCAAGTCAAACAATTAAACTTCATAACAACGTTAAAATCATAAAAGACGGCACAGAAATGCGTGGCGAATATCTTGTTATTGATTTAAACGAACAAAATATTCTAATGGATGAGCCGACAACAGTTGCGTATTCTTTTGTAATTAAAGCCCAAGAAGGCTATTTAATTGCTAATGATATTCAAATGTTAAATGGTACTATTAAAAGTGAAAAAAATACCCAAGTTGCCCTTGAAACAAGAGGTTTTCAAACTTATGAAAACATTACCTATAATTTTCGTCGTTTAGGGGCGATGGAAAGAGAAATAGACCAATCTAAAAAACAAGTTTATACAATTAATGCTAAAGAAATTGTTTTAACAAGCTATAAAGACCATAACTCTTTAAAATTAAAAGATTCTGATATTTATTATGGCAAAAGAAAAGTAATTAATGGAACTGATATTGAAATAATTTCAGATAAACAAAATCAAGTTGTTGAAACAAATTCCCCTGAAGGTGGTAATTTAAGAGCATTTGGTATGTACATTGGTTATGGCTATGCACTTCGTTTGCCACATGGTCAAACTTTAAAACTATTACCTGCCCTAACTTATGGCGATAGCAACATTGGGGTTGGTTTAATTGCAAAACATAGAAGTAAAAGAAGTTATTTAGAAGCTGGCTATTCAACTTCAACAACAAACTTAGTTGCAAGAGGTCGTTATAAATTTAACAACAATTTAAGTTTTAGATACGGCAGACAAGCCTATATTCCAGAAGGTTTTTTAGGGGCAAGACGTTCAGGTTATGCTGCTCAATTGGAATACACAAAAAGTTTTTACATGCCTGATTTAGATATTTCTTTAAACCATGGGGTTTATGGCGGTTTCTTTTCTGATTACAAAAAAAGCCACCAAGAAGAAGCCTATGCTACAACAAGATTTAGATATATGGCACAAGCAATTAAACCTCTTTTAACATACGAAAACAAAGAACAAGATTTATCAATCACTTTATCAGGTAGAGCAGAAGCCGCAGCCACTTTATATGGTTCTGGTCAAACAACAGGTGTTGCTCGTATTGGTCCATTTTTATCTACAAAAGTAAGAAAATGGGAATCAAGCATTGGCTATTTAATTTCAGGTGTTCATGGAGATAGCCCGTTTTGGTTTGATAAATATATGTATGGTAAATCTTCTGTTATGTTGAATGAAAAATTCAACTTTAACAATAAGTTTGCCCTTGGTTATAGAGCAACAGTTACACCATTAAAAGATAACTATCAAGATGAACTTTTAACAGAATCAAGATTTTATGCTATTTTTGGTCCGCAAGATTTAAAAATGGTTATTTCTTATGACTTTATTCGTGATATTGCTCATTTTGACTTTATGTTTCTTTTAGGTTCAGATTCATCTAAAATTAATTTTGAAAAATTAACCACCCAAAATATGGATGGTTCTAAAAATAAAAAAGATTTTTATAAAAACGCTAAACCGGTTAAAATTGAAAAACCTGAAAATATTTAGCCTTCTATGATTTTTTTAAATTTTTCAAAATCTTCAATAGTATCAATTCCTATTGGATTTAAGTTAACGCATGCTACTTTTATTTTCATGCCGTTTTGAAGTGCTCTAAGTTGCTCTAGACTTTCTTGTTTTTCAAGATTTGTTTGAGGAAGTTGCGTCATTTTGATTAACGAATTTCTTTTATAGCCATAAATTCCAATATGAGCATAATAAGCTGAAGCGTTTTTATTTCTTTCGTAAGGAATAGGACATCTTGAAAAATAAAGCGCATTAAAATTATTATCAAAAACACATTTAACGCAGTTTGGGTTGTTTATTTGTTCTTCTGATTTTATTTCACGAACCAAAGTTGAAATATCTGTATCTTCTTCTTTTAAAAGAGTTTCAATTGCAATATCAATAACTTCTGGTGTGATTTGTGGCTCATCCCCTTGCAAGTTTAAAATATAATCAAATTCTTCATGTCTTTTTGCTATTTCAGCTATTCTATCTGAACCACATTTATGGTTTTCATCTGTCATTTCGCAAACGCCATTAAATTTTTCAACAGCTTCTTTAATTCTTAAATCATCTGTTGCAACAATAACATTTTCACCAAATTTAGATTTTTTAGCCGCTTCATAAACATATTGAATAATTGGTTTATTTTTAACTTCTAATAAAGGTTTAGCCGGAAGCCTTGTTGAGGCATAACGAGCCGGTATTACAATTGCAATTTTTTTCATAATCTATTCTTTCTAATAATATTTTGCGCCAAGCGCTACAACTTTTTTTTGAATTTTTGAAATTAATTCAGGTTCATCTGGTTCTATTGATAAAAATCTTTCCCAAGCAACAAGGGCTGCTCTTTCATCTTTGATTTTTTCATAAGCACAACCAAGTTGATAATAAGCCATATAATTACTTGGGTCAAGTTCTATTGCTTTTTGTAGGTCAAAAATTTGAGCTGCGTTTCTGTTCATAGCGTCATAAACCAAAGCTCTATAGTAATATAATTGTGAATTAGAGCTATATTGAGCTAAACCTTTATCAAGGGTATCAAGCGCTTTTATATAGTTTTTCTTTTCAAAATCGCCAAAGGCTGAGTTAATTGTTTGAGTAATGATTTTTTGATCAACAAAAGCTAAAAGGTTATATGCCTTTTTATCTAATGAATTTAAGTTGATTGCTTTTGTCAGATTTTCTTTTGAACTAATTAAGCTATTTAATTCTAGATAAGTTAACCCAAGGTTATAATAAATATCAGAATTTGTTGGGTTAAGTTTTTGCGCCTGTTTATAGTTTTCAAGGGCATGATAAGGCATTAACATTTGTTTATAAGTGTTTGCAATTGCTAAATATGTTAAATAATCTTTTGGAGTTGTTTTTTGATATTTATCAATTATTAGCTTATTTTTTTGGTAATCAGCTGGATTTTTAGAACTTGCGGTTTTTTCTTCGTTATCTAAAATTTGTTTTAAATAAGACTTTTGCTTTTGTTCTTCTGATTGTTTTTCTTGAAGTATTTTTTGTTCTTTTTGTTTTTGTAATTTTTCTTGAAGGGCTTTTTGCTCTTGTTGTTTTTTTATTTCCTGTTGTTTTTTCAATTCTTCTTGCTTTTTAAGAAGTTCTTGTTGCTTTTTAAGCTCTTGTTGTCTTTTTAATTCTTGTTGTTTTTTCAAATTTTCTTGTTTTTTAAGCTCAAGAAGTCTTTGTTCTTCTTTTTGTTTTTTTCTAAGTTCTTCTTTTTCTTGTTGCTTTTTAAGTTGCGCAAGTTTTAATTGTTCTTCTTTTAGTTGTTGTTGCCTGAGCTTTTCTTGCGCCATTTTTTTCTTTTCAAGTTCTTGTTTTTGTTTATTGAAAAGTTCTTGTTGCTCTTTGATTTCAATTTGTTGCGCAAGACGTTTGAATTTATCTGAACCTTCTAAATCTTCCATTTGGGCTAAAAAGTTTGAAAATTCAAGACAATCTTTTTTTGTTATCGTGTAATTAGAATCTAAATTATTTACCTTAGCAATAATTTTTTCAAGAGGCAATTTGTTTTCATAAATTTTATAAATACCATATTTTGCCTGTTTTGAATTAGGAAATTCATTTAAAATGATGTTATATTCTTCGTTTGCAGCTTGAAGATTGCCCATTTGAACCAAGGCTTTTGCTTTTGAAGTTCTAATTTGAGAATCATTATTTTCTTTTAAAATTATGTTATAAAGCGTAACGGCGTCTTTATTTAAGTTATCGTAGTAAAAATTGTTTGCAAGATAATATTTTAAATAAAGATCATTTGGATTAAGCTGAAGTGCTTTAATATAAGCCTTATAGGCTTCATCTTTGTTGTTTAATTTTAAATAGGCATGCCCTAAAACTTCATATAAATTATTTGATTCAAAATTATCCCTAGGAGTGATTTTATTTTGAATTAAATTAACAATTTCATTAAGATAGTTTGGGTTTTGAGTTAATTCAACAGTTTTTTGAAGATATTGCGTTCCTAGAATATTTTTATTTTCCTTTAAATAAAGTCTTGCAAGTTTATAAGTTGCACTTACGTTTTCATTATCTTCACTAAGGGCTTGTTTAAAGTAATATGCAGTTTTTGAAGCAGGTTTTTGAGTTTTTAAGCAGATATCAGCTAAAAGTTCATAACATTGTGATTTATTAAAATCATTTTTGATTAAATCATTCAATTCAAAAACGGCAATTGTATATTTTTGTTCTTGAATTAATCTTTTAACATCTTCAAAACGAGATTGATTAGAATAATCAAGATTATTTTGAGATATTAACTTTTGTAACTTTAATTCTAATTTTTTATATTCAGTTGGGTTGATATTTTGATAGCATGCCATTTGATTTCTTATTAAATCAAGTTGAGATAAGTTTGAAGCAAAAACATCTTGGGTGTTGAAAGCAAGTACTAACAAAGCTAAAGACACCCCTAAAAGATTTTTAAATTTGTTTTTATTTAAAAATACCAAAATTCTACCTCATATAACTTATCTTTATTTTAATATAAAAATCTTTGAAAAGGAATAATCATAAGTTTTAATTTAAAAGTTGCATTTTCTTTTTGTAAGTTTAATAATATATGCTATGAATAAGAGAATTTTAATTAGCAGTTTGGCACTTTTTTTGTTTTTAGGGTTAAATCAAAACTCTTTAGCTAAAATGAGCCAACAATCAAACAAACTTTATAACAACGCTATTTTACAAGAGCAAGATGGTAATTACACTCAAGCTCTAAATTACATTCAAAAAGCGCTTATATATTCACCTGATGACGCTATTTTAAACATAAAATTAGCGGGGCTTTACGTTAACCTTGGTAATATCGATGAGGCAATTTTGGCTTACAATAAGGCAATTGTACTTCGCCCAATGGATGGATTTTTGTATATCAGCCTTGGCAATTTATATATGCAAAAATATCAATATCAAAATGCGCTTAACGCTTATTTAAAAGCTCAAGAAACCATGCCTGATTATAGCTATAACTATATTAATATCGCAAATACAAAAAATCTTTTAAATGATTCAAAAGGCGCTATTGACGCTTATAAAACTTTTCTTGAAGCATATCCAAACAACTTAGAAGGTCAAAGTGCAATTGCAAACATTTATCTTGATGAAAAAGATTATGATAATTCAATTGAATATTTTGCACTTGCTTTAAGAAATAACCCATCTGATTTTAGAGATTATTCTAATTATGGGCTTGCGCTTTTAAGAAAAGGCGACCTTGATAAGGCGGAAATTGCCTTTAAAAGTGCCGTTGGGGTAAATAAAAATGATTCAATGAGCTATGCTAATCTTGGCGTGGTTCAAATGAAAAAAGATAAAAATGTAGATGCTCTAGCTTCATTTAAAAAAGCTCTTGAATTAGATAATGACTTAAATCAAATTAGAAGTGATTATGCTAAACTTTTATTTAAAAATGGTAAACCTGAAGCTGCAATAAGTGAATATAAAACATTTATTGAACATTACCCAGAAGCGCTAAATGCTTATATTGACCTTGCTATGGTTTATCAAAAACAAGATGATTACAAAAACGCTATTGAGGTTCTTCAAAAGGCAAATTCAATTAAGCAAAATGATGAAAGCATTATGCTTGAACTTGCTAGAGCATATCAAAATAACGCAGAATATACTGATGCTTTAAAATATTATAATGATGTTTTAGCTAAAAATAAAACAAATAACCTTGCTTTATATAATAAAGCGTTAATTCTTTCTGCAACGGGAAAATATCAAGATGCAGATTTAATCTATGCTCAATTAATCAAAACTCCAGAACAACAACTTGAAAAAGATAACATAACTTATCAAGATGTTAAAAACGATGTTTTTGAAAATCAGCTTGATATGGCAAATTATTATCAAAAAAATAACGATAATAAAAAAGCAAGAGCAATTTATCAAAAATTAATTAATGAAAATAACGATGATTCAAGATTATATCTCGGTATGGCTGAAACATCATTAGCTCTTGGAATGAATACTTTTGCAAAAGATTACTATGAAAAAGCTCTTGAACTAAATTGCCTAAATCAAGACGCTTTAATTCGCTATTCTCAAGCATTATATGAATTAAAAGAATATGAAACCGCACTTGGGGTTTTAGATAAAGCAATTGAAAATGATAAAAATGATGATAAATTGTATTATAATAAGGCTTTAATTTATTATGAACAAAAAGATTTCGATAAAGCTCTAAAAGAAATCGCTGTTGCGTATAAATTAAATCCTAATGAAGCAGATTATAGCTATCTTCAAGGAATGATTTTAGAAAGCAACTCTGATATCAAAAATGCAATTTTATCTTATGAAAAATTCATTGAATTATCTTCAAATGAAGATTTAAAACAAAATGTTCAAGACCATGTGAAAAAATTATATGAAAGTTTAGTTCAAGAATAAAATGAAAAAAATCTCAATTTTTTTATTTTTAATTATGTTTTTAGGGGCAAATTGCATTGTTTTTGGTGCATTTTCTAAAAAAGAAAAGGCTTCAATTGTTTTTTCTTCTGTTCCTGTTGAAGAAATGGGCGAGTTTGGTTTTGAACATCAAGACAGCGTTTTTAAATTAAATTCAAGAATTTATTTTTGTGTTCAAAATCCAAAAGGTTTTGAAAGTGATTATATAAGATATCAATTAGTAAAACAAGATGATAATGCGCACATTGGCGGCCTAACAAGGGTTAGAAACATTGTTAAAAGAGTAAACTCAAAAAATTCATATTGTGATTATTTATATTTAACTCAAAAAGGAAAATATTATCTTCAAGTTTTTGATATAACAAATTTACATCAATGGCTTGCTATTGGGAAGTTTTTGGTTGTAGATGAATAATTTTTTCAGAAATATTAAAAATTTCTTTGAAGATTTTTTCTTAGATTTATATAATAAATTTTTTTCTTCAAAATATGTTGTCAAAGGTAAATGTAAAAAATGCGGCAGATGTTGCAGAAACATTTTATTTTCAACAAAAGACGGCTATGTTAAATCCAAAGAACTTTTTATGGATATGTGTAAAAAATATCCATATTACAGAAACTTTAAAATTTCAGGAGTTGTTGAAAATAAAAAAGATTTTCAAAATGGCGCATTAACTTTTGAATGTAAATATATTTCAAAAGAAAATAAATGTAAAATTTATCTTATTCGCCCAATGTTTTGCAGAGATTATCCCTCAATCAACCCCGATTTAATTTATGCTGGGGTTGAAATGCTTGATGATTGCGGTTTTTATTTTGATGTAAATAAAAAGTTTGATGAATATTTAAAAGATTAATTAATCTTTTTTATTGTAAGAAAACGCCCATATTTCTGAATTTAGAATATCTTTGGTTTCTTAATTCTTCGCCTGACATATTTTTAAATTCATCAAGAGAATTAATTAAGGCAGTTTTTAAGTTTTGAGCCATTTCTTCTGCGTTATAATGAGCGCCGCCGATTGGTTCTTTAATTATTTCATCAACAATGTTGTATTTTAAAAGGTCTTCACCTGTGATTTTTAATGAATCTGTTGCAACACGTGCCATAGAAGAATCTTTCCAAAGGATTGAAGCGCAGCCTTCTGGAGAAATAACTGTATAATAAGCGTGTTCTAAAATCATAACCTTATTTGAAACTGCTAAACCTAAAGCACCACCTGAACAGCCCTCACCTGTAATAACAGCAATTGACGGAACGCTTAATTTTGCCATTTCTTTTAAATTAACGGCAATTGCTTCACCTTGACCTGTTTCTTCTGCCATCATTCCAGGGTATGCGCCCATTGTATCAACAAGTGTGATAATTGGTAAATCGAAACGATTAGCATGCTCAAAAAGTCTTAAGGCTTTTCTATATCCTTGAGGTTGAGGCATGCCGAAGTTACATTCAAGGTTTTCTTTTGTTGACTTACCTTTCATCGTGCCAACTAAAACAACGTTTCTACCGTCAATTTTAGCAATACCGCCTGCTATTGCTTTATCGTCACAACCGTGTCTGTCACCGTGGAGTTCAATAAAGTCATCACACATATAATGAACATAATCCATAAAATTAGGTCTTTGCGGATGTCTTGCGATTTGTAGTTTTTGATATGGTTCTAATTTGTCATATAATTCTTTTTTATACACTTTTGTTTGCTCTTCCAGTTTAAGTATTTCTTTGTTATAGTCAATATGCGTAGCTTGGCTTGTTTTTTTAAGCTCATCAATTTTATTTTGCATTGTGTATATAGGTTTTTCAAACTCTAATATTTGAACTTTTTTATCGTTTTTTTCCATGGAAATTTTCCTATTTTGACTATTTTTTAGTGTGCATTTCAATTAATTTTGAAAGTTTTTCTTTCATATCTTTTCTTTCAACAATAAAGTCGATTTGACCATATTTTAAAAGATATTCTGCAGTTTGGAAATCTGCAGGAAGTTTTTGTCTAATTGTTTGTTCAATTACACGTCTGCCTGCAAAACCAATGCGAGCGCCTTTTTCAGCGATAATTATATCTCCAATTGTACCAAAAGAAGCAGTTACGCCGCCAAAGGTTGGTTCACAAAGAACTGTTATATAAAGTAATTTTGCCTCATTTAATTTTGCAACAACACAGCTTGTTTTTGCCATTTGCATAAGGCTTAGTGCGCTTTCTTGCATTCTTGCGCCACCTGAAGAAGTGAAAACAATTGATGGAAGTCTGTGTTCTAGAGCATATTCAAGAATTCTTGTTATTTTTTCACCAACAACAGAACCCATTGAACCACCCATATATTCAAAATCCATAACTGCAATAGCGGCTTTTTGTCCGTCTAATTCACAAGTACCAACGATAACAGCATCATCTAAACCAGATTTAGCATGCGCCGCTTCTTGGCGAGCAGTATAGCTTTGAGTATCAACAAAATTTAATGGGTCACAAGGCTTGATATTACTGAACATTTCAACAAAAGTGCCTTCATCTGCGATTAATTTAATTCTATCTTTTGCACCTATTCTAAAGTGATAATCGCAATTAGGGCAAACCATTAGATTGTTTTCTAAATCTTTTTTAGGTAATTGACTAGAGCAATTGTAACAAAGTGTCCATAATTTTCCTATTGAATCATCTATATGAACATCGTTATCTCTAGCTGCAATTTGTTGCATTTTTCTTTTATTGAACCAATCGGTTAGTGTCATAAATAATATCCTCACCAAGTTAATTTAATGTAATTATAGTATAAAAAAACTTAAATAAAAGTCAAAATTATTAATATTTAAAAATGTAAATTTTAAATCTTGGCTAAATAACATTTTTAAACTATTATTTATGATATGCAAGCGCAGGTTTTTAAAATTCATTCTGATTTTTATTATGTTAAGAATTCTAAACATGAAGAATTCACTTGCAAATTAAGAGAAGTTTTAAAAAAGCAAAAAATTGACGTTCAAGTTGGGGATTTTGTTGAATTAAGCGAAGATAAAAATTTTATTATCAATCGACTTGAAAGAAAAAATTTTTTATTAAGACCAAAGGCTTCTAATATTGATTTAGCTGTTGTTGTTGCAGCTCTAAAAGAGCCTGAGCTTGATTTTAATCAAATTAATAGATATCTTGCATATTTAAAATATTTTAATATTGAAGCGGTAATTTGTTTTAATAAAGAAGATTTAGAAGAAAATCTTGAGCAAAGAAAAAAAGAAATTAAAGAAATTTATGAAAAATGTAATTATAAAACGTTTTTTATAAGTGCAAAAAATAAGCTGGATTTAGATGAATTTTCAAATTACATAAAAGGTAAAACAATTGCCCTATGTGGCTTATCTGGTGTTGGAAAATCAACATTATTAAAAAGTTTAAACCCTAATCTTCAAATTAGAACCAATGAAGTTTCTAAAAAAACTCAAAGAGGAACTCACACAACTCGCCATTGTGAATTAATTGAATTTAATGACTTTAAAATAATGGATACCCCTGGGTTTTCTTGTTTAAAATTTGATTTTTTATTGCCTGAAAAAATAATAACTCTTTTTGATGACATCAATAAATTTAATCTTGGATGTAAATATTCTAATTGCTTGCATGACGCAACTCAAAATGGCATTTGTTCAATTGTAGATAATTTAGATAAAATTGATAAAACAAGATATGAAAGTTATTTGTTGTTTTTACAAGAAGCAAAAGAATATAAAGAGCTTATTAAAACAAGAAGTATTAAAGAGCAAACTTTTAATAAAAATGTTGGAAATAAAGTTTTAACAAAAATTTCCAAAAGAAAAAGATTTTCTTCAAGAAAAACAGATAATCAAAAAGTTAAGGATTTAAAAGATGATGAACAAGTATAAATATTTAATTCAAAACCAATTAGAAACTTATTTTGAAAAATATCAAAATGAAAAAAATAACCCTGCTTATTCAAAATATTCTTCTAAAATTTGGGAAGCTATGAAATATACAACTCTTTTGGAAGGAAGTAAAAGATTAAGAGCAATTATGTGTCTTGAAATTGCAAAACTTTTTGGTGCTGATTTTGAAAAAAGTTTGCCTTGCGCTTGCGCTCTTGAAATAATGCATGCTTATAGCTTAATCCATGATGACTTACCTTGTATGGATAATGATGATTTAAGACGAGGAAAACCATCTAACCATAAGGTTTTCGGGGAAGCCATAGCGGTTTTAGCAGGAGATGCCTTGATTCCTTTTGGGGCGCAATTGATAATTGAAAATACTCCATCTGAAATCAGTAAAGAAATTGTTTATGATATTGTGCTTGATTATCTTAAATGCGCTGGCGCTATGGGAATTGTAGCGGGGCAAGTAGCAGATATTGAAGCAGAAAATAAAAAAATTGATATTGATAATTTAAAATATATTCATAAATATAAAACAGGTGCTTTGTTTAAATGTGCAATTTTAATGGGTGCAAAACTGGCATGCCAAGATAAGAAAATTTTATCAAAACTTGAAGAATATGCAGTTAATTTTGGGGTATTGTTTCAAGTTTATGACGATATAATTGACCACACTTTAACAAGTGAAGAACTGGGCAAAACTGCTAATAAAGATGAGCTTACAGGTAAGTTAACTTATGTTAGTGCTTATGGCTTGGATGAGGCTAAAAATATTTTTTATAGCCTAATAGATAAAAACCATGCTATACTTAAAGAATTAAATGTTGACTCTGAAATATTTAATGAAATTTATGAATTATTAATTAAAAAGATAGAAAGATAGGCAAAGTGGGGCAAATACAATTTTTTAACACGGGTTATGAGGCGCTTTTTTGTGGATTAATAGCGGCTTTTATTGCACAATTTATCAAGGTTGTAACCTATCTTTGTACTCATAAAAAAATAAATTTTAAAATTTTTACAACAACAGGCGGCATGCCTTCTTCTCATACAGCAGGAGTTATTGCTCTAACAACTTCAATTGGTTTAATTGGGGGGATTGATTCATTAATTTTTGCGGCTTCATTAGGCTTTTCTTTAATTGTTATGCAAGATGCCGCAGGGGTTAGAAGGGCAGCAGGAAAAACGGCTGCAACTCTAAATCGTCTTGTTGATGAATTTGTTCAAAAAAACCAAGAAGTAAAACCTTATGCAGCACTAAAAGAACTTTTAGGACACACTCCTTTAGAAGTTTTTTGCGGCATGGTTTTAGGAATAATTATTCCATTTTTAGTTCATAGCTTTAATGGTTGCATTTCTTTTTTAAATTAAGTTGCACTTTTTTTAAGTAATTGGCTTAAGGTTGCGTCTTTTTTAATTCTTTTTTTGACTTGCTCTCTTGCATTTTGAAGTTGAAAAAAGTCTTCATTAAACTTACATAAACCGATGGCGCAGTTATCATCGTCATTAAAAGTGAATAGTCTTTTGATTATTTCCATTTTTACCTCGTTCATAAATAAAATTTAATAATTTTTATTAAATAGTCAAATTTATTATATTTTTTCTTAAACTTTTTTTACTCCCGATTTTTGTTATGCTTTAATAGTAAATATGGACAATCTTTTAGAAAACAACTTAAATTTTAAATATTCTAATCTTTATGATGAAATATCTTATTTTCAGGCAATTGAAAATTTAAAAGATGATAATTGTGAGGATTTTATTAAAATTTTTTCAATGATAAATCTTGAAAAAATCGAGTCTTTTGAAGATTTTAAAATTTTTATTAACCATTTAACAAACCATTCTACCCCATTAAGGGAGATGTGCGCTTTAAAATTGGAAGATTTTTCAATTAAATATGAAGATTATTTTCTTGATGAATTTTCAAAAAATAAAATTTTAAATGCGATTATTGATATAAACCCAAATGTATCAAGGGTTATGTGCCTACTTTTAGAGCAAAATAAAAAGTTAAATAAAGAGCTTGAAGAAAAAATAATTGAAAATATTTTAACTTTATTAAATGAAATTCAAAATCTTGAAGAAGATAATAAACAAAATTTTACAGACATTACTAAAAATCGAAAAAATCATGCCAAAAACAAAAAAATCTTTTCGCTTTATTGGCTTCTTGAAGCTCTAGGGATTTGTTTAAGTGAGAAAAATAATTCTAAGGTATTAAAGATTTTAGAAAAAACAATTAATTTTTGCGATTACACAATTAGGGAGAAAACCGCTAAAATATTAGCTAAATACCCATCAATTTCTAAAAAATTATTACAAATCGCAAAAAGTGATGAAAATTTTTATGTAAAAAACCAAGTTTATGGTAAAATAGTCACAGATTAGATTAACAGGAAAATTTTATGATCTCAGTAAACGATTTAAAAACAGGTTTAACATTAGACATCGAAGGTAAGCTTTGGTCTGTAGTTGAATTTTTACACGTTAAACCTGGTAAAGGTGCAGCATTTGTTAGAACAAAACTAAAAAATGTTGAAACAGGACAAGTTGTTGAAAAAACTTTCAGAGCCGGTGAAAAAGTTGCAAAAGCTATGCTAGATAGACGTGAAATGCAATATTTATATAAAGAAGGTTCTGATTTAGTTATGATGGATTTAGAATCTTATGAACAAATACCTGTTCCTGCTGATAGAGTTGGGGATGGTATTAAATATTTAAAAGAAAACATGAATGTACAAATTTTAATGCATGACTCTAAAATCATTGGTATCGATTTACCAAACTTCGTTGAATTAGAAGTTGTTGATACTCCTCCTGCTGAAAAGGGTAACACTGCTCAAGGTGGTTCAAAACCTGCTACTCTTGAAGGTGGGGCAATTGTTAACGTTCCATTCTTCATTCAAGTTGGAGATGTATTAAAAATCGATACTCGTACTAATGAGTTTCTTGCTAGAGTATAAGGATATACAAAGATGAAATTTGAAATAGAATATATTGAAAAAATTGCCAAAATTGTTGCGGATAATAACTTAAGTGAAATTACACTTGAAGATGAAAATGAAGCTATCTGTGTTAGAAAAGAACTTAATGTTCTTCCTCAAGCAGTTGCTCAACCTGTGGCAGCACCTGTTTCTGTGCCACAAAATCCTATAACAATTCAAAAAGAAGAAAAACAAGCTGCAAAACCAAAAGGAACAGCAATTGTTTCTCCTATGGTTGGTGCTTTTTATGCTGCACCTGCTCCTGGGGCTAAACCTTTTGTTAAAGTAGGCGACACTGTTAGTGTTGGCCAAGTTGTTTGTATCGTTGAAGCTATGAAATTGATGAATGAAATTGAATCTGAAGTTTCAGGTAAAATCACTCAAATCTGCGTTGAAGACGGTCAAAGCGTTGAATACGGTCAAACATTAATGTATGTTGAATAAGGGTTTATGAAATCAATTAAAAGCCTTGGCAAAACCAAGGCTTTTTTGTGTTGAAAAGAAATGAAAATCTCACTTCATAAAAATTTACATAATCTCTAAAATTTTATAATATAATTATATTAACGAGTTATATTATCAAGAACTGAAACTTGGTTGAGGATAGATATTAATGTTTTCAAAAATGAAAAAAATATTTTTAGCACTAACGCTTTATTTAATGACTACGTTAGTTTCAAATGCTGCGATTAATTTCCCTACGATTAATGTCGGAATGCAGAGCGCAAACACCCCTCAAGAATTTAGCCAAGGTGTTCAAATTCTTATTATGCTAACGGTTTTAACCTTAGCACCAAGTATTATTATAATGACAACGGCTTTTGTTAGAATAGTTATCGTGCTTTCTTTAACTCGTCAGGCAATAGGAACAAATACCTTGCCGCCTAATCAAGTTATTGTTGGCTTAGCTTTAATTTTAACGTTTTTTGTAATGTCACCAACACTAGCTAAAATTAATGAAACAGCTTATCAACCTTACATGAAAAATTTAATAACTCAACAACAAGCGCTTGATAATTCTATGGTTCCAATTAGGGATTTTATGTTTAAACAAACAAAAGAAACAGAGCTTGCGCTTTTTGTTAAATTATCTAAAATTCAAAAACCGAAAACAAAAAATGATGTGCCGACTTACGTTTTAATTCCGTCTTTCATTTTGTCTGAATTAAAAACAGCTTTTAAAATCGGTTTTGTTATTTTTCTTCCGTTTTTAGTTATAGATTTAGTTATAGCTTCGGTTTTGGTTTCAATGGGGATGATGTTTCTTCCGCCAACAACAATTGCTATGCCGTTTAAATTGATTATGTTTGTTATGGTGGATGGATGGTATTTAATAACAAAATCTTTAATAGAGGGCTTTGTAACTTAAAGGGGTAGATTATGGATGAGGCTTTATTTTTAACAGTTTTTCAAAAAGCAATTGTATTAATGATGATAATTGCTGCCCCAATTTTGCTTTCAGCGATTGTTGTTGGGCTTGCAATTAGCATAATTCAATCTGTTACACAAATTCAAGAACAAACTTTAACTTTTGTTCCTAAAATTTTTGTGGCACTTTTGGTTTTAATAGTAAGTGCGCCTTGGATGTGCGATATGTTTATATCAACAACAAAAGAACTTTTTGAATATATAAAAGTATTTATTTCATAAAACGGAAAGAAAATGATTCAAACGGCGAACTTGGTAAATATTTTATCTCCTAATAATATCATCATTTTTATGTTGATATTTACAAGGGTTAGTGGTTTTTTTCAAACTGCGCCGTTTTTTTCAACAATTCAAGCCCCAATTATTACTAAAATGTGGTTTAGTGCAATAATTGCTTTTATTTTCTTTCCTTTGGTTGTGGCTTCAAAGGGCTTTATTTTACCAAAAGATATGGTGGAATTTGGAATTTTATTAGCGATTGAATTTTTTGTCGGTTTTTTGATTGGTTTTACGGCTAATCTTATAATTGAAGGTGTTAGAATGTCTGGAAGTATTCTTTCAATTCAGATGGGTTTATCTATGTCCGAAGCGCTTGACCCAGCTACAGGGGTTAATGCAACTGAGCTTTCAAGATTATATATCTATTTAACGATTTTAATTTTTTTAGCAACGGGCGCTTATCAAATGTTATTTATTGCTTTGTTTAATAGCTTTAGCGCTATTCCTATGGGAGTTTTTCCTATTTTTGACGCTAATATAATTTCAACTTTAGTTACTTTATTTGCGCAAGTTTTTAAAATAGCCTTTGGAGTAGCCTTGCCTATCTTTTCAGTGCTATTAATTTCAGATATATTGCTTGGTTTGATGAGTAAAATGATGCCTCAAATGAATATTTATATGGTTGCAATTCCTGTAAAAATCTATATTGGGGTTTTCTTGATTTTAGCTTTTCTTTCAGCAACAAGCACATATCTTCAAGAAGTGATTAAAAATTATATTCAGGCAATAAACCTATTGTTTACATAAAAAGCAGGTATAAATGGCAGACGAACAAAACGATAAAACCGAAGAAGCCACCCCGAAGCGGCGAGAAAAAGAAAGAGATAAAGGGCACATCGCAAAAAGCCAAGACTTTGTTGCGTCTTTAGTTTTGACCTCTGGAATTGCTTTATTTTATTCAATGGGGCAAGGCATGTTGACTAAAATTGAAACCATGCTTATAAATACCCTTAATTCTCTTAATCCTAAAAATATATCTGATAACGATTTTGTTGTAATTATCGGTCCATATTTAAAAAATTATATTGAAATAACGGCTTTGTTTTTCGTTTTTCTTTGCGTGGCTGCGGTTTTGATTTTAAGATTTCAAACGGGTTCTTTGTTTGCTAAAGAAGCATTGAAACCTAATTTTAATAAACTTTCACCTTCAAGCGCTATAAAAGCCTTGCTTGAAAAATTAAACGTTTTTAAACCTAAACAAATGGTTGAGCTTATAAAATCTTTAGTTAAAACTTTAATTGTTGCCTTGGTTGGTTTTAATGTAATTTTAAAAAGAAAAGATGAACTTTTTGGGCTGATTGGGGCTGATGTTTCAACAGGTTTTAGTGTAATGGGTTCAGTTATTTTTGAATTGCTTTTCACAATTTGTGTCATTTTAATAATAATCGGGATAATTGATAAAAAATATCAAGATTGGGAATACAATAAATCAATTAAAATGTCTAAACAAGAAGTTAAAGACGAAATGAAAAACATTGAAGGGGACCCAAAAATTAAAGGTAAAATCCGTTCTTTTCAAATTTCAATGATGCAGCAAAAAATGATGTCAAGTGTGCCTGAAGCTGATGTTGTTGTTGTTAACCCAACGCATTATGCTGTTGCATTAGTTTATGACCCTCTTAAAACGCCTGTACCAAAGGTTGTTGCTAAAGGGGTTGATTTTGTTGCTTTTAAAATAAGAGAAATAGCAAAGAATAACGGAGTGCCGATTGTTGAAAATAAACCTCTTGCAAGAAGTCTATACAAATTAGTTGATATTAATGGTATAATACCACAAGAACTATATGTTGCCGTGGCGGAAATTTTACAATATGTATATTCGCTTAAAAACAAGTAATATATAGAAACAATTGAGGATAGTTTTGCTAAAGTTAAAAGATATACTTAAAAATAATGATATAGTTCTTGCAATTGGTTTAGTAACCATTATTTTAATGATGGTAATTCCTATACCAGCGCAACTTTTAGACTTGTTGTTAACTCTTAATATATCTTTATCTGTTTTAATTCTTTTAGTATGTCTTTATACAAAAGAACCTCTAGAATATTCAAGTTTTCCTACAATATTACTAATTGCAACCCTGTTTCGTTTAGGTTTAAACGTTACATCAACAAGATTAATTCTTTTAACGGCTAACGCAGGTTCTGTTATTGAATCTTTTGGGCAGTTTGTAATTGGTGGGAATTATGTTGTTGGTGCTGTAATATTTGTAATTCTTGTAATAATTAACTTTATGGTTATTACGGGTGGTGCTGGGCGTGTT
>CAKUXO010000004.1 GCA_934700385.1 uncultured Candidatus Melainabacteria bacterium
GGTCTTAATGGTTCAAGAGTTGTTTCATGCCCTGGGGTATTATAAACTAAGCCAAGCATTTGTGCTTTACCAGCTTGAATTAAAGCCCAATCTGGAATATCAGAATAGTCTTTATAAATTGAAACGAAGTGTTTTGCTTGGTCTGAATTAATGTTTTCAGGAGAAAGTGCATTCATAACAATGTTTAAGGCTTCAATTCTTGTTACGTCATTGTTTGGATAGAAATATCCATGTGGATAACCATTAACAAGTCCATAATAAGAAGCAACTTGAATATTTCTGTTTGCCCAGTGGTTTTGGGTGTCTTTGTAGTCAAAAAGTTGTTTTGTGTCTTTTTCGTAAAGTCCAAGAGCTTTAATAACCATTGTTGAAAATTCGCCTCTTGTAACCTTTTGATCAGGACGATATAAACCATCAGGATATCCCACAACGATTTGTTTATCTGTTAAAAATGTAACAGCTTCATAAGCCCAGTGACTAGGTGGCAAATCGGGATAGCTTTCTGGTCCTTGTTCTAGTTGATAATCCGCCATAGCTGGATTAAGAGCTAAAGCTAATCCTATAATGGCAATAAGATTTAAAAGTATTTTTTTCATTTATAGCTACTCCATTTATATAGGTTAATTTTACATGCTAAAGAAAACGTATGCAAGTAGAATAATACATTTTCCTCTATACAAAGCATGTGAAAATTTTTTTTGAACGTTAAGAATGTAAAAATTTCAATCATTTTATGTAGTACCCATGGATGATTGAAAAAAATGAGAAAAAATATATAATCTCTCTATGATTAAAACAGCATTCTTAGAAATTTGGAATAACTTACATCCAATGACCCACTTGTGGATTGTTATTAGCAGCGTTGGAGTTTTATCTTTATACGCAATAATGGGATGTATGTAAAATTAAATATTAACGTCAAAGTTGCGGATATTTTTATCTGACGCTTTTAAATTCATACCGACAATCATCGCTTGTCTTGTGTATAAATTAATTTCTTTTGAAACATTACCATTAAAAACATCATCATATCTTGATGTTTTATCTGTTAATCCACTAAAAATATTTCCTACAGGATTAACTGAATCTATATTTAATTTATTGAACTTTTGAGTTTGCGCACCTTTTGAGGTTACGTTAAAGCCAAACCCAGAATTTAAGTTGTAATTTTCGCTCATAACTCTTACTTTATTGTCTTAATGATATCTTTATTAACGGCAAGTTTTTTAATGAACTTTAGGAATTTTTGGTGATTATTAAGAATTATGAAGAAAAAATATTCTTTATTTTAAGGGTGTATTTAAAATGAGTTTATATGATAAATGATATTGTTTAGCGTATGTTTCATTCCGCAGTTTCAAAATTTAACTCATACGAAAATGAAATATGTAGTAAGTTTATGCGCTAACACATTAATCTATAGCATTAACACACCCTTTGTTGCAGGTGCTAAACTTACTACAATTTATTTCATTCAAGAGTTAAATTTTGAAAGGTTGACACCCAAAAGGGTGCGAGCCACGTTTTTCTTTTTCGGTTCACTTTTTCTTTTTGCGTTGGCGATTGAACAAAAAGAAAAAGTGAACAAAAACTTTAGTTTTTCACAAATATTTTTAATTATTTTTTATTGGATTAGTTAATCTATCTTATGAAAAACATCATCAAAAATCAAAAAAACCTAAACATAATTATTTATATAGTATAATCATTTTATACGAAGAAAATAATTTTAAATTTGATATAATGAAATAAAATAAAAAGGAAAAAAGATGACTTTAAGACAGATATTAAAAAGATTATCAATATTTTTAGCGATTTTTGTATTATTTTGTATAACAAATTTTCAAAATCCTGCTATGGCATTAACTCCGCAAGGTCTTTATGACAGAGCTTGGAGATTAATTGCAACAAAGTATGTTGATGACACTCAAAATCAACAAAACTGGGAGCGTTGGCGTCATAAATATGATAGCGTTATTGTAGATGAAGAAGACGCTTATGTTGCAATAGGCACAATGGTTGATAGTCTTGGTGATGTCTATACAAAATTTTTAACTCCAAAAGAATATAAAGAAGAATCTGAAAGCATACAGGGTTCTTTGAAAGGTATTGGGGTTCAAATTGGTGTAAGAGATGGCAAACTTTTAATTATTGCCCCTCTTGAAGATACCCCTGGGGAACGTGCCGGCTTAAAAAGTGAAGATGAAATCTTAGAAATTGATGGAAAATCAACAAAAGGTATCACTGTTGAGGCTGCTGCAGACAAAATTAGAGGACCAGAAGGAACAAAAGTTCAACTTTTGATTAAAAGAAAAGGTGAAGAAAATAAACTTTACACCGTTCAAAGAGATACAATTGAATTAAAATCTGTTTCAACAAAAGCACCAAAAGTTGGTAAAGTTGACGATAACCTTGGTTATATCCGCTTGAGTTCATTTATTTCAAGAAATGCTGCAAGCGAATTTCAAAATGCGCTTAATGAATTAAAAGATAAAGATGGCTTAATTATTGACCTTCGTTCTAACCCTGGGGGACTTTTAACTAATGCAATTTATATCGCTGATATGCTTTTAAGTTCAAAAGTAATTGTTTCAACTGTTGATAGAGATGGCTATAAAGAAACTCAAAATTCTCTTTCACAAGTTACAACAAAACAGCCGATTGTTGTTTTGATTAATGGCGGTTCTGCTTCTGCTTCTGAAATTTTATCGGGGGCTTTGAAAGATAATAAAAGAGCAACAATCGTTGGTAAAAAATCTTTTGGTAAAGGTTTAGTTCAAGAAATCAACAAACTTCCTGATGGTTCAGCACTTCATATCACAATTCAAAAATATTTAACTCCAAATGGAACAGATATCCATAAAAAAGGTATAACTCCTGATTTTACGGTTGAATTAACTGAAGAAGATATTAAAGCTAATAAAGACCCACAATTGGCTAAAGCGTGTGAAATTCTGCAACAAAAAGCACATAAAAACGTTACTATGCCAAACGTTAGTTTAAAATAAAATAAATTAAGAATATAAAAGCCCCTCGGTTAGAACAAATCTGCCTAGGGGTTTTACTTTGCAATATTGTTCAAGGCTTTTTATAAAGCAAGGGTTTTCACAAAAACCGCCGCTAATTGCAATTTTTTCAGGTTTTTTTGTGAAAATAAAAGCGTTATATGCAATCCCGTGGATAAATTTTGAAATTGCAACGCTCGCTTCAAGCCCTTGGGCTATGTCATCCATTATTTTTTCAAGTCCAAAAATGCCACAGGTAATCATATATTTTTCTTCTGTAAAGGCTAAATCTTTAACTTCGACATTATAAAATTTTAAAAGCATTTCAATAGTAGCGCCCGTTGCAGAAGCACAAGAAGTGTTCCAATCCATATCTTTAAATTTTTTATTTTTAAATTCAACATATTTAATATCTCTTGAACCTAAATCAAGGGCGATGAAATCATCTTCAAGATATTTTTTTGCACCTTTAGCTAATGCTACAACCTCATTAACATAAACGCCTTCTTTTTTAATTAGGCTGTGACCTGTGCATTTTTCATAAGTTAAATTTAGTTTTTTTAAGTCTTTTGTTGGAATAACTTCAAATTTTTTTTCATTATTTGAAATCGTTAAAATTTTACTCCAAGTTGTTCCAGCGTCAATATATCTTTTTTCCATTTTTACCTTAGTTTAATAAATGCTTCAATTTTTGCTTTAATGCTGTTTGTTGGGGTTGAATCGACATCAATAAAAAGCCCTTGATATTTTTCAGCTAAATGTTTTGCAATAAGCGTTTTAGAGCAAAAGGCTTGTGTGAAAAAAACAGTCGGAAGATTTTTTTTAACATAAGTTTCAATCTCCCAATCCCCAGGGTAGCCTGCTTCAACTGCCCTTGTCCAGCCAAAAACCTCAGTATTATTAGGAAAAAGGTCTAATAAATTAAGTTCATTTGGCGGAACACCCCAAAAACCAAAAGCGGGTTCAACTTGTTTTAAATATGAATAATCTTTTTGTTCATAAATGTTTTTTGTAATTAATTCAATTTTTTCTTTTAAGGGAAGATTACTTTTTGAAATAGGCAAAATAAGATTATCAGGGTTTTCACATCTATCTTCAAAAACACTTTGAATTATTTTAAGCCCTTTTTCTTCTAATATTTTTGAAATGAAAAAAGCGCTATCGCATTTATCTTTTCCAATTGGCGCTAAAATAGCGATAATTCTATCTTTTAAATAAATAGCGTTATTATAGATGTTTTTAATAATAGTACAATACGCCCTTGGGCATTCATCTAAATTTGGATAAGAATAATCTATATCTAAATCAACCCAAGTTGCGTTTTTGTACTTCTCTTTATATTCTTTAATAAGCTCTTTTCTAGGATAGCCCCAAAAAGCAATTATATCTTTTTTCATAGTGTTTATTTTAACACACAAAAATTATTTTGTTCGGTTTAAAAAAGATTTTAAGGCGTCTTGCTTTGTTTGAGGCGCAGAAAGGTCAATTGCTTCAAAGTCATCATATTCTTGATTAACAAAAGCACTTCCATAGAACTTTTTAACAAAAACAAGAATTACATAAAGAATTATGGCGCAAAAAGCAACAGCCATCATTGTTTTTAAAAATAAGCCGATTACTTTTTTACCTTCTTGCTTAGCGTCGGGCACAACATTTTTCTTAACTTCGTTTGCGTTAAGTGGCTCTATATCTAAATCATTAACCTTAACATCGTGTTGTATTAATTCCATTTTGTTTTGGTTTTGATTAGGTAGAGGTACTTCTGGACTTATTTCAGCTAAAACAGGTGTTGATAGTGAAACCAAAGTCATTAGAAAAATTGTTGTAAAAGCTATTTTTTTAGGAAGATTTTTTAGCATTTTTTGTTCTTGTGCTCCTTCTTCTTGGTTTAGCTTCTTTTACTTCTTCGGTTTTTTCTTCTTTTGTTTCAACTTCAGATTCAGTTTTTGCTATTTCTTCGGTTCTTTCTTCTTTGTTTTCCGTTTTTATTTCCTCAGGAACTTCTTTTTCAATTTCTTTTTTTCTTGTTTTCTTTGCTTTTCTTGAAAGTTTTTTTACTTCTTGAGGTGCTTCTTTTTCTGGTTTTTGTTCAGATTCTTTAGGAGTTTCAGCCTTAGTTTCTTCAACTTTAACTTCTTCAACTTTAACTTCATTTTCTTCTTTAGGTTGAGTTGAAGTTTTTTCTTCAACAGCTTCAATAGCACCTTCTAAGGTAACATCTTTAATTAAATCATCAATCATTTCATTCATTTTTTCTTTTGAAATTTCTTGAATTTCATTATCTTGAATTTTTGGTTGATTATTTTGTTGTTGATTTTGTTGATTTTGTTGATTTTGGTTGTTTTTATTATTTTTATCACGTCTTTGATTTTTATCAAATTTATGATTTTTTTGATTTGGCGCAACTTCAGTGTTTGAATTAGAGAAGTTAGAGTTAAAAGGTCCTTTAATTTTGTTCATTTTTGCTCTATTTTCACCAATTGATGTTGGAGTTGCAAATTTTAAATCGTCTATAATAAAACCTTGACCGTTACATTTATCACATTTTTTAGTGAAAATTTCACATAAACTTTGACCTTGTCTGTGTCTTGTTAATTCAACAAGACCAAGGTCAGAAAGTTGTCCGACTTGTGGTTTTGCTTTGTCTTTTTCTAAAACAATTTCAAAATGTTCTAAAAGTGCCAATTTATCCATTCTTGAAGCCATATCAATAAAATCGATAATTACCATACCGCCAATGTTTCTTAGTTTTAATTGACGTGCGATTTCATCTGCTGCTTGAATGTTTGTTTTTAAAATTGTTTCAGCTTGATTAGATGAGCTTGTGAATTTACCAGAGTTAACATCAACAACCGTTAAGGCTTCTGTTTGTTGAATAAATAAATATCCGCCTAGGGGAAGATTAACTCTTGTGTTAAGTGAATTTAAAATTTCTTTATTAACACCTGTTGCAACTAAAAGAGGCTCGTTACCTTTGTGCATTGAAACTTTTATCTGCATATTCCAATGTTGCAAAAGTTGAGTTGTTCTATGAAGTGCAAAAGCAGTATCTACAACAATTTCTTCAACATTAGCGTCACAGGCTTCTCTTATAACTCTATATAATAAATCTTGATCTCTGTATAATAATGTTGGTGGATTAGCACTATCAGCTGCGTTAACAATTGAATTCCATTTATCTAAAAGAATTTCAATGTCTTCTTGAATTTCTGCATCAGATTGACCTTCTGCTTCTGTTCTAACAATAACCCCTACTCCAACGGGTTTTAATAAGCTAACGATTGATTTTAATCTTGCTCTTTCTTTTTGAGATGTAATTTTTTTAGAAACATTTACCCCTTTTTCATCAGGTAATAAAACTAAAAATCTTCCAGGGAGAGAAAGCGCTGTTGTAACACGAGGTCCTTTGTGTCCTGTTGGTTCTTTAACAACCTGAACAATAAGTTTTTGGTTAGGTTTAACTTTTTCTTTTAAGCTACCTGTACCCATAATATCATCTGTGTGGATAAAACCCATTTTATCAGGCATACCAACATCCACAAACGCTGCTTCAATTGATGGAAGAATGTTATCAACTCTTGAAAGATAAACATCTCCTAATAATACATCGCCTTTTGAAACAAAAAATTCGCTAACTTTATTGTCCTCGATAACCGCTGCGATGTTATCTTTTTCGGAAATTATAATTTTTTTCGACATGGTAAAATTCCTTTAAACTTAAATTACTCTCAAGTCGGTATCGAAAAATTCCACTCTTTTTATTTTGAAAATGTTAAAGTCGCCAAACAATGTTTTTAAAAATTCATCTGCCCTTAATGCGGGTATTTCTTCATTTTGTCCTGCTTTTAAAACAAAAGTAATAACACCATTTTCGCTAACTTGCGCACATTTTAGGGAATTTCGATAATTAATCGTTTTTTCTATACCTTTTTTAGTTTTCTTCGTAATTAAAATTTCTTGCGAAGATAAACACTTTTCTATAATATAGCGTATTTTTTCTAAATTGTAAATATGATTTTTTTCATTTTTTATTATAGCTTCATATTTTGCCCATTGAACATAGTTTTCAAGGGATTTTGGTTCTTTTGAGTTTTCATCAATTTCTTCTAGAGAAATTATTTTTAAGCTATTTGGGGAATTTTTTTCAAAAGTTTCAATAAAATCTTTTTTAAGAGGTTCTTTTGTTTGAAAATTAACAAGCTCACATTCTGATTCAATAAAAATCGGCAAAGCCGGAGAATATGAAACTTTTGGCATTTTATTAAAACCTTGAGATAACACAAGTTTAAGCTCACATCTTCTAAATATTTTTAAAATTAAATTTTGCCAATCAAGATGTGAAATAAATCTAAGTTCATTTGTTTTTGTAACTTTTATTCTATGCTTGTAGTTTGTTTCGTTTTGCATTATTAATTTTTTTTATAAATTCAAGTTCTTGGTTTTGCGAATAGTTTAAGTCGTTTTGGGACATAAAATGAGATTGAAGTTCATTAAGATAATTAATTTCGTTAATGGTTTTAGAAAGCTGTTCTTCTTTAACATCTTTCACCATTTTAGAAAAAATCCTGTTATTTATAAAGCTATCTTCAAAAAATGTTCTCATATAAATATTATAAACACGAACATGCCCAAGGGTTAGTATGTAAAGATTTGTAACAAAAGTATATAATTTTGATATCTCGCTTAAGAAATTGTTTTTATATAAATGTAAGAAAAAAGGGATTTTAAAATGGCAGCACAACTAGACAGCAGAGTAAGTTCAATTTTATTAAATTTAGATATAAAAGTTAGCCAAAAAACGGCAGCTATGAAATATATTTCTTCAAAAGAAAATATTGAGCAAGCTGCTAAAGGTGACAAACCAAAGGTTTATAGAAGTCTAAGACAAACCATGAATGAGTGCTATTTAACAGGCTCATTAAAATATGGCAGAAACTACATTATGTAATTAAAGGTCATAGTTTTGAATGAAACCATATCGAGATTCATTATCCACGGTGTTCATACCGCCTCTTAATCTTCTATTTAGGTTTCTTGCTTCTTCTTGATACCTTTTAACGTTCAGCCCTTTTTTTTCAAGCTCGTTAACTTTTGGTGAAAATTTAAGTAAACATTTTTTACAAGTGAAACCTGTTTTACAATCGTCATCAAGTTCAACGCCGCAAAAACGACATTTAATTGAGATTTTAGGTAAAATTTTGAAAAGTCTTCCTCTTGTAATTAAATCTTCAATATCAGCTTGGTCAATACTTAAGCCTGAAGCTATTTCTTCAATTTGAACTTTGTTTTTACCTGTAGAATTAACAAAATCGCTAATTAAATCGATTGTTTTCAGTTCTTTTTTAAAACATTCTTCACAAATTTCTCTTTCAGAATTTTTAAAAAAGAGTGTACCGCACTTTTTACAGTTAATTAATCCATCTTTTGCCATAATTAAATTCTATCAATTTTTTTAAAAAAATCAAATTTTATGTTGCAAAAAATAAAAAACTTGTTTTAAAATTTCTTTTTATATAAAATAAACATGTACAATGATTTTAAAGTGAGAGTGTATTCGGTAATATTGCCCGTTAAGTTAAAATTCATTTATCGGTAGGAATAATAAAGATAGAAAGATTATCCTAATGTATACAAACAAATGTATTAAATGTGGAAAAGAATTTGAAACAAAAAACCCTAAAAGAGTAATTTGTCCTGATTGCTTGTATCCTGAAAGAGCAACTGTTCCTCAAACTCCTGTTGATGAAAATGGTGTTGTTCAAGATTATTCTCGTGGATATAGCGCAGGTTCAGGCAATCCAGAGGGTTATACTAGAAGATATAACAACAACAACAATCGTCCAAGCGGAAATTCTCAAGGTGGATACAATAGACCTCGTGGAAACTTCCAAAGACGAGATAACAACAACTTCAATCAAAGACGTCCTCGTCCTCAAGGACCTCAAAGAGGCGGTTTTAATAACAGACGTCCTATGAGAAAGCAATCTAAGCCATTATTAATCAATAAAGAACAATTGGCTCAAATTGAAGAAATGTATAAAAAGATGTTACCTTTGCCAAATCCTGACGCTCATGAGGTAATTGCACAAGCAATTGAACTAGAACCAAAAAAAGTGTTCTTTGGTATTAATCTTGTAAGACAAAAAATGATGTTACCAAAAGTTCAATTCCCAAAAAGAAAACTTGCAATTACTCCGGATCAATTAATGGCAATTAAAAATCTTTATGAACCATTATTACCATTACCTCCAATCGGTTGTCATAAAATAATTGCAGCCCAACTTAAAATGGATGAATGGCGTGTGCATGTTGGTATTGGTTTAGTTAGAAAGCAACTAGGGCTTGATAGATGGAACCAAGAAAGAGAAGATGCACCCGAAGAATTTAAAAAACAAAGTAATGAAAAAGAAGAATAATTAATATTTTAAAAGACTTTACACTATGTAAGGTCTTTTTTTTAAAATTGTAAAAAATAAAAAATTAAGTTTGTTTCAAAAATATGTTTTTGTTATTATTAACCTATGCGCAGTATTATTCATTTTGATGAGTTAAATTCAACAAATGTTTACGCTCATCAACATCTAGAGGATTTAAAAGACTTTGATGTAATATCATGTGACTTACAAACACAAGGGCATGGGCAATTTGAACGTGTTTGGTATTCTTCAAATAAAAATGGTGGAAACCTTTATATATCAATAATTTTAAAACCTCAAAAATTAGATTTTTTGGATGAATTAACAAGATATGTTGCTCTTATTGGTGCTAAAACATTAAGAAAATATGGATTAAACCCCCATTTTAAACACCCTAATGATATTTTAATCAATGGCAAAAAAATAGCAGGTTTCTTAGCTGAATCAGAATTTTTAGGCTCAGTTTGTAAAGGAATTGTTATTGGTTGTGGAATTAATCTTAATTTAGAGAGCGACGAACTTAAAAATATAAACATTCCCGCAACTTCAATTTTTAATGAAACGGGAAAAAAAGTTGATAAAAACGAATTTTTAAATGAATTTTTATCTGACTTTAAAGAAGGTTATAGTGATTTTACTAGTAATGGAATAAAAGGAGAAATACTATGTTAAACCCTGAATTATGGGTACAAGGCGGAACTACTATGGTAGTTGGAATGGGAATTGTATTCACATTCTTAGTTATCTTAGTTTTTGCAATTTTTGTTATGGCAAATGTTGTTGCATGGCTTAACAAAGTTTGTCCGGTAGCAGTACCTGAAGTAAAAACAGCAAAAAAAGCCGTTTCAGATAACTCTGATATTGCAGTTGCAATCGCAATGGCAATGCGTGGCGTATAATTACTCAATCATTATTAAAAGAAGGATAAAAACATGTCAAAAAAACAAATTAAGGTTATGGATACATCATTCCGTGATGGTTTCCAATCTATTTATGGGGCAAAAGTTCTTGTAGATGATTTTATTCCTGCACTTCAAGCAGCAGTAAATGCAGGTTTAAGACACTTTGAAACAGCTGGTGGTGCTCGTTTTCAAGCTCCTATATTTTTCTGTAATGAAAATGGTTTTGAAACAATGGATAAAATCAGAGCCGCAGTTGGTCCTGATGTAACACTACAATCTTTAGCTCGTGGTGTTAATGTTGTAGGTTTAAACTCTCAACCTCGTGATATCATTGATCTTCACGCTAAAATGTTTGCTAAACACGGCGTTAATGTTATCAGAAACTTTGACGCTCTAAACGATGTTAACAACTTAATTGATTCAGCTAATTCAATTAAAAAACACGGTTTAAAACACGAAGTTACAATCACAATGATGGAACTTCCTTATGGTTGCGAAGGCGCTCATGACGTTGCTTTCTATGAAAGAGTTTTAAGAAACATCCTAGATTCAGGACTTCCATTTGATTCATTAGCATTTAAAGATGCTTCTGGTACATCTAACCCTAAAAAAGTTTATGAAACAGTTAAAATGGCTCGTGAATTATTAGGTGCAGACGCTCACATCCGCTTCCACTCTCATGAAACAGCTGGAACTGGTTTAGCAGCATACTTAGCAGCTCTTGATGGTGGTGCTGATGGTATCGACCTTGCTATGAAACCTGTTTCAGGTGGTACTGGTCAACCTGATATCATTTCTATGTGGCACGCTTTAAAAGGCAGCGATTATGATTTAGGTTTAGATATTAAGAAAATTATGGAAACAGAAGAAATCTTCAAAGAATGTATGAAAGATTATCCTATTTCTCCAATTTCACTTGCAGTTAACCCAATTTTAATTCAAGCACCACTTCCTGGTGGCGCTACAGCTACAACTGTTAACCAATTAAAAGATATGGGTATGTTAGATAAATTCCCTAAATTAATTGCTAATATGAAAGAAGTTGTTGAAAGAGGCGGTTTTGCAACATCTGTTACACCTGTTTCTCAATTCTATGCACAACAATCATTCTTAAATGCAATTACTCCTGAACCTTGGCAACAAGCTAACCCAGGATATGCAAAAATGTTATTAGGCTACTTTGGTAAAACTCCTTGTGAACCAGATCCTGAATTAGTTAAATGGGCACAAGAAAAAATGAACATGGAACCAACAACTGAACGTGTTGTTGATATCAATGAAAAAGATCCTGATAAAGGTATTGAAGCAGCTAAAAAACGTCTTGAAGAAGCAGGTTTACCAACAACAGATGAAAACATCTTCATTTCTGCAGCTTGTAAAGACGGTAATGTTGATAAAGGTATTGAATTCTTACTTGGAAAAGGTACAGTTTCAGTTAATAAAGTTTCAGCTGCAAGCCAAGCTCAAGCTCAATCTGCTCAATCATCTGATGGCTATACAGTTACTGTTAACGGTAAAAAATATAGCGTTAAATTAGATGGTGACAAAGCTACAGTTAACGGAAAAGCTTATGACGTTGCTATTAAAGCTGGTGTTGAAGAATCTTCAAGCGCTTCAAGTGGCGAAGGTAAAGAAGTTAACGCAGCACTTCCAGGTAACGTTTTAAGAGTTGAAGTTTCTGAAGGCGAAGAAGTATCAGAAGGTGATGTACTTTTGGTTGTAGAAGCTATGAAAATGGAAACAGAAATTAAATCTCCATATTCAGGAAAAATTCTTTCAATCAATGTAGCTCAAGGTGATACTGTTAAAAATGGTCAAACTTTGGTTACAATAGGTTAGAATGGAGGAAATTAGAAAATGAATATAGGTGAAATTTTCCAACATTTATGGCAAACAACAGGTATTTATAATATGGTTCAACCTGTTGATCCAACAATTACTGCGCCATTTGAACAATTTTTACATCAATTTGGTTCTCCAATTATGCTTGTAATTTGTTTATTCTTAATGTGGCTTGGTATTAAAAAACAATATGAACCATTACTTCTAGTTCCAATTGCTTTTGGTGGTTTCTTATCAAACATCCCTGGGGCTGGAATTGCTGAACCTGGGGGATTTTTAAACATCGTTTATGAAGCTGGTATCCACCAAGGCTTATTCCCATTGATTATTTTCATGGGTGTAGGCGCTATGACAGACTTCGGTCCTTTGTTAGCTAACCCAAAAACTGCCCTATTAGGCGGTGCTGCTCAATTTGGTATTTTTGGTGCATTATTATTAGCTTTATGCGTATTTGGTTTCACATTACCACAAGCAGGTTCAATCGGTATTATTGGTGGTGCAGATGGTCCAACATCAATCTATGTTACATCTAAATTAGCTCCTGAATTACTTGGTGCTATTGCTGTTGCAGCATATTCTTATATGGCATTAGTTCCTGTTATTCAACCACCAATTATGAAACTTTTAACAACTAAAAAAGAACGTGAAATTCAAATGAGCCAATTAAGAGAAGTTTCACAACGTGAAAAAATCGTTTTCCCTCTTTTGGTTCTATCTCTTTGTATAATTTTCTTACCAGACGCTTGCCCATTAGTTGGTGCTCTTGCATTTGGTAACTTATGTAAAGAATGTGGCGTTGTTGAAAGATTATCAAATACAATGCAAAACGCATTAATCAACATTATCACTATTTTCTTAGGTTTGTCAGTTGGTTCAAAATTATCTGCTGACCAATTCTTAACAGTTCAAACATTATTCATCTTAATCCTTGGTATTGTTGCATTCTCATTAGCAACAGCAGCAGGTGTTATTATGGCAAAAATAATGAACTTGTTCTCATCTGAAGAAAATAAAATTAATCCACTTATTGGTTCAGCCGGTGTTTCTGCGGTTCCAATGGCAGCTCGTGTTTCAAACAAAGTTGGTTTGGAATATAACCCAAATAACTTCCTATTAATGCACGCTATGGGTCCAAACGTAGCAGGTGTTATCGGTTCTGCGGTTGCTGCAGGTGTATTATTAACAGTTTGCGTTCACTAATTTGAACAAGAATTTAAAATGGCAAGGGTGACCTTGCCATTTTTTTTTATTATTTAAGAAAAAATTAATCTCTATAACTTTATCTTCACAATAACCTTTTTAATATCCTCATTTTCCTCAACCTTAAGCATAGGTGCGTGGACGTCATTAGGATATAAAACAACAAAATCGCCTGCTTTTAGGTTGATATAGCTATAATTTTCGCCATCTAAGAAAACAACGTCTTTTTCATCGTTATATGGAACGGTTGTTTTTGAAAAATCTCTTAAAAAGCCACAGCCGATTTTTTCTTTTCCTTTTATAACATATTGAATATCAATATATTTTCTATGAGCTTCCCATTTTTTATCTTCAAGATTTTTTGTTTTTAACTCTTGAACATTAGCATAAACCTCATCCCCTTTTATAATATGCTTTTTACATTCAAGGTTTTCAAGGTCATTATTTAACAAAAAATCAAACCCAAGTTTCAATCTTTCATCTAAATTTTTATATTGAGCAATATTTTTTAATTCATCAAAAATCATCTTCCATCTCCTTTTTTTGATTTTTTTCTAAAATCATAACTTGTAAAATAAATTCTTCAATAAATTTCAATTTTGAAAAAATAAAACCATATTCAAAATCAAAAATAGCACCCTTAAAAAGATACCAATATAAAAATTTTAAAATCGGCTTTTTAATTATCCCTGTTGATTTATCAATGTTTTTAGATAAAATTTTATCTTTTAAAATAATTTTTTGAAGTGTTTTTGAAATGTCACTTTCTAAATATTTTAAAATACAACTATTATCTTTTTTATAATTGCTTTTAAGTTTAAAAACTTTTCCTTTTTTATTTATTTTTAATTCAGGTTCAAAAGAAAAATCAACACTTCCTTTTTTAAAAAGCCTTAAAAGATTTTTTTCTCTCGCTGCTTTTATTTCTTTTTTAAGATAAAAAGTTTTAAGTTTAAAGCTAACTATATCTTTATTTTTCTTTGGATTAGAAATATAATTTTTAATTTCATTTAAAAGATTGTTTGAAATTATTTCATCTTGTTCAATTATAAAAATCCAATCGTTTTTAGCTTCGTTAATGGCTTGATTAAAGGCACTTTTAATTTCATCAAAATAGATTATTTTTGCTCTATATTCTTGGATTATTTCAATTGTGTCATCTGTTGAATGTTCATCTAAAACAATGATTTCATCGCAATTTTTTGTTGATTCAAGAGTAGAATAAAGTGTGTTTTGCGCATTTTTTGTTTTAATTATTACACTTATGGGAATTTTTTTATTTTTATTTTCCATAACTATTTTCTATCATTAATTCTATTTAGATATAATTCATCTACTAAAACACAGATTACACTTGCAATTGCAGGAGATAAAACAACTCCCCAAAAACCTAAAAATCTTGCTGCAATTAATAATGAAATGATTATCATCAAAGGGTGCATATTTAAAAGTTTACCAAAGATAATTGGTCTTAAAAGTTGATTTTGCGCCCATTGAGCAACAATATAAACTAAAAAAGTTAATAATACATAAACAAAACCACCAGAAGCACTTGTTATAAGCCCGATTGTTATTGCAATTGTGGGGCCAACCACAGGGATAATATCAAACACGCAAGTTAAAAATCCAAGTAAAAATGCGTGATGATTATGTAATAAAATTAAACCTAAGGTAGTTAAAGCACCAACAAAAACCATCGCTATACCTTGCGCAAAAACATAATTACCAACTTTTTGAGAAATTGTTTCAATAATTGTTCTAACTTTTTCTTTTTGTTCTTTTGGGAAAAATTCGATAAATTTTTCTTTTAATCTTTTTTCATCGTAAGCAAAATAAAAAACAGTTATCGCAACGGCGAAAAATGTTGTTAAAATGTTTGCTAAAAATTTTCCTGCAACAATTGAATTTTCAATTAAACTTTGAGCCCCTTGGGTTAGTGGGTCTTTAAGGGCTTCAAAAGTTATAAAACTTGAAATAGATTTATTAAAAATTTGAAAATTTAAAAGTTTATCAATTCCATCAATTGCTTTAGGAAAAGCATCAACAAGGTTAGAAGCCTCATTAATTGATAAAGAAATTAAAGGAATTAAGATTATAAAACTTGCTAAAATTAAGCCTAAAAGAACTAATGCAACCGCCCAAACCCTTGGAATAAATTTTTCTAATTTATTGATAAAAGGTAAAATGGCGCAAGTTATTACAAAAGAGCCAAATAACATCATTATTATATCAATAGAACAAAAACAAAGCGCAATTAGCGCAATAACCAAAATGAAAACAACGATGTTTTTTCCGCTTAAAAATTTTATATTATTCATTTAGACTCCAATTTTAAGATTTCACTATTTATGGTATAATCATTTTGGAAAATAAGCAAGAAGAAAGTGGGTTAGTTGGTGGAAAATTCAACTTTTGTTAATCAAAATATTAAACCTTTAAACACAAAAAGAAATGCTAAAGGTAATCTTGAAATTTCAGGTTGCGATGTTGTTGAATTAGCTAAAAAATATTCAACTCCTCTTTATGTTATGGATGAAGTTACCTTAACAAAAATGGCGCTTGATTATAAAAAAGCGTTTTCAAGTTATGATAAAATCAAAATGACTTATGCTTCAAAGGCTTTGATGACTTCTTCAATTGCTAAAATATTTTCTAACCTTGGTTTTGGTTTTGATGTTGTTTCAATGGGTGAAATTTATACCCTTTTAAACTCTGGAATTGACCTTTCTAAGGTATCTTTTAACGGGAATAACAAATCTATTGAAGAAATTAACTTTGCAATAGATAATAAAATAGATCATTTTAGCGTAGATAACTTTTATGAATTAAAAGTTTTAAATGAAATAGCTAAAAATAAAAATATTGTTCAAAAAATTCATTTAAGAATTACCCCAGGGATTGAATGTCATACCCATGAATACATTAAAACTGGGCAAACAGATTCAAAATTTGGCTTCGATTTAAACACAATAGATAAAGCCTTTGAATTAATTAAAAATGAATATAAAAACCTTGAACCAAAAGGGCTTCACGCTCATATAGGCTCTCAAATTTTTGAAACAGAAGTTTATTATGATGAAGTTGGGGTTTTATTAAAAGAAATTTCAAGATTAAATCAAAAATTCAGCTTAAATCTTAATGAAATTAATATTGGTGGCGGCTTAGGAATAACCTATACTTTAGAAGATAACCCCCCAAGCGTTTTTGAAATAGCAGATAAAATTATATCTTCAATTAAATTCCACTGTGAAAAATATAATCTTGATGAACCTGTATTATACATTGAACCTGGGCGCTCATTAGTTTGTAGCGCAGGTTTTAGCTTATATACCTTAGGTAGTTCTAAAGAAATTGAGGGGGTAAGAAAATATATAGCGCTTGATGGCGGAATGGCAGATAACCCACGTCCATCAATGTATCAAGCAAAATATAGCGCAGAAATTGCAAATGCAAAAGAAACTTCTGAACCTAAAAAAGTTACTGTGGCTGGAAAATTTTGTGAATCAGGCGACATTTTAATTAAAGATATTGAACTTAATAACCCAAAAGAAGGGGATGTTCTTTGTGTTTATGATACAGGCGCATATTGCTATTCAATGTCATCAAACTATAATTCAATTTTAAAACCTGCTATGGTTTTAATTAATAATGGTCAATCTGATGTTATTATTAAAAGGCAAACCTTAGCCCAATTAGTTCAAAACGACGTTGTTTTAGATAGATTAAAATAAAAAGGATAAAAGAGTGAATTTTTTTACTAATTTTGATGTGATTTTAATTACTCAACTGCAACATTTTTTCAAAGAAATGGATAGAGTTGCCTTAATGGTCAATATTTTTGAAATTGTTGTACTTATTTTAATATTATATTATCTTCATATTCGTTTTATTAAAGGCACGCAAAGCGAAAACCTTGTTCGTGGCTCTTTGGTTTTGGTTGTTATGTGGGCTTTTTCAGAATTTTTAATCAGAATTAATTTAAACATTTTTGGTATATTTTTAAAAACCTTGGTTTCAATTGTTGCTTTTGCTTTAATTGTAATCTTCCAGCCTGAATTAAGGCGCTTTTTAGGCTACATTGGGCAAGGTAATCTTTTTGAAAAATTATTTTTAAATAATGCAATAGAATTAAATAATTCTAAAAAAGTTGATATCGCAAAAGAATTAATTGAAACAATTAAATATCTTTCAAAATCTAAAACAGGCGGTCTTATTGTTTTACAAAAAGATTTTAATTCCCTAACAAAGTCTGATGTTGGGGTTAAGTTAAACGCAGATATTTCTCAAGAATTGCTTTTAACAATTTTCTTTCCGAAAACTCCTTTGCATGATGGCGCTGTTGTAATTAAAGACGATAAAATTATTTCAGCAGGGGTTTTATTACCTTTAACAGAAGACCCTAAGTTATCTTGGAGATATGGAACCCGTCACCGTGCTGCAATCGGTGTTTCTGAAATGTATAGCGATTGCGCTTGTATTGTTGTATCAGAAGAAACGGGGGATGTTTCTGTTGCAATTGATGGAATTTTAAAAAGATATGATGATTTAGGAAAATTAAAATCTGATTTAATTAGAATTTTAGGCTATAAACAAGAAGAAAAACAAAAAAATGAAAAAAGTTTTATAAAATTTGATAATATTTTTGGAAAAAATGAATAGATGAAAACTCTTAGCTTAATAATACCTGTTTATAACGAAGAAAAAACTCTTAAATCAATTGTTGAAAAAACTCTTAAAATAGCCGATAGCGCTTTTTTTAAAGAAAACAATTTAGCGCTTGAACTTGTTTTAGTTGATGATTGTTCTAAAGATAATTCTTCATTAGTTATTGAAGAATTAAAAAATGAGTTTTCTAACATTAAAACCTTTAAACATGAAAAAAATAAAGGTAAAGGCGCTGCCCTAAAAACAGGATTTTTAGGCGCAAGCGGAGATTTTATCGGAATTCAAGATGCTGATAATGAATATAATCCTTATGATTACATTAAACTTTTAAAACCTTTAATGGATGATAGAGCTGATGTTTCTTATGGTTCAAGATATTTAAAAAAAGAGTCAAGAAAAGTTTTATATTTTTGGCATAGCTTAATGAATAAAACTTTAAGTTTTTTAACTTCAATGGTTACAAACCTTGATATAACTGATATGGAAACTTGTTATAAACTTTTTAAAAAAGAAGTTATTGAAAAAATCGCCCCAAATTTAAAAGAAAATCGTTTTGGTTTTGAGCCTGAAATAACTGCTTATGTTGCAAAAAATAACTATAGAGTTTATGAAACAGCAATAGATTACAATCCAAGAAGTTATGAAGAAGGCAAAAAAATTAATGCTAAAGACGGTTTAAGGGCGCTTTATTGCATTTTTCATTATGGTGCAAACATCGCCCCAAGTTTTTTGCAGTTTATAATTTTTGTTTTACTTTGCTATTTAAGCCTTGGGCTTTGCAATTGTTCATTTTTCTTAATTTCAAATTATACAGATAACTCTATAATTACAATAACTCTGCCTTTTATAGTTTTTATGGTTATAAATTATCTTTTAGTTAGTAATGTTTTATTCAATTCAAAAATAAGATATTCTAAAATAATTGAAATTATATTATTTATCTTAAACTTAACCATAACAAGTTTAATTAGCTATGGAATAATGTTTTTACTGTTATACATACTTGATAAATCAATAGTTCAATATTTCAATATGCCGCTTTGGCTTATAGTTAGCTTTTTAATTAATAAGATGATTATTTTTAAAGAAAAATAAACTTATAAAAGCATTAAAACTTCACGAATTAATTTGCAGCAAGTAGCGCTTGAAGTTTTTGTAATATCAATATCTGGTGCTAATTCCATAATATCAGCCCCAATAATATTAAAGTTTTTAAGATAAACTATCCATTCCATAAGTTCAAGATAAGTTAAACCGCCGGCTTCCGGTGTTCCAACACCACTCATTAAAGATGGGTCTAGAACATCAAGGTCGATAGTTAAAAAGATATTTTTATCTTTAAATTTATCAAGTTCTTCTTTTTTTGTTTTAAGGGTTTGATATTTTTTAACAAGGTCAAATTCTTCTTTTTCACCACTTCTTAACCCAATTTGAGCGATGTTTTCATAGCCGATAAGTTCTGCTATTCTGTACATAACTCCGCTATGGGTAAGGGTTTCACCTAAGTATTGCTCTCTTAAATCTGTGTGAGCGTCAAATTGAATAACTGCAACATTATCATATTTTTTAAGAACAGATTTCACACTAGCTAAAGTGATAAGGTGTTCTCCCCCTATCGCTAGAAGTTTTTTATTATTTTGATAAATGATATCAACGTTTTTTTCTGTAATATCAAGAGCTTTTTTCGCATTTCCAAAAGGATATTCTAAATCCCCTGCGTCATAAAAAGAACAATCTTCCATTTCTTTATCAAAATAAACAGAATATGTTTCAATTCCAATGCTTTCAAGCCTTGCCGCTTGTGGACCAAAACGAGTTCCTGCACGGTTTGAACAAGTGCAATCGTAAGGCATTCCCATTAAAACGATTTTAGAAGAATTAAAATCGGGGTTTGCTGCGATAAAATCTTTTGATAAAAATGGTCCAACTAATTTATTCATTAATAGCTTTCTAATAATTCTTTATTTCTTTTAATTTTTTCTTGAAGCTCAATAGCTGATTCTTCATAACCAAATCTGCCCATTAAAGCATAAGTATAATTTTTAGCTTGCTCAACCCCAGGTTGATTAAAAGCGTCAATGTTATATAATTCGCCAATAATAGCGGTTTGCATTTCAAACATATAGAACAGTTGAGCTAAATAATATTCATTAATTTTAGGTAAATGAATTGTGATATTAGGGCGCTTATAATCCGCTAAAGTAACGGCAGTTGCGTCTGCTTCTGCGTTAATTAGGCGATTAATTGTTTTTCCGCCAAGATAATTCAACCCTGTATATTCAAAAATGTTTGGAATGTTTAATTCTGTATCAAATTCATCAACCCTTATAAAAGTAATTACTTTATCGTTTTTACCTTCGTTATAAAGTTGAATTTGACTGTGTTGATCTGTTGCGCCAAGAGCTTTGATTGGAGTAGGTCCATTATTAATTTTATTACCATCTCTATCAAATTCTTTTCCTAAAGATTCTGCCCAAAGTTGAACATACCAATCTGAAACATATTTTAATCTGCTTGAATATGGCATTAAAACAGATAAATATTTTCCTTTTTGTTTATCCATTAAATAATGAACAAGGGCGGCTTGGGCTGCGATGTTTTTATTGATATCAGTGTTTTTAAGGGCTAAATCCATAATTTTAATCCCTTTTATAATTTCATCGATATCAATTCCAACAAGGGCAAGCGGAACTAAGCCAACTGCTGAAAATACGCTGAAACGTCCACCAACATCATCAGGAACAACAAATGTTTTATAGCCTTCTTCGTTTGCAAGTTGTCTTAAAACGCCTGATTGTTTATCTGTTGTGGCAACAACATTTTTTCTATAGTCATCACCTAACAAGGCTTGTAATCTATCTTTAATAATCATAAATTGGCTCATCGTTTCAGCCGTAGAGCCTGATTTTGTGATTACATTAACAAGAGTTCTTTTTAGATCAAGTATATCAAGTAATGCGTTAATTTGATCGGGGTCAATGTTATCTAAAAAGAAAATTTTTGGATAATTATCTCTTTTCTCTTTATCTAATAAATTCCAATATGGTTTTAATAAGGCTTCTGATAAAGCCATAGCCCCAAGAGCGGAACCACCAATTCCTAAAACAAGAATGTTATCAAATCTGCCATCAACCATCGCAGCATATTCTTTAACATACCAAACAGTTTCTTCATTATAACCAAGGTTCATCCATTGAAGCCAAGAGCCGGGTTTATCTTTTTTCATATTTAAATTTGTGATTATTTCTTGAATTTTCGGGGCATATTCATTAAAACTTGAAGCTAAATCAAGTCCTTCTTCTTGAATTACTTTATTAGATGCGTTAGAAAAATCAAGTTTAATCATTAAAAAATACCTTGTTATAAACTCCGGTCACAGTATTATTGTATCAAATCATAAATTTCCGTAAAGTCTTTAAGGTTAATTTTACTTAACAAACTTAAAAATATAACTTTTAGTGTTTTAAATATAAAAAAATAATTTTTATTTCTGTTAAAAATTACTTGAAAATTATTGTTAAAGGAATACAATTTTTTTCGGAAAATAATTAATTAAGCATTAACTAAGGAGAAATTTTATGTCAAATCAATCAATGGATAACAAAGATTGTTTAGCGCCAAACGAAGTGGCGCATGGTTTTTCAGAAAAAGTTATGCCTACAAAGGCTGCTTACAGAAAATCTAAAATGTTTGTTCTTGCAATTGCTGCAGGTGCATTTATTGCTTATGGTGCACAAGTTAGTTTAACTGTTTCAACAGGCGAAGCTGAATTTTTAGGATGGGGCGCTTCAAAATTAATCGGCGCTATGGTATTCGCTGCAGGCTTGATGATGGTTGTTTTAACAGGTGCAGAATTATTCACAGGAAACGTTATGATGATGTTTTCTGTTATCGAAAAGAAAATTAGCTGGATGAAATTATTTAGAAGCTGGTCTATTGTTTATGTAGGTAACTTCGTTGGTTCAATTATCCTTGCATTTTTGGTTTATTACGGTGCTATGTGCCACAATGCCCACGATGCTTTGGGTGTAACAACTTTAACAAATGCTCACATGAAAGTTAATTTATCATTTACAGAAGCATTTTGCAGAGGTATCTTATGTAACTGGCTTGTTTGCTTAGCTGTTTGGATGGCTACAAGTTCAAGACGTGTTATCGGTAAGATTTTTGCAATTTTCTTCCCAATTATGACATTCGTTGCTTCAGGTTATGAACACTCTGTTGCAAATATGTTCTTCATCCCAAGTGGTATTTTAATGAAATCAGTTCCATCTGTTGTAATGGCTTCAGGTCTTGACGCTACACAATTAGCTTCATTATCTTGGAAAACATTTTTCATCAATAACTTATTCCCTGTAACATTAGGTAATATTGTTGGGGCATTAGTTTTTGTAGTATTATTATTCTGGATGGCTTATTTAAGAGACGACCACGAAGCTCAAAAAAATGACTAATTATTAAATAAAAAGCGGCTTAGGGTTTTCTTGAGCCGCTTTTTTACGCACTAAATTTAAGTTTGAATTAAGAATGAAAAAGATTATATTTTTATTAGCATTAACAATTTTTTATCTTCAGCCAAATGTAAAAGCTGAAGAAATTTCACTTTCACCAAATAATGAAACAACTCTTGAAGATGTTAAACAAAGCCCTGAAGAAATCAATCTTGAACCAATTATCTTAGAACCCGAGGAAAAACCTCAAGAAGAAAAAGTTAGCCCTTATACTAAAAGAGCGCTTAAGGGAATAATTGAGAGAAATTACGACCTTAATTCAACAAGAGGTATGTTACATGACCAACTAAGGGTTGATATTCCAAAAGGACCTGTTAAAGACGCAAACTTGCAGGTTAATTTATTAGGTACTTTTAGTGATACAATTGATTCAAAAAATAGCAACTTCAAATTTAGAATGCAAACAATAAACGTTGGTTTAAATGGTAAGTTTAGATCTGAAAAAGAGGGCTATAACTTATTATTTGATTTAACTCCAACAAATCAAAATTTCTTCCATCATCTTGTTTTAGATGCTTGGGTTGAAACAAAAAGAATTCCGCATAACACTTTAATGTTTGGTACTTCAAGACCAACAGTCGGATATGAAGGCGGACAAAGCCCTTATTTAATCCCATTTTTAACTCGTTCTCAAACTGCTAGAAACTTTGGTAACATTAGAAAAACAGGTATCCGTTTAAAAGGTGATTATAAATATATGGATTATGACCTTGGTGGTTATAGCTCAGATACTTGGTATAGCGAATTTTTCCCTGGGGTTGAAGCAGATTTATGGGTTAACTTTAAACCTTTAGCTAAAGGCGAAGGCAAATGGGGTAATTTAAACGTTGGTGGCGGCATTCAAACAGGTTCAAGAAATTCTACAGATTTCCTTTTAGAAATGGCAGCTTTAAGATACGAATATAAAAAATTCTGGATGATGGCTGAATGGGCTAATGCTGACGGGTCAAACGGTGCTTCAGGTTTAACTGAAAAAAGAAGATGGGGTTATAATTTTACTCTTGCCTATCGTTTGACAAAAAAACTTGAATTTCTTTTAAGATATGATGATTTTGACCCTGATAAAATGAAACCAAAAAATAATCAAAGAGAATATACAGCAGGTATAAACTATTTTATCTTAGGTCAAACCGCAAGATTAATCTTGAATTATGTTTTATGTCAAAACACTCAAAATTCAACCTATTCTCATAAGATTATGGTTGGAACGCAATTTTTGTTATAGTTAAAAATTAAAATTACAAGTCAAATTTAACAAGTTTGTTTGTGTTTTGCTCTGTAACATATAATCTGTTATGAATTGAATCATAGGTAATACAATATGGTTTTTTAATTTGAGCAAAAACAGTTGCTTGACCATTTTGTGAAATTTTAATTATGTTGTTTGCGCTGTAATTAGCAATATAAATATTATCGTTATTATCAAGCGCAAGCCCGATTGGACCTTTAATTAAATTTGAATTAGAAAAGATTGTTTTTTGACCTTGTGTTGAAATTTTATAAATAGAGTTATCCATAAAACTTGCAACAAAAATATTGCCCTTAGAGTCATATCCAACTCCAGATGGTGCCATTATTTCTTCAATGTCAATGCCTTGTTGTGCGCCTGTTTCATCATATAAATTTTTTCTTTCCTTGATTAAATTTTCAAGGTTAAGTTCTTTTTGTCTTTTTTCAATTTTATTGATTAAAAGTTTAGCTGATTCATATTGAGGTGCATTGGCTGGAATTTTTTGAAGATAGCTATGTGCGTTTGAAAGATATCCTCTTTTATATTGAATTTTACCAATGTTATATAATGTTTCTGAATCATTTGGTTTTAATTCTAAAATTGCCTTTAAGGGCTTAAGCGCTTCTTCATTTTTATCTAATAACATTAAAATTTGAGCAAGATTATAATGCGCTTCATAAAATTCAGGATTTAATTTAATTGCCTTTTCAAAACATTCAATTGATTTTTGAGTTTCTTCTTGTTTAAAAAGGTCAATTGCTTCATTATATAAATCTGCAGCGTCATCTATGTTATCAGCAAAAACATTGTTAAATGATAACAAATTAAATAAAATAAAAAATGAAATTATAAGATTTTTTTTCATGCTATTATTATAGCAAAATACAATAAAACTACAATAAAAAATATAAAAATAGTTTAAATATTGAAAAGGATTATAATTTTGTTAATTTTAGGTTTGGAATCAAGTTGTGATGAAACAGCATGTGCTATTGTTCAAGACGGAAGAAAAGTTCTTTCTAATGTTGTTTCAAGTCAAATAAAAATCCACGAAAAATTTGGTGGTGTAGTGCCTGAGGTTGCTGCAAGAGAACATCTTAACTCTGTTAATTCTGTTATTAAAGAAACATATAATCAAGCAGGAATTGAGCCACAAGATATTGATATAATTACTTCAACTGTTGGCCCTGGGTTAACGGGGTGTCTTTTGGTGGGGCTAAACGCTGCAAAAACCTTGTCTTTAGTTTATAATAAACCCTATGTTGGGGTTAATCACTTACAAGCGCATGTTTGCGCTAATTTCATTAATTCAGATTTAAAACCGCCTTTTGTTTGCCTTTTGGTTTCAGGCGGGCATACGCAAATAATCTATGTTGAAGATTATTCAAAACAAACAATCTTGGCTCAAACAATTGATGATGCTGTGGGTGAAGTTTATGATAAAGTTGCAAGATTATGTCAAATTCCATACCCTGGAGGAATCTTATTAGATAAAAAAGCACAAATCGGAAACGAAAAGGCTTTTAATTTTCCTGAAGCAAAAGTGGGGGAAGATGAATTTTCTTTTTCAGGTTTAAAAACGGCAGCTTTGCGTGAAATTAAAAAGTTTAAAGATGAAGAATTGCCGACTAATGACATCGCTGCAAGTTTTCAATATAGAATTTGTGACACATTAATTAAAAAAACAAAACATTTTGCAAAGAAAATGAATTGTAATACGATTGCCCTAGCTGGGGGTGTTGCAGCTAATTCTCAACTAAGAAAAAGATTAAAAGAGCTTGAACAAGAAGGCTTTAAAACCCAAGCGCCAGAGCTAAAATATTGTACAGATAACGCTGCTATGGTTGCAAGTTGCGCTTATTTTAACCCAATTAAAACAGATAACCCATTACTTTTAGAAGTTTTTTCAAGAGGTTAGAAAATGAAAAAAATTTTATTAACGTTTTTAATTTTATTTTTAAATTCTTGCCTTGCTGCAACAGATTGGAATAGTACACAGGCTTTAAATCGGGTAAATACAATCGGAACAAAAATTTTAAAAGCAAATAACGTTAATTATCCGATTACTTTTAAAGTTTCAGATACTCAAGATATAAATGCTTACGCTAATATCAACAAAGAAATTTATGTTTATCGTGGATTATTAGAATATGTTTCAAATGATGAAGAACTTGCAGGAGTAATTTCTCATGAAATGGGTCATATTATTAATGGTCATTGTGCTAAGCAAGGTGTTTTAAACACAGGTATTGCAACCGTTATGGGGATGATGAATGTAAATAATATAGTGAATGCTGTAGGTCAACAACTTGCAACAAGTAAAATTTCAAGAAATGATGAACTTGAAGCTGATATCACAGGGGTTGATTTAATGACAAAAGCGGGCTATAACCCATTAGCGATGGTTTCATTGTTAAATAAAATTTCAGGTAACTACATTGATATTTTTCAATCTCACCCAAGTGGCGAAAAAAGAATTTTAAATGTTTATGAATACATTGAATATAACTATAATTCAAAACTTCAAAAAGGATATAATACAGATTCATATAAAAAGGCATTGAGCTTTATTACTCCAAGCGTTGAAGATAGAAAATCGAGCAAAATTTTAACTTATAAATATAATTCAAAACAAAAGAAACTTTTAGTTAAAAAGCAAAAAAGAATGAAGAAAATGCAAGGTTCAAACTCTCTTTGGGATGGATATTATACAACTTTGCAATTAATGGCAGGATAAAATTTAATTAAAAAAAAGTGGCTAAATTTCTTAGCCACTTTTAATTTTATAGTATTAAAACTATGCGTTCATAGCTTTTTTAACTTCTTTTTTATATTTTTCAACGTTTGGTTGTAAAACTTCATCAAGAGCTCTTTCTAATGGAGTGATGTTACCTTTTTGTGCTCTTAAAATCCAACCTGTGTATAAAGTTTCAAAATGTTTTAATTCGATAAATCTTGCAATTGATTTCATTGATAAATCTTCTAAAACGATTTTTGAAACAGGATGTTGTGCGCTATAAGCGTTAATAACGCCTTCCATAACAGCATTCATAACTTTATCATCAGATTTTACATAAACAAAAGTAAAGAATGAATCTGTGTTATTAACATCTAAATCAGCTTCAGCGTTATAGTGTAAATACCCTGGGCCAACATTTGTATCTGTTGAAATTCTTGCTTTTAGAGATTCATTTTTAAGTTGTTTTTCCCATAGGGTTGTACCAAAGAATTCATCTCCAAAATATTCAACAAAGTGTTTATTTTTGCCCATATTTTTAGCTTTTACGTTGAATTTAGCAAGTTTAAGAGCTTCATTTTCTTCAACATTGTTATCTAAAAATTCTTTTTGAGCGCTTAAAGAACCTTCTAAAAGTTCTTTAACTTCTTCTTTTGAAACGCCTAAGAAGAAAAGAGTGAAGATTGTTGCGTCATCTAAAATTGAAAATCTTCCGCCAACATCATCATGAACAAAGCCTGATAATTTAATTTCTCCGCTATTAACAATTCTTCTAAGTGCAGATTTTTCAGCGTTTTTATCTGTCATAGCAACAAATTGTGAAGAAATATCAGAATTTTTAGTGTGTTCAATAACGGCTTTTTTAGCTTTTTCATAGCCGACAGTTGTTTCAAGAGTTCCACCAGATTTTGAAACAACTAAGAATAATGTTTTATCTAAGTCTAATCTTTTAATCCATCTATCAAAACTTAAAGGTTCAACAGAAGAAAAGAAATGTACGTGTTCATCAATTCCTAAAAGTTTTGTAATGTTTTCAGTTGTATGACGAGAACCACCGATACCTAAAATTGCTAAATCTGTATATTTAGTACCTTTTGCGGCTTTTGCCATATCATACATTTTATCTAAATTTTCTAATTCGATGTTAGGTAAAACGTTAATCCAATTTAAAAATTGTCCGTCTTTACCTGCTCTTTTTTTGATATCGTCAAGAGCTTGAAGTGCAAGTTCGTTAAACTTTCCGCAACAGCATTTTTTAACGATTTCAACTGTTGAATTACTCATAGTTTTTCTCCATATAAATTGTAATCACACTAAATATAATGTGATAAATATGGTTTAATTACAAGAAGAAATTAATTTTTATTGTGGATTTGTAAAATCATAAATCTTATCGCAGCAATTTTTAATTGATTCAAGGGTATTAAAATCAAGTCCTTTAGGGATTTTATCCTGAAAACCGCATTCTTCTATTGATGGAAGAGAATATCTTTTTTTCTTAGAGCCTTCAATCGGTTCTTTTTTTCTTTGAATTAAATAGGCTTCTGCTGTATATTTTTCGTAATTTTCTTCTAAATTAGGATAGTTAGGGTTATCTCTATAAAGTTTTCTAAAATGTTCAGATAATGGCTTATAAGCGTAATGACCGCTTTTAATATCTTTATCTGATTTCATTTTATAGCAAAAATCTTCAATATCTTTTAGTTGCGCTATGTCATAACCTACGATTTGAATTTCACCAGAATAGCCGTTATTTTTAACTTTATAATCAGGGTCTGATAAATCTACATCAAGGTGAAGCGCCATATAGCCTGTACTTTTTGTATTATTAATTACTTGAACTTCCGGCATGTCTGCACTTTTTGTTTTATTGGCTGCAACTTGAAGTTTTTTCAGGTTTTCTTCTTTAAAATATTTTAATTTTGGATCCATATCTACAGGGTCATAATTTTCAATTTTTGTTATTTTGAGTTTGCCATCTTCAATTGCTTGAACTAAAGCATCTGTAATTTCATCAATTTGTTTTTGGTCTGAATGTCTTAAAATAATACGTGCACCAACGATATCTCTAACTGCGCCTTTAATACCTTTAACTGTATTAGGGTTAAATGCCCAAGGCTGAGGAGATAAAATCGCTGTGTTTAATCTATCGATTGTTTTTTCTTTAATACTGTCTGCGGTTTTAATTCTTGTGTGAATAGAATCAATAGCTCTGTTTGGATGTTTTTTGTCTGCAATAAAATCTTCTAAACTTGTTTCTAAAACGTTTTTCAAATTCATCATAGCAGGTTTTGCATTATCTCTAACTTCGCAGCAAACAGCGATATTATCATAAGCCTCGTAAAGAGATTTGTTTAATTTTTGTTGAGCACCGCTAAAACTAACTGTGTCATGCGCTAAGGGTGCAAGATTATTGTTTTTTGGAAAAAATTTAACGTTATTTTGAGGTTTTAAATTATTAAAATTAGATTTTAAATTATTTTTGAAATTTACAAAAGAAATTGTGTTAAACATGTGGCAATATTTTCCTTCCGATATAGTAAAACTGCTGATTGAAAAATTTTGCGCTAATTGTCAAGTATTTAAAAAAACTTTTACAATAAGTTATATTTTATTTACAATTTTCAAAAAATATTGCACAATAAGGTTATGGGAAAATGTAAAAGAAGATCACTCTATAAGTCAAATACATCATATTTTATGACTAGAGAAACGGCTGTTAACAACATATTTAAAATGTTCAACGAAAAAGCAAACAAAAGAAAAGGAACTTATAAGCAAGCGCTTAATACAATAAGCCTTTTTGGAATTTCAGCAGAAGAATTATCAGAAGCAGGTCTTGCTTATGAAAATCTTAAGGCTTTAGGTTCAATTATATCTTAAGCGTAATAGCTTTCAAGTTTGCTATTTTGAGATGGATTAGAATTTTTTGCAACTGTTGTTGTGTTTGTTTGAGCTTTAGTAGTTGAAGATTGACTATCTTCATTCATCTTAAGGGTATTTGAAACAACCTCTGTTGCTTTAGAACCAACAACCATTGAACCAATCATATCGCCAACTTGACCACCAATGGCTGAACCTGCCCCAGGGCAAATTATTGTACCAATTGCAGTACCTAATGCTCTACCAATAGCGCCACCTGCTGCATAAGATACAAGGTCTGTTCCTGCTTGAACAAATGTTTTACCAAGAGCGCTTACGCCTGCTTTAAAACCGTTGTTTTTAAATTCAGGAATAACTTTATTAATGATATTTGGAACAAAGCTAACGGCAGTCATAATATAATTAAACTTGCCTGTTTTAAAACTTAATTCTTTTTTAAAGTTGTTACCTGCTGAAACCATTAAACCTTTTGTGTTTTTAGCAGTTGCTTTTAAAAATGTTGAGCTGCCTTCTTGAGCGAGATTTTTACTTATTTCTTGTGCATTTTGGAAAGCACCTTTACCAACAACATTTTTCGTAACAGTTTTTTCGCCTTGTTTTACAACTTCTTTTTCGCAAACATCAAGTGCCTCATCAAGCGCTTTTGCGTCAAAATTAGAACTTGCCTTATTAAGAGCACTGTTCATTTTATTTAATTTTTGAGTATCTGTTGCTAAACGCTCACCTGTTTGAGCTTTTAGGGTATTAAAATCAGTTGTTTCTTTATTAAATAAATCTTTAATTTTATTTGTGAATTTTTTTGCTAAAGATAAGTCGCCCTTTTTTTCTAATTTAGCCATTTTTTTTGCTGTTTTTGCTTTTGATTTTGCAACAGACTTATAGCTATCATACCCTGTTGCTAAAGCGCTAGAGCGAGTAAAAACATCTGCCCCATTATTTTTCATTGTGGTGCTTATATTTTTAAAAGCCTCATGGTTTTGAGCTTTCAGCGCATTTTGAACCCCTCTATGAGTTTTAACTGCACTAAGAGCACTTCCGGCTGTTGTTACAGTAGGAAAAAGCAAATATGAACCTAATGAGGATGAATTGTTGTTAACTTCAGACGACATAATAACTCCTTACATATTAATAAAGTATTTTTTAAGAAAAAAATTGCCTTACAATATTAAAAATTTTTGTTATTATTAAATTATGAACTACAATTTGAAACATTATGCTTATATAGGCGATTGTGTTTGGGAAATGTTTATTAGAAAACTTGTTATAAATAAAACCCAAAGCCAAAGTCAAATGCACAAAATTGCAATAAAATATGTTTGTGCGCAATTTCAAGCAGAGATGATTAATTTTATTTTAGATAAATTGAATGAGGATGAGCTTGAAATTCAAAAAAGAGGAAGAAATTTAAAAATGACAATAAATAAGAAGAATAATCCTCAAATTCATTCTCTTGCAACCTCTTTTGAAGTTGTTTTAGGATATTTATATTTAAACAATGAAAAAAGATTAAATGAAATTTTAGAATTAATTAAAAATAATCTTGAAGAATTAAAATAAAAAAAGATATAATAAACTTATGAAAAATATTAAAGAAGAATTTATTTCAACCTTATCTCATGAAATTAGAACACCTCTAACAAGCATTAAAGGCTTTTCTCAAACAATGCTTTCTTCTTGGGATAAATTGGATGATGAAAAAAAGAAAGAATTTTTAAAAATAATTTTAAATCAATCTCAAAGATTAATTAATCTTGTTGAAAATGTTTTAAATGTTGCAAAAATTGATTCTAATTCTGAAAATCTTGTTTTAACAAAAGTTTCAATTAATCAAATCATGCAAAGTTCAATTAACGTTATTTCAATGACTTATAAAGACTTTGAATTTATCTTTGAAAAATCACAAAACGAGCTTTTTTCTTTGTGCGATATGGATAAAACCCAGCAAATTCTTTTAAATATTTTAGATAACGCTGCAAAATATTCTAATAATTCTAAAAGAATTCTTGTAAAAACTTATAGCCAAAATGATTTTAATGTTTTTTCAATTAAAAATTTTGGAAGCTATATCGATAAAAAAGATTATGAAAAGATTTTTGAAAAATTTTCAAGACTTGAATCTTATATTTCTTCAAGTGTTCAAGGTAGCGGCTTAGGGCTTTATATTGTTAAAAATCTTATTCAAAAAATGAATGGAAAAATTGAGATTAATTCAAGCAAAGAAGAAAATTTTTGCGAATTTTTAGTTTATTTACCAAACTATGAAGTTGAAAAAATCACGAAAAATATAGGGGTTTAAGTTGTATAAAATTGCGATATTGATTATTAGTTCAAGAAAAGAGCTTTCAATTAAATATAAAAAATTAATTGAAGGTTTAAATCAAAATGCAATTATTTCAAATAATCTTTCAAGCGCTCTTTCAATAATTCAAAAAGAACGCCCAGAATTCATCATTATTTCAGATACAATTAAAGAAAAATTAAGCGATTTTATTAAAAAAATAAGAATTTTAACATATAACAATCGCCCCGTTGTAATTGCCGTTTCAAAATCAAGCGATTTAGAAGATAGGCTTTTAGCCTTTGAATCTGGGGCAGATGACTTTTTAGGAGAAGAAATTTCAAAAACAGAATTTCAAATGCGCCTAAAAGCGCATTTAAGAAGATATATTGAAACTTCATTAAATCCTATTACAAATATTGTTAATAAAAATATTACTCAAAAGGCGCTTGAGCGCTCACTAAATCATGAAAATGACGTTGCTTATCTTTTAATTAAAATTAAAAATTTAGATGAATATAGAAAAACCCATGGTGAAATTGCTTATGAAAAAATCTTGCAAACCCTTGGGGCGATAATTAATTCAACTTTATCTAAGGAAGATTTTATCGGTCATAATTTTGAAAATGAATTAATTTTAATAACTAATTCATTTAAAATGGAACAAATTGCTTCTTTTTTAACTTTTGCTTTTGATAACATTTTAAATAAATTTTATTCTCAAGATGAATTTCAAAATAATTTCACAATTCAATCAAGCGATTCAACAACTGAAAATAGAATTGGTTTAATGCGTCTTTGTGTTTCAGGATTAGAAAAAAATGAAACATACACAAACGCAAAAGATGTTTTAAATGTTTTATATGAATTAAATAATTTGTGTCGGGTTGAAAATTCTTCTAATTATATAATTGATAGGGTTAAATTAAAAGGAGAAGTTTCAAAAAAACAAGATAATAAAAATGTTTTAATTTTAGAACCCGATAGCGCCCTGTCTTATTTATTAAAAAATGTTTGCGAATTGAACAAAATTAATGTTCAACTAGCAAAAGATGAAGAAGATTTTTATTTTTTATATGAAAAATTAACTCCAAAAGTTGTTGTATTAGATTGGGGTAAAGATAAAAATTCATCAACTCTTAAAATTGCAAAGAAAATTTCAAAAGATAAAACAAAATTAATCTTTTCATCTTCTTATCTAAATAAAAAAGAAATCCTTAAAACAGGCGCAGATGTTTATATTCCAAAGCCTTATGAAGTTGATGATATGATTGAATGGATTAAAAAATTTTTATAAAATTTATTTAACTAAATGAGTGCCGATAAAATTATTTTGCGGATTTTCTTTATCTAAATCAAGCTGAATTATTTTATAAGCTCCTTGTTTAGAATAGCTTTCAGTTATAACGTTATAAATTCCAAAATTATTAACTTCTTGGTTATCCCCATAATGTCCTGAAACAATCATTTTAACGTTATTATGCTTTTTTAAAACTTTTAAATATTCTTCCATTTTTGCTGTTTGTAACCATAAAGATTTAGCAGGATAAACTGGAAAATGTTGCAAGATAATAACATCATCATTTTTATGTTTAGTTAAGGTTTTATCAAGCCACATAAGCTCTTGCGGAGTGTAATATCCGTTTGAAGATTGAAAATATTGCTTAGAGCCATCCATTGTTATAAAAACATAATCTTTACATTTAAAAACATAGTTTGGTTTTTTAGGGTGTCTAAAAAGCAAGGCTTTATTTACTCTTTCAAGGTAATATTTTTTTGTTATTCCGTTTGAAGATAAAACATCATTTGAACCTAATAAAACATAAACTTTTTTATTCACTTTTTTAATTAGATATAAAAAAGTGTTAAGATTATCTATATCTGCTTTTTGGATGTTATTTCCCCCAAAAACAACAAAATCAATGTCATTATATTGATTAATTTCTTTAATTGTTTCTTGAAGTTTCCAAGCATTTTTTGTGTTCAAATTGATATCTGTAATTTGAATAAATTTAACTTCTTTTGAAAAAGCGAAGTTAGATAATAAATTAAAAAATAATCCTATGATTAGTGTTAAAAAAGCGATTTTTCTCATAGATAAAGCATAATATAAAAACGAAAAACTTAACAGGTAATTTACAAAATGTTAAAAAAATCTTAATAGAAATAGCATTTTGTCTTGATTTTTGGTAATATTGACCTACCCACAAAAAAGAAAGGGTTCAATATATAATGAATAAAACATTCCAATTTTGGGCATTGTTAATGCTCTTGGGGCTTCAAAAAGCCTTTGCGCTTAATGTTGATGAAATTATGGATAAGCATGTTGCACCAATTTCAGACGCTATAGCAAACGTTATTTTTTATCAAATTAATCTTTTTGGTATAAAAATTCCTGTAATTATTTGCTGGATTTTAATTGCCGGCATATTTTTCACTTTTTATTTTAAAGGAATTTCAATTTGGGGCTTTAAACACGCTCTTGAAGTTGTTTCTTCAAAACCATCTTCTTCAGAAGATGAAACTGAAGAAAAAGAAGGCAAAGATGGATGTGGTGAAGTTTCATCTTTTCAGGCTTTAGCAACAGCATTATCTGGAACAATCGGCATTGGTTCAATCGCCGGTGTTGCAATTTCAATTTCAATTGGTGGCCCTGGGGCTGCATTTTGGATTTTTGCGGGCGCACTTTTAGGTATGTCTATTAAATTTGTTGAGGCAACCCTAGCTGTTAAATACAGAAGATTTAACCCTGATGGTTCTGTTTCAGGTGGACCTATGCACTATATTGCACATGGTTTAACAAGAAAGAAAATGCGCTGGCTTGGTCAACCTTTATCTGTAATTTATGCTGTTTTATGTATTGGTGGCGGTATTACAGGTGGAAACATGATTCAAAGTAATCAAACGGTACATCAATTAATTTTTATAACAGGTGGAGAATCAAGTTTCTTACATGGCTTTGCTTGGGTATTGGGTTTAATTATCGCTATTTTAATCGGACTTGTTACAATGGGCGGTATTAAAAGTATTGCTAAAATTACAACAATTCTAACTCCTACAATGTGCGTATTATACATTGTTTCAGGCTTGGTTGTTATTTTTGCTAATTTTATGAATATCCCATCTGCAATTTTATTAATAATTAGAGAAGCCTTTAACCCAACTGCTGTTGCAGGTGGTGTAATTGGTACTATAATAATCGGTTTAAGACGTTCTGTTCAATCTAATGAAGCTGGAACTGGTGCAGCTGCAATTGTTTATGCTACTGCTCAAACAAAAGAACCTGTTTCACAAGGCTTTGTTGCTTTATTAGAAACATTCTTAACAGGCGTTTTATGTTTATTTACATCTTTTGCAATTGTATTTTCAGGCGTTTTAGAATCAACCCAAGTTGGTAAAATTTCAGGAATTGAACTTGCTTCAAACGCATTTCAATCAGTAATTCCATTCTTCCCTGTTATTTTATCTTTAATTGCGATGTTGTTTGCTCTATCAACAATTATCTCTTGGGCATATTATGGACAAAAAGCATGGACATTCTTATTTGGTGAAGGCAAAAAACGTGCTTGCACATTCAACTTAATCTACTGCGGATTTATCGTTTTAGGTTGCGTTATGAATGTTAAATCTGTTATTGAAATTACAGATGCTATGATGATAGCGATGTGCGTACCTAATATCATCGTTTTATATATACTTTGTCCTGAAATTAAAAAGGATTTAAGTGATTATTGCAAACGATTTAAGGTTTCAAAACTTGGTATTTAAAATTAATGCTTGGGTAAAACCAAGCATTTTTTATATTAATTTTTTTCAAATGCAACAACTGCTTCAATGTGATATGTATAGGGGAATAAATCTACCCCTTGAACAAATTTTGGCTTAAAACCTTTTTTAATTAACAAAAGCATATCTCGCCTTAGGGTTTGAGGGTTGCAAGAAACATAAATAATGTTCTTTGCAATTTTAGAAATGGCTAAAAGCCCTTCTTTTTCACAGCCACTTCTTGGTGGGTCAAGAATTATATAATCAAATTCTTTTTTTTCTTTTTCAAAGTCGATAAAATGTTTTTTAGCGTCCCCTGTTAAAATTTCAAAATTTTCAATGTTATTTAATTTGAAATTTTCTTGCGCTTTTTGTGTTGCCTCTTTGTTTTCTTCAACAAGAGTTATTTTACTTGCTTTATCGCTTACCCAAATGCCAATTGCGCCAACTCCGCCATAGGCGTCTAATATTGTTGAATTTTCTTTAATTTGAGAAGCAACAACTTCAAATAAATTAACGCTTGATAGGGGATTAACTTGAAAGAAACTAGTAGCACCAATGTTATAACTTCTTTTTTTATCGCCTTTTTCTAGGGTTTCAACAATTGAATCTTCGCCTAAAACTTTTAAGGTTATATCGCTTAAAATTTTATTTTGCTTATGGGGGTTGAAATTAACAAAAACCCCTTTAATTTCTTTAAATTCTTTTGTTATTTTTTTAGAAAAATCTAAGATATCATTTTCAATTTTTTTGTATTTTCTCTCTGGAAGATTTAAAACCAAAGTTAAAAATATTTGTTGATTATCGGATGTTATTCTTAAAAGAATGTTTTTTAAAAGCCCTTTATCATTTTTTTCATTATAACAACCAAGGTGATAGTTTTCCCTGATGAAAGCTGCAATTTCATTAGAAATTTCAGGTTGTAAAGGACAGAATTTAATGTTTGTTAAATCGTGCGAATTTTCTTTATAATAACCTAAAAGAACTCTTTTAGAATTTTTTGTTTCTTGAGCAGGATATTGAATTTTATGCCTATAACATTTGTCGTTTGGGCTTTTTATAACATTATAAATTTTATCTTCTTCAACTAAATTATGAAAAATGTCTTTTAAAATTAAAGTTTTTTGTTTAATTAGATAGTCATAGTTGCAATATTGAATTTGGCAACTTCCGCAAGCATTATAAATAGGGCAAAAGGGCTTTGTTCTTTCTTTAGATGGCTCTATAATTTCAACAACTTCTCCTTTTGCATAATTTTTATTAACAGAAGTTATCTTAGCTTTCACTTTTTCATTAGGCAGAGCACCCTTAATGAAAAAAACAAAATTTTCTTCGCCTAATTTTGCAATTCCATTACCCCCAAAAGCGAGCTTTTCAATTTCTAATTCAAATATTTCTGGGTCGTTTTTCAATAGCTAAAATACCTGTCAAAATCTACATCATCAAAAGAACATAAAAGCTGATAAATTTCATCTTCTTCATCAAGCCTTTGATAGTTAAACTCATCAAATTTCCAATATTTAGGATTTAAACCGCAACAGCGAATTATGTTGTGTTCTTGTAAAATTTTTAATTTCTTTTTAACAATGTCAAGGCTTAGTCCAACTCTTTTAGATAATTCAACGGCAGTTATTCCTTTTGGGTTTGAATATTTTTCAGGCGTCAAAAACATAAGCTCTAAACCAACGAGCTTAAGTTCTTTGTCTTCATTTTCATAATCATATTCAAACATACTTTTATAATACCCTAAAATGTGTTAATATTTAAGTATGAAAAAAATTATTTCAATCGTATTACTTACTTTTTTATTGCAAACGAGTGTTTTTGCAATTAATTTTGGTACATATAAAACAGAAACAGAATATGGTTTAATTGATGGTTTTAAATGGAATTTATTTAAAAGAGAAGAAGGTCAGCCTTTAGTTCAATTAAAATCTGAAACAAAAGAAGAACAAATCAGACTTGAAAAAGAAAAAAATAAGCCAAAAGAAGTTCAAGATGATGTGCAACTGTATCGCTTTATGATAAACGACACAGTTGCTTATTAATCTATTTTATCTCTTTTAAATCATCTTTATTAATTCCAAGTGCTTCAAGATATTCAAAGACTGGTCCTTGTTTACCTTTTTGAATCCAGCTAAAGTCCTCATCAAGAGAATTTTGAACCATTGAATAATATTTTTCTTTATCATTAAAGTAAATATTCAATCCCTCTTTCATGGCTTCATAAAAGGCTTCAGGAGTCAAGGAATCTTCTTGTTTAGTTAAAATTCCATTTGTTTTATTGTTTCTATTTACTGTATCTACAATGCCGCCTACGCTTGAAGCAATTACAGGAGTAGCAAGTGCCAAAGATTCACCTTGAGTTAAGCCGCAAGGTTCAAACTTACTTGGCATTAAGAAAAAGTCACTTCCTGCCATCATAGCAGCCATTGGCGCAAACCCATGGGCAAAAAGAATTCTGTCATTATCTTCTTTAGATAATGTTTCATCTTTTAATTTTTCAATTATTTCTCTTTGAATACCTTGTTCGCCATCAGCGCCTGCTATATAAAAAATTGGTTTGTTTTGGTTTGGAAAATCTTTATCCCAATTATCAAAAAGAATTTTTATAGCGTCACATAAAACATCAATCCCTTTTTGAGAAACTAATCTTCCACCTGAAGTGAAAATTGGGGTGTCAAAAAGTTCTGATTGACTTAAAATAGGTAAAGTTGTACCTTGTTTACCTTGTACAAATTCAAGCCTAGATGAAACAGCCTTTGCTTGCGCTTTTTGTTCTTCTGAACTTGCGCTTGAATTGCTGAAAGGTAAAACAAAATTATAGTACATATTCATTTTGTTTTTTGTTCTTGAATTAATTAAATTTTCAATCGGGGTTTCTTTTGTATATGGTTCAAAATCAAGCCCTGTTAGTTTTTTAATTTTACCAAGGTTTGCTTCAACAGATAAATTTTCAAAATCGTTTCCATTAATAATGCCGATTAATTTTCCTGCTTTTTCTTTTTGAATTAATGCCCATTGTAGGGAATTAGATAATTCAGGATGATTAGGCGAGATTAATTCTTTTGCATAATTTTTTGAAACAGGATGAAAATAATCGCTTAAAATAATTCCCATGTTTAAAAAGTTTGTTGAAGTAGCTGCCGGATTATTTTTATCCATTAATAAAACATTATCAATGTTTTTTAAATCTTCATCTTCTTCATCTATTTTATCAACTTGAATTTTGGCATTTGATACAATGTCATAAGAATATTTGTCAAAAAGAGTGTTTAAGACATTTGAAGTTGCAAGATTTTTTTGATAATAATCGTTGTTGCTTTGAGTTGAACCTTGATAAGCAATATTATGACCGATTGTAATTATTCTTGATGAGCTTAAATTTTTAGAAGTTTCATCGCTTAATGCGCCATAAGCATTTTCCATTGGCGCTTTATATCTTAATAATGCCGCTAAGGGGCTTGCTTGCCAATCATTTAAAATAAAGCCATCGGGTGCTTTAATTTTATCAAAAGCCTCTTTAGAATTTATTTCAACATCTTTTGAAGCCTTTAAGCCATCTGTTTTTATTTTTGCAAATTCATAGATAGCTTTTGACATAATTGCAAATTTTTCAGGTTCTTCTGTTTTTAAATTGGCTTCATAAATCGTTCCGTCAAAATATTTATCAGATTTTATGAAGATAAGTTGTTTTGTTGCGCCATTTGGGGTTTCTTCTTCGCTTAAATAAAATTCAACAGGAACAGATTGCATTTTAGAATTTTTATAAGCGTCAAGTTTAAGGGTTGCAACTTTTTCAAGGGGGATTGTTTTTCCTTTGTAATTATAAAAATACCCCTCATCTGTTTTAGAAAAAGTAGAATTGCCCTCATTTAGATACATTGGAATAAATGTTGGCATTTGAATATCTAATTTTGCAAGGTTAGACCTAATTTCAGGCGGAACAGAGCCAAGACCACCCTCTTTTACAGGGGCAAATTCAGATGTTGCAGACCAAAAAACGGGGTTTTGTTTTTCAATTGGTTTAAGTGGCTCAGTTGAAGTTAGTTTTTCAAACGCAACATTTTTAATTTCTTCAATAGCTTTATCATATTTTTGAGAATTTTTATTCATTACATTATCTTGAGTTAATAATGAAAGCCCGTGGTATTCTTTTGAATATTTAAAAACGGCGGGGTTAATTCTTCCGTCTGATAATTCTTCATTTTTTTGTTTTATTGTGTTAATTGAAGTTTGAAGCGGAGTTTGTTCTGTTTGGAATTTTTCAATTACTTCTTCTTTATCTTTTTTAGATAATTTTTTACCCTCATAACCTGCAATTCCACCAAGGGCTAAAAGTGCAAGCCAAGTGTTTTCTTGTTCTTTTGCTATTTTATTAATGTTTGCTTGACCACCTTTTTTATTAGCCAATAAATAACCCCCTAAAGCGCCAAGGGCAAGGCTTGAAACCAATAAAACGCTTTTTGGAATTGAATTAAAAAATTTTTTAACTTTACCCTCTTTTTTATCTTGAGTTTCTTCTTGTTTAAAATTAGGAATAGAAGAACCCTTAAAAGAGCCAGCTTGATTTTTTGCAATACTTCTACTGCTACGCACAAAGCGTATCGGAGATACTTTCATAAAACAACACCTTATTTAATTTTAACAACACATTTGTAGCGATTTACTACTCTCTTAGAATTATCTTATTACAATTAAATTTTTAATGCAAATATTTTATGGTAGAATGATAAAAAAGTCGGCTGATAATCGCACAAGGTTTCAGATTTTGTGAGGAAAGTCCGTGCAGCCTAAATAGCAGACTTGCTTGGGAAACCCAAGTGCCCGTGAGGGTGAGGATAGTGCCACAGAAAAGTAGGTAGCTGTTTTACAGTGATAGTGCAACGGCGAGGTAAGAGCTCACCGCTGAACACCGTGAGGTGTCAGGCATGGTAAACCCCGGTTGGCTGCAAGTTTGAAATTGCAAGAAGGTGCTATTTCCGCTTCTATTAAGAAGATTGCATAAGAATAACGCAAATAGACAGATGATTATCTAATACAGAACACGGCTTATAGGCGACTTTCTGCCCTTTATGGGCAGTTTTTTAATTGGGAAGTTTTAAATTATCTTCTAATTCTAAGATAATTGCTTCGCCTTTTTTCGCCTTATAATGCAACCCAGGGGAAACTATTCCTGATAATAAACCAACGCCGCCACCAACAGAGCCACCTATAATTAAGCCTGTAATTGTATGACCTGCAGCAACACCGATGGCTGCACCTAAGCCAGAGCCAAAACCACCAATAGATAAAGTGTATGCAGCAATTTTACCTGCTGTTTCTTTTGCGCCCTCTTTAAGATATTCTTTGTTTGCAAGTTTTGTGCAAACAGGAATAGAAGTGCCATCAGGTAAAACAATATGAGTAAATTCCATAAAAACTTTTGCATTTCTTGAAAACCATTTTGGGTTTTCAATGCAGCTAATTCTAGCAATTAAAGAAGAATTACAAGGAATTAAAAGTGTTCCTTCTTTTGTTCTAACATCGCAATCGAAGTTAAATTGAACATAGTCCCCTGTTTTATAATATTTTGAGTTAAAATTTTGCGCAAAATTAACAGTTAAAAAACTTTCTTTTTGAATAATGTTTCCGCTTGGGGTAATTTTAACTAAGTCTATTTTAGAATTTTTTGTTGTTTCAAGATGTTCAACATCATCTTCAGGGTAATATTTTGCTATAACTGGTTGAATTGATGAAGCACCTAAAAATAAACTAATTAAAAATAAAGCCGTAATTTTTTTAACGTTATTCAAAATTTTATCCTCGTATAATATTTTTAATTTTAACATATTTTTTATTTTGATTAAAGACTATCTTTTTTAAAATAATAAATTGTAGAGTTATTTTCAAGGTTTTTTAATTCAATTGTTTCAGAAAAATTCGGTTTAAAATTATTAACCTTAACAAGATAATCATAAGTAAAACAAACTCTTTCTGTGGCAGTGTTAGGGTTTAGAGTTATATTAGATAAAATATCTTTATAATAACAATTAACATTTTTATTATCTTCAAAAATAAGCTCATTATTTTTAAAATGATAGTTGATTTTCACTTTTTTAGAATTAAAAGTGTTGTCATCTTGTTTTTCATTTTCTAAAATAATTAAATCATAATTTTCAAGTTTTTCTTTTGTAATTAAAGCCGGATTTAGAAAATCTATTTTATAAAAACCTTTTTTTTCTTGTTCTTTTAAAAATAAAAGCGATGAAGCACTTGTTTTAATAAAAGCAATTTTTTTGCAATCGAAAAAGCGAGTTTTAATTGTTTTATCAACATTTTTTGCTATTTCTAAAACAGGAATAATTTTTCCTTTAAAACAATCTTCAATAAAAATTTCAGAATTAAAACCATTATTTTTTAAGTCACTTAAAATAATTTTAAAGGGCATTCTTTTAATAAAAATGGGTAAAATCGCCATATAAAAAAGGCAAAAGAAGAAAATAAAATATTTTAAAAAGAATTTTTTATGATAAACATTAATTAAAATAATTGAACTTAAACAAACAAAACTAATTACAAAACGAATTGAATAAATCATATAGCCTGTTGAAAAAGCCAAGGTTAAAATATTAATTAAAAAACAAAGTCCTAAAATAAAACAAAGAATTGTTTTTTTGTTTTTGTTTATGAAAATTTTGAAAACAGAAATAAAAACTTGTGGTAAAAAAACTAAAAAGCCTAAAATTCCAAAACCTGCAATCTGTTCATCTGTTGTTATATTAAGGATTTGTTGCTTGATATTACAGCCAATTAAAGGGTTTATATTTAAAAAATTAAAAACTTCTTGTTTTAAAAATAAAATTTTGCTATTTAAATAAAATCCCCACAAAAACCCTGTAAAATCAAAAGATTGAAAGAAAAAGTTAATTAAATTTGAAAGATATCCTTCTAATCCGCCCCAAAAACAATGCCCAAGATAAGCGGCTTTATTTGATAATAGGTTTTGAAATTGAAGAAAGTTTAAAATGTAGTTATAGCTTGAAAAAATAAGAAAATTTAAACTTAAAAATCCTAAAAAGAGTTTTGTTTTTTGAAGTTTTTTATTTTTTTCAATTAAAATTTCATATAAAATTATCGTAATCAAAAACCCTAAAAAGGCGATAATACCCGTTGATTTAACCCCAAAGGCAAGACTTAGCGCTAAGGATGAAAAATAAACATATTCTTTTTTATCTTTTAAAAATAGGCTAAAAGCGCTAATTAAAAGGCTTCCCACTAAAACATCCGTTTGAAGCGAGGGTAGTTCTATTATTATGTTTGCAAAACTTGAAAAAATAAAAATGGCATAAAGTCTTTTTCTAAAAGAAAATTTGAATTTTTCAAAAATATCCCAAAAAGAAAAAATGCAAAGGAAAAATGAAAAATAAGAAACTAGCCCAAAACCATTAAGATTTTTTTTGAAAAGATAAATAAACCCATATAAAATTTCTGAATTTATAGGCATAATTAAAGCTCTAATGTCATTTGTTTCAAAATGATTAAGAGAATGATTTTCTATAAATTTTATAACCCTAAAAAAGTGATATGTTTGACTATCAGGTTCTAATGGGGGCATAAAGTACCCTAAAATAAAAGTTATTATTGTTAATGATAAAAAAGCAAGAAAAAGAATAAATAAAGAATTATCTAACTTAAAACAATTTTTAATTTTTTTAAAATCGAGCTTTGGTTTTAAAAAAGTTGCTTTTTTAACTTTAAATAAAAATATCGAAAAAATAAGAAAAATAATTTCTAAAAATAAAACCCAGCCTTTTGAAATTGAATTAAAAAGAGATAAAATTTCAAAATTTAAAACACAAAAAGCAAAAAAACTTATAAAAACTATTAAAACGCTGTTATAAACAGAGCCAATTAAAAATGAGCTTATGGTATTTAGAAAAATTGCCAAGAATAACATAAAACGATTTTAAAAATAAAGCACTTTTTTTGCAAGTAAAAACCTTAATTTTAAAACGCTTATAGGATGTTTTTTAAAAATAAAAAAGCTAAAATTAGGCTATCTATGTTTGATTTTTTCACACCAAAAACAAAAGTAAGATATTTTGCCCTAAGAGAAGTGCCAATTGAAGATTTTGAAGTAATCGGCATTTCTCAAATTAACCCTTATTGCAATAAAACTTATGACAATGAGATTTTTTTAACTGTGGTTAATTTTGCAAATACTTCAAGAAGATTTGATGAAAAAGAGGGGCTAATTTTAAGTGAATATTTTACTTTAAGAAGATGTTTTGTGTGTAAAAAACTTGAACTTTTGCCCGTTAAAATCAAAATTAATATGTCAAAATCATATCTTGAAAATGATGAAATTCCTTTATATGACACAAATTACGATTTAAAACATAACTTTCCATCAATCGTAAATGCTTATTGTAACAACTGTAACTCTTGTTTTGAAATTCATATTAAGCATAAAGATTTATGGGTTAAAGAGGCGAAAAAAATTAAAGAAACAGATTTAATCACTTCATCTTGGGAAGAATATAGATTATAATTTAGCTTTTTTATGCTAGAATTTCACTATGGAAAAAGTTATTTTATCAAAATTATCAAAAGAAGAATTGTGTGATTATATCGTTAATTTAGGCGAAAAAAAGTTTCGTGCTGAGCAAATTTTTTCTTGGATTTGGGCTAAAAACGCTTCTTCTTTTTCTGATATGACAGATGTTAAAAAAGAATTTAGAGAATTTTTAAATGAAAATTGCCAAATAATAGATTGCAAAATTAAACAAAAACAAGTTTCAAAAGACGGCACAATTAAATATCTTGTTGAATATGCTGATGGATTATGCGCAGAATGTGTTTTGATGAGGTTTGATAATCGCTCTAATTTATCTGTTTGTATTTCTTGCCAAGTCGGCTGCAAAATGGGCTGCAGGTTTTGTGCAACGGGTAAAAATGGCTTTAAAAGAAACTTATCCGCCCATGAAATTGTTTCTCAAATTTTATTAATTCAAAATGACACAAATTTAAAAATAACAAATGTTGTTTTTATGGGGCAGGGTGAACCTTTAGATAACTTTGAAAACATTAAAAAAGCAATTTATTTAATTAATAAAAATCTTCAAATTTCGATTAGAAGAATGACTTTATCTACTTGTGGAATTGCGCCAAAAATCAAAGAATTGGCTAATAATGAACTAGTCCCAACACTAGCAATTTCACTTCATGCGCCTAATCATCAAATAAGACAATGTATTATGCCTATTGAAAAAAAATATAACATTGACGAATTAAAAAATGCGTTGATTGAATTTAACAAAAAAACAAAAGATAGAATTACAATTGAATATATTTTAATTGGCGGTTTGAACGACACAAAAGAATGTGCATTACAATTAATCGAATTTTTAAAAGACATTAAATGTAATATTAATTTAATCCCTTATAACCCTGTTTGTGATGATAATGGGTTTAAAAAGCCAATTAAAAAAGATATGCTTAAATTCAAATATTTTCTTGAAATGAGCGGCAAAAAAGTCACAATAAGACTAGAGCGTGGCGCTGATATTGACGCTGCTTGCGGTCAATTGGCAGGAAAAGCCTAGCTAAATAATGCTGAAAATGCGCTATATTGATTATTTAAAGAAGACAAAGTGCTATCCATAGCGTTAAATTGCTTTGTAATTCTTGTTTGATAATTGGTTAAACTTGTGCTTGCACGTTCAATTCTTGTGTTCATTAAAGAAATTTGACTTTCAAGACTTTCTGTTTTTTTGCTGAAATAGCCTCTATCTGAATCAAGTGCATTGTTAACACTTGTAAGGAGTTTATCAAATAAGCCGTTATCTTCTGTTGCTGTTGCGCCATCAGATAGTAATTTTTTAACAGAATCGAAGTTTTTATTTAAGGCTTCATCAAGTTTTTCTTCATCAATTGAAAGTTGAGTTGTGTCTGTTTTTGATGTTGAAATACCGATTTGGCTTAACATTGAATATAGTCCGTCGTTATCTCCAACGCTTGAAGTTAAACTTCTTAAAGAATTTAAAACGGCATTTAAGGATGAATCACTTCCAATTGCGCCATCAGATTTAACTGCTGATTTTGTTGAAGTAACAGCAGCGTTATAGGCATCTACAAAAGTTTTTAGAGATTCTTTAACTTTTGTATAATCAGGATCAATGCTTAAATTAATAGATTGTTCATCATCAGGATTGTTTGAATAGTCGCTTGTTGGTTTTTTAATTGTGATTGAAAGGTTTGCAATTCCTGAAGATTCACCCGTTATTGTGTTAGAAGTTGAAACAACTTTGTTATCGTTAATGTAAACAATTGCATTTTGTCCAAGGGTTTGTGAACCTTGCGCTATAACTTCATTTTCGCCTTCACCTTCGGTTAAACCTAAAACATTTAAAAGGTTTGTGCCGCTTTCACTTAAGCTAATGCTGCTTTGACCTGTTTGAGTTGAAGTTAGGCTGATTTTATTTGTTAAAGAGTCATAGCTTGCTTTTACGTTTGCTTTTGAATTTCCGTTGATTTTTTGAATTAAATTGTTTAATGAAGTGTTTTCATCAATTTCAAAATCAACGCCGTTTATGGTAACCGTGCCTTTTGTAGCAGGATTACCATTTTCGTCGTAAAATTTCAAACCGGTTAAGCCTGATTCTTCATTCATCATCGCAACGCTTGTCTTTATTTTTTGAACAGGATAAGCGCTTGAAATAGATGAACTGCCATCTTTGTTGTATAACTTTAAGGCGGTTAACATATTAGATGTGTCACCATTTGAACCAAGGGCAAGGTTTGAATTTTTGTTTTCTTCATATCGAACGCTGCCGTCTTCGAGCGTTTCTTTCGAGTAAGCCTTGATTGTAAAAATTCCGTCATCATCAATTGAGGCTTGAATTTTGCCATCTGATGCGGTTTTTATTTTGTCTATAACGTCGCTAACTTTGTCAGATTCTTCAATTTCAATTTCATATTGTTTTCCATCTAAAAACATTGAAAAAGTTCCGGCTTTAGCCTGAGAATTAGCAAGGTTAGTGAATTTTGTATTTAAAATATCATCTTTTGAAGATAAACCTAAGCTATGAGCGCTTTTTGCAACGGTTGAAGTTGCAACTTGTTCAATTTTTAAGTCAACATTGGCACTCGCAACACTTCCTGATGAGCTTGCTGTTGCATAAGCTTCATTAGAAGATTTAATTTTTGTGTTTGACCACATATCAGAAGAAGAATTATAAATTGTTCTTGTGAAGGTTTGAAGTGCAGATTGAAGTGATGTATATTTTGATTGCAAAGCTGAAACTGCTTGATTTTTTGTTTCAAGCGTACTTAGCTTTGTTTTTAGAGGTGTAACCGTGCTAGATTCTTTTGCGCTGACTAATTGGCTAACCCAAGAATCTATATCAAACCCTGAACCTAAACCTGTAATTGTCGTGGTCATGTTAAAGTCCTTTTAATTTTAAAAATTATCCTTAATTTTGCTATATTGTAGTAAATACCACATTGTATTAAAATTATAGCATGATTATTAATTTTTGTAATCATATTTTTATAAAAATCAACTAAAAAGGTTTAAAAAAATGTCAATTAAAGGAATTGTTTTTGATTTAGATGGAACGCTTTTATATACTCTTGAAGATTTAAAAAATAGTTTAAATTTTGCCTTAAATGCTTGTAATATGCCAAAAAGAACCTTAGAAGAAGTAAGGAATTTTGTTGGAAATGGAATTAAAAAATTAATTGAGCGTTCTTTAGATGATAATCAAGAAAAATTTGATGAATGTTATAAAATTTTTCTATCTCATTATGCAAAAAATTCTCTTATAACTACAAAACCTTATAATGGTGTTATTTCGGGCTTAAAAAAATTAAAAGAAAATAATATCAAACTTGCAATTTTATCAAATAAAATTGATGTTGAAGTTAAAAGATTATCAAAATATTTCTTCAATGATATTTTTGATATTTCAATGGGTGAAACTTCAACTTTTCCTAAAAAACCAGACCCAAAAGCGCTTTTAGAAATAATTAAAGAATTTAATTTATCTAAAGATGAAATTTATTTTATAGGAGATAGTGAAGTTGATATTCAAACCGCAAAAAATGCCGATGTTCAATGTTTAAGCGTTTTGTGGGGATATAAAGATAAAGATTTTCTAATTCAAAATAATGCTAAAAATCTTTTTGAAAATTTTGAGCAAATGGTTGAATTTATTTTAAAAAACTAGCTTTTATCTTTCTTTTGCCTCTTTAATATAACCTAGAATATCTTTTATGATATTAGATTTTTTGTGGTCAAAAATATATTTTCCCAAAGGATGTTTTTCAAAAAAGTATTTTTTATTTCTTTCAAAAATTTCATTACTAATTGATTTACTTGTTGTTGAATGGTTATGAAAAACAAATGTTCTATTACAAATTGCAAGCCTAAAACCTTGATATAGCGTTCTAAAGCAATAGTCATTATCTTCAAAAAACGCAGGTGTAAAGTTTTCATCTAAAAGTCCGATTTTTTCAATCACTTCTTTTTTAGCTAGAACGCAGCAAAATAAAGGCTCAATAGTATATCTTAAATTGTTTTTATATTTTGCTAAAAAAGATTTATATTTTGTTAAATAGTTTTCAATTGAAACCTCTTTTTTCTTTTGAATTCTTGGTGAAATTAAGCCGATTTTTTCATCTTTATTGAAAAAATTAAGAGTATCTTTTAGCCAATCAGGTGTAAAAAGAATATCATTATTTAATAAGCCGATATAGCCATAATCCCCTTTTAGCGCTTCTTTTATGCCTATATTATTTCCTTTTGAATAGCCAAGATTTTCTTCGTTAAAAATTAATTTAATGTTTTTATATTTAGAAGAAAATTCTTGTAAAAATTCTTTTGTGCCATCTTTAGAACCATTATCAACAATTATTAAATCAAAATCATTTTCAGGGGTGAATTCATATAAAGAATTTAAAAATGGTTTTGTTGCTTCTTCTAATTTATTAAATGTAAGGGTTATTATTGCTGTTTTTTTCATTTTTATCTTTCTTTAATTTTTTGAAAATAATTTTTTTCGATAATCTCTAAGGGTGTATTTTTTAAGTTCAGGGGGGAGATTTTCCATATATTTTTTATAATATTCAGGCGGATTTTTTCTTCTCCAAGGTTTTCCTAATTTTCCTGCATAATGAATAATCTTAGGATTTTTTCTTGCTTCTTTTAATTCTTCAATTGAATATACATTTTTTAAAAAAGAATATTCAGGAATTTCTTTAACTCTTTCATTTTCATATAGCGTTTCTAAAACGCAATAGTTTAAAGGAATTTCTTTAATTTTATCACAAGTAATGTTTAAAACATCTAAATCAAAAAGAGTTAATCTATCTTTAAAATCAAAAGATGTTTTTAAAAGTTTTTGAAAAGTGTTTTCTTGCCTTTGTTTTTCACAATTAATCAACATAAAGCCGCTCCAGAAAATAAATTCATTTTTATTTTCTTCAAAAAATTTGTGCCCTGTTGAATTTTTTGTGTTTTTTTCGGCTCGAACTCCGCCCCATTCAAAGTTTTCAAGGTTTATGTTATAAACTTCTTCAAGGTCATCTTTAAAAAACACATCAACATCAGAATAAATAACCTTATCATATTCAATTAAAATTTGAGGGATAATCATTCTGTAATAAACAATTTCACTCCAGCTTTTGTTATTTGTTCTAACTCCTTTAAAAAGTTTTTTATCAACATAATGAAAGCCGATTGAGTGGTTTGTTTTTTCAATTAAAGATGTTAAATTTTTTTGATTTTTTAAAGATAAGTCGTTATGCAAAATACGAATATCATATTTTGTTGAAGATTTTGCACTGTCAATAAGGCTTTTAATGGCAATTGAAGCGGCGGGAAGTATTCTTTTATCAAAAGTAAAAACAACAGGAATATTAGCCATTAATCAATCCTTTTAAATTGTTTAAAGATTGCATATAAAATTCATCTTTATATTCTTTCAAGTTTTTTTGAAGTTCAGAATAATCTTCTTTACTTAATGAAATACCTTTTTCTAAAGCCTTATAATAGTTTTCAACTTTATCATAAGAAATTGAATTTTTTTCATTAAAACCATTCATATCACAAAAACTTTTAATAATAATGCAAGGTTTTAAAAAGCCGTAAACAAGCTGAAAATTGCCACTTGTGCCGGAAGTATTATATCTTATGTGCTCTTTATCTTTATCATCATAAGCAGTTAACATAAAATCTGCTTTTTCAATTTCATTATACATATTTTTAAAATCAAGGCGCCCTTTAATATCAAAGAATTTTGCAATATCTTTTGAAACCCCTTTAAGGTGCCCTTTTCCAACAACTGTGATTTTAAAATTATTATAACCTTTTTCAACTAATTTTTTAGCTGCTTCAATAATTAATTGGCTATTTTTCTTGTTAGGACGAATGGCGCCAATTGTAATGAAATTAGTAATTTTATCGTTTTTAGGAGTGATTTTAACTTCTCCAAAATAATGTGGATTAACAACCACGCTTTTGGCATTTTTGTAATCTAATTTTCTTAAAGTGATTAATTTTTCATTCCAAGAATTTTTATCAATTGCAAAACTTGCTTCGTGTTCAACGAAAAATAACTTCGATTTATCAATAGTCGGGTTGAAAAAGTCATAAGCAAGATTATAATTAATGCAATCACAAATTTTTCCTGCGGTTGTGGTTAAAATTCCTTTAAGAGAAGATAAATCACCCTCTTTAAAAAATCTTCTTATTTCTTTTTGATTTAACTTATTTAAAGTTAAATTTTCACTTTCTTGAAATCTTGAAAATAAGCCCTCTTTATATCTTTCAGGGGTTACTAAAACACTAACATGATAACCTAAATCAAGAAGATATTTTACATACCCTGGGACAACTTCGCTGTGTGAAATGCTGCAAGGTTCCCAAACAAGAAAAGTATTTTCTTTAATGACAGGGGTTTTAATTTTTTCAAAATAAATCGGCAAAAAGCCAAAAAGCAAAGTTGTAATTGTGTTTTGATATTCTTTTTCTTTTAAAATAGGTAAGTTAAATAAATATTTAATTGATTTTGTAATTGTTTTTTGTTTTTTAGATAAATCAAGATCGTTTTCTTTAAAGAATTTTAAAAGTTTTTTCTTTGCTATATAAGAATCTTTTTGTTTTTTAGAGTTTTGTTTTTGTTTAACAATAGAACTTGCGTTAGCTCTATAGTAATAATAACAATCAGGCACGCTAACGATTTTTTGCGCTTTTTTAATTATTTCAGGTGTCCATAAAACATCTTCATAATAAGCTCCTTTTGTGAAAGGTGAATTTTCAATTAATTCTTTTTTATAAAGTTTATTCCAAACATAACAACACCTTGGAATGTCGCAAAGTTTGATTTTATCAGCTAAAGTTGTTTTAATTTCTTCTTTTTCATATTTAATTCTATCTTTTTTAGAATTTTCTCTAACTCTTAAAATTGAAGCAAGAGCAATATCACAAGAATTTTTTTCAATTGAATTAATTAATTTTTCATAATAATTAGGGCTAATCCAATCATCGCTATCAATAAAAGAAATAAAATCGCCCGAAGCCTGTTTAATACCAGCATTTCTTGCCATTGAAAGACCTTGATTTTCTTGAGAAATCAGTTTAATTCTATCGTCTTTTTTAGAAAATTCTTGCGCTATTTTTAATGAATTATCTGTTGAACCGTCATTCACTAAAATTATTTCAAGATTTTTATAAGTTTGAGCTAAAACACTTGTTAAACATTCTTCAAGATATTGTTCAACATTATATATAGGTATTATTACGCTGATTTTTGACATTATTTCCTCTAACTAAACAATTTTGTTTAATTTTACCATAAACCAATAAAAAAGATTAAACATCTTTTAAGGCTTTTTTAAATCCATCTTCAAGAGCTTCGATTATTTGTCTTGTAGATAAATTTTTGTTTATTTCATTAAGAGTGATAATGTTTTCTTTTTCAACTTTTTGAGAAAATATTTTCTCAATTAAATCAAAATCAAGGGTATATGGAATTGAGCCGTGTTGCAAAAGATAGCCGTTTTTTCTATATTGAGCTGAACCTATAAACTTTTTTCCTTTATAAGATACATCAGCGCCTGATGAAATAGACATACAATAAGAAAGATTTTTGTGTTCATTTTTAGAAAATTCAAGTTCTATATCAAGGTTTTTAAAACCCTCAATTAATCCAAGAGAAATTGCCTTATAACTTTCTATAACGCTTTGGTTAAAAATGGGTGAAACAAAGCAATAAGTTAATTCTCTATCATGTAACAACGCCCTTCCGCCACTTGGGCGCTTAACAACATCAATATCATCCACTTTGTAACAATTTTCTTTTTGATTTCTTCCTAAAGAAACGCATTTTGGATACCATTGATAAAATCTTACAAGCGCATAATCTATCTTGTTTTCAATTGCAAAATCAAGCATTTTTAAGTCATATTCCATGTTAAATTTACCATCATTTACAATGTTACAATTATCTTTTATAAAATTGACATTCATAAAATTAATCATATCATATATAGTATGAGGATGATACAAAAACTAAAATTATTTGAAAAAATGGTTGTCTTTTTAAGATGGGCAACCGATGCTGAGTTTGGCAAAATCTTATATGTTGGTGAAGATTTTGTTGAATTTTTAGTATTAAACCCAGATACTATGGAATATGGGGACAAAATTTTAATTAATTCGCAACTTATTCTTGAAGTTATGGTTTCAGGTTATGAAATTTCTCGCCTAATTGCTGAAATTTCTGCTCGAGTTGGTTCAAATTCTGACATTAACGACATTTCATTATAAGATTAATTTTTTAAATCAGGAATTTTTAAATTAACGCAAAATAAATCTTGAGTTTTGTTGAACTTAAAATCGATTTTTGAAATTTTTGCTAAATTGTGACAAAAACCAAGTCCCATTTTGAAATTACAGCTAATTTCATCATAGAAATTTTTAAATTCAAGACAAATTGAGTTGGATTTTTTATAAATTTCAACGCTGCAAGGTTTATTGTTTGAAGCATGAAGTGCGATATTAGAAATAATGTTTCCTATAATACTTGAAACAAAAATTTCAATGTTATTAATAACGCAAGGGTTTTCATCTAAAATCATATCAATATTTATTTTTTTATTGATAAACAAATTCTTGTTATCTTCAATTTTTTTATTGACGATTTTTTTAATATCACATTTTGAGATTTTTCTTTCAAATTTTCCCGTTTTAAAATTGTAAATTATTAAGAAATTATCGATATATTCAATGATATCTAAAACCGTTTCAAAAACATCTTTATTAAGCTCATTATCAATTTTATTTGATAAACCCATTTTAATGCTGAATAATGGGCTCTTGATGTCATGCAGAATGTTTGCTATTATTTTTTCATTGTTATATGAAATGGTGTCCGATTTGTTTAAAATTTTTTCCATAAATTTAAAATACAATTTTTTAAAAAAGATTTTAATTGCTCGATTGATTTATTAAAATATTAGCCAAGTGGCTAATTTTAATTAAATAATTAGGGTTATAAGATTGTACTATAAAATTTAAGCTTAAAGTTTTAATTTATTAGGAGAAAGGATTGGATTATGGCACAACAAACTATGAGGAAAGCTGCTTTTGATGATATCAAAGTAGTAATTGTGGAAGACTATAAGCTGACTCGAGTTGGACTAAGATATGCTCTTAATGATATGGAAAACGTAAGCGTAGTTGGAGAAGCTGAAAGCGCAGAATCAGGTTTAGATTTAATTGAAGAAAATCAACCTGATGTTGTTTTAATGGATTTAGGACTCCCCGGCATGAATGGACTTGAAGCCACAATGCAAATTCCTAAGGTTGCGCCTAAATCTAAAGTTGTTATTTTAACATCTCACGACAGGGAAGAAGAAGTTGTTGCTTCTTTTGGTGCGGGTGCTTGTGGATATTGCTTAAAAGATATCGACACAAAAACTTTATCAAATGTTGTTAAAAGTGCGGCAAAAGGTGCTTGTTGGATTGATGAAAAAGTTGCACCATTAGCACTTAAAAACTTTCCCAAGCCTGAAAGTCTTGAAATATTAGGCAGAACGCAATCTGTTGATCAAAAAACAAAATTAACAGATAGAGAAGAAGAAGTTTTAAAACTTTTGGTTCAAGGTAAATCAAATACGCAAATTGCTGAAAACTTAATTGTTTCTGTTCATACTGCAAAAGCGCATGTTTGTTCAATTTTACAAAAATTATGCGTGGATGATAGAGTTCAAGCGGCAGTTAAAGCAATTAAAGAAGGTCTTGTTTCGGTTTAAATTAAATCGGTTATATAATGTGATAAAAGCAGATAGAAAATATCTGCTTTTTTGTTTTCGTATTAAAATGAAAATATGATAAAATATATAACTCCGATAGTTCTATTAATAATTTCAAATGTTTTTATGACTTTTGCTTGGTATGGACATTTGAAATTTAAAAGTTCATTTCTTTTTGGGATTATTTTAGTTTCTTGGCTAATTGCATTTTTTGAATATTGCTTTCAAGTTCCTGCAAATAGGCTTGGAATTGAGGTTTATAACGTTGTTCAATTAAAAACAATTCAAGAAGTTATTACCCTTGTTGTTTTTAGTTTGTTTTCAATTTTATATTTAAAAGAGCAATTCAGATGGAATTATCTAATCGGTTTTTTATTTATTGTTTTAGCGGTTTATTTTATTTTTAAAAAATAGAGGAAAGTATGAATCTTCATAATAAACATTTTTTTAGATTAGCTCTTATTTTAATTGCAACTGTGTTTTATTTTTTAGCTAATATCCATAGAGCAGGTATCCCAGGGGCAATTTTTGATATTTTACAGGGGGATTTTAAATCAGGCGCTTGCGCTATAACATTTTTAGGCGCAATTTTTTGTTATACTTATGCTTTTGTTCAATTAATCGTTGGGCTTTTAGTAGATAAAATCGGTGGTTTTAGAGTAATTGCTGCAGGAAGCGTCCTTTTTGCAATAGGGGCGATGTTATTTCCTTTTTCATCTAATTTAATATTATTATATCTTTCAAGGATTTTTGTGGGCTTTGCGGCTGCAACTTTTTATTTAAGTACAGTTAGAGAAGTTAAAAAATATGCTAAAGATTCTAATTTTTCTTTAGCTGTTTCATATATTCTGTTTTTTGGCTATAGCGGCGGAATAATCGCCAATGCGCCTTTGGTTTTATGCGTTAATAATCTTGGTTGGAGAAATGTTTTTTCTTTCATAGGTTTCTTTACTTTGGTTTTATCTATTCTATATTTAATTATTCTTGCCTTGTTTCGTCCTGTGCATATTGAAAAAGAAACAAAATTCTCTCTTTCACCATTCAAAGAAATTTTATCTAACAAAAAGAACATAACTTTATATATTTTTGGGGGCGTGAATTATGGGCTTTATTATGTTTTACAAAGCGTAATCGGAAAGAAATTCTTACAAGATTTTTGTAATTTTGATATTAATAAAGCGGCTGTTATTTTATCTATAATGGCTTTAATTTGTGCATGCGCTGGAACAATTACCGCTTTTATTTCTAAATGTATGAATAACAAAAGAGCGCCTATTTTTAAATTGGTTTCAGTTTTATCGTTTATTTCTTTTTTAACCGTTTTTTTATGTTTAGCTTTTGATTTTCATACAAAATTAATCGCTTTTGTGTTTTTAATTCCTGCTTTTATAGGCAGTATTTCACCACTTTTAATTTTATCAATTCATTTAATAAATCGATATGAAATTTGTGCAACTGCGGTTTCAATTCAAAATTTTGGCTTCTTTATGACAGTTGGAATTTTAGGAACGTTATGCGGTGCATTAATGAACGTTTTTAAACCAAATGAAATAAATGGGGTTTTGATTTATGGAAATCAATCTTATATGCTTGTTTTCGGATTATTTTTACTTTTAAGCATAGTAGAAATGTTTTTTGCATTTAAAATTGAAGATAAATAAAATTTAACTACCCATAAAAACCTATATTTGAATTATTGTTTTTAATTATCATCAAAAGTAAAATAATAATAAGTAGAAAAAAGGTGTTAAAATGTATCATGATAAAGTATTAGCAATGGTTTTAGCAGGCGGACAAGGTAAAAGACTTTACCCTTTAACAAAAGATAGAGCAAAACCTGCGGTGCCATTTGGCGGAAGATATAGAATTATCGATTTTGTTTTAAATAATTTTGTTAATTCAGGCTTTCATAAAATCAAAGTTTTAACACAATATAAATCAGACTCTTTAAATAAACACATTTCAAGAGGCTGGAATTTATGTTCTTCAATTGATCAATATGTTGACCTTGTACCGGCACAAATGAGAACAGATGGAAACTGGTATAAAGGTACAGCGGACGCTATTTTTCAAAACATTAATCAAATAACAGATGAGAGCTTTTCTCATGTTTGCGTTTTTGGTGGCGATCATATCTATAAAATGGATATTCGCCAAATGTTAAATTATCACATTGAAAAACAGGCTGATTTAACAATTTCTGCTATCGCTATTCCAATTGAATTAGCGGGTGAATATGGAATTATTGAAGTAGATGACAATTGGCGCTTACAAAATTTCATTGAAAAACCAAAAACAACACCAAAACACATTCCAAATGACCCTACAAAATGCTTGGCTTCAATGGGAAATTACATTTTTCAACCTGATAAATTGGTTGAAGAATTAAAAAAAGATTCAGTTGATGAAAATTCATCTCATGACTTTGGAAAAAATATCATTCCAAATATGCTAAATAACGGTTCAAAAGTTTATATTTATAACTTTTCAAATAATGAATTTGATGGTATGACGGCTGCCGAAAAAGGCTATTGGAAAGATGTTGGAAACGTTGATAGCTATTGGCAAGCAAATATGGATTTATTAGCCTATGCGCCAGAATTAAACTTATATAGCCCCGATTGGCCCTTAAGAACATTTAACTATAACTTTCCACCTGCAAAATTTATCTGGGATGAAGATGAAAGGGTTGGTGTAGCTAAAAATTCTTTAGTTTCAGAGGGCTGCATTATTTCAGGCGGTATGATTTCAGGCTGCGTTTTATCTCCAAAAGTTAGAATTAACAGTTATTCAAGCGTTTGCGATTCAATTTTAATGGAAAACGTTACAATTGGGCGCCATTCACAAATTAATCGTGCAATTATTGATAAAAATGTTGAAATTCCACCATACACAGAAATCGGCTTTAATAAAGAAGACGATTTAAGACGTGGATTTTATGTTTCTCAAGGCGGTATAACAATCGTTCCAAAAGGCGCTATTGTTGATTAAAGGCTTGAAATAATATTTTTAATTAAAGAAGAAAGTTTTATTCCTGCAGTTTTTCCGATTTGGATAACTTCTTCGTGGTTAGGGATATCATCAGTGACACCTGTTGCAAAGTTTGTAATTAAACTAAAAGCTAAAGTATTCATTTTAAGATAACTTGCCACAATTGCCTCTGGTGCGGTGCTCATTCCAATGGCATCTGCGCCAAGAAGCCTAAAGGCTTTTACTTCTGCTTTTGTTTCGTAACTTGGACCTGTTGTTGCAAGGTAAACACCCTCTTTTAAATCAATGTTTAATTTTTGAGCGCAATTTTTTGCTAAAATTTGAAGTTTTTTAGTGTAACAATCGCTCATAGAGGGAAATCTTTCTCCAAGAGTGTCATCATTTTTGCCAATTAAAGGGTTGTTTCCCATAAAATTAATGTGGTCATTAATAAGCATAATATCGCCAATAGCAAGGTTTTTAGATGAAGAACCTGCGGCATTAGTCAAAATAAGGGTTTCAACCCCAAGTTTTTTAAAAACTTTAACAGGAAAAGTTGCCACTTGAAGTGAATTTCCCTCGTAATAGTGAAATCTTCCTTGCATAATAACGCAAGATTTTCCCTCAATTTCACAAAATAATAATTCGCCTTTGTGTCCTTTAACATTAGATGAGCCGAAATTGGGGATATCTGTATATTTTAAAACTTTACCACTTAAATCATCACAAAAACAACCTAACCCTGAACCTAGAACTATTGCTATTTTAGGGTTTTGGTTGTTTGTTTGTGATTTTATAAAATCTGTAGTTTCTTTTAATTTATCCATAAAATGGAATTAAAACCTGTATTATTATCCTACAAGCCCATCATCATCTGATTCAGAGGCTTTTACCATAATTGCATGTTGAACGGGTTTTTCTTTTTTAACGTTAGAATCAAAAGGAACTTCAATATCAAAACCGAAGTCATCTCTTGTTTTTTTAGTTTGAGATTCATCAACAAGTTTTTTTGCAAGTTCGATTAATTCATACACTAATTGATATCTGTTGGGCGATTTTTCGTTTAAATCCCAAGCTGTTTTGGTAATTTGATTCATTTTAATCTCCTAATACTTTAATCTTACAATGACAAAAAAATAATTGCAACATGCCAAAAATTATTCTTCGTATTTGTAAAACATTTCTTCGCTATGGCGTCTGTATTGCTCATATTTATCAGGATTTAAAAGCCTTAAAAACCCATCAATTAGCCCGACATCATCCTTTTGCCTAATAGGAAGTGAGTCATTTCTCATTCTTTTAGCGTTTCTTTTAGAGCTAATTGAGCAAGGTAGCGCCATTCCTGTTAGCATTCTATTTGATGAAGCAATTGAAAGACGCCTGATTCTTTCTTCTTTTGGGGTGTATTCCCAAATTTTTCCAAAAAGTTCATATTCAAGATTTTTTAATCTTTCTTTATCGCTAAATTCTTCATAAGTTCTTGGAAAATGCCTTTTTTCAAGTATTTCAACGATTTTTAAATCTTTTTGTGAAAATTCAACTTCATAAGGCGATTTTGGTTTTGCGTTTAAAATATCTTCTTTTGTAATAATAACCGTTTTTACAGGCTCAAAACCGCTTGAAAAAGGGAAAAATATAAACAAAAGAACTATAAAATAAATATATAATCTTAATTTTATCATTTTACTCCCTAAGTCGCCTTTTGAATAAAATATCATTTTTTTTAAATTAAAAAATTCAAGTTATGACTAAGTCTTTGGGGATTATATTAATTTTTGTAAAAAAATATTTAAGATTTATTTCGTAAGTATAAAGTATTTAAAAAATATGTCGTTTATTTGTGAGGATGACATAAAAAAGAAAATGGTTATGAAACGTTTAATTTTAGTAATTTACTTGGTATTATCTTTAATCTTTAGCATACAAGACACCTTTGCGGTTGATTATTCTAAGATTTCTACCAATCAAAAAATAGTAGCAGCGCTTAATTGCTTAGAAACAATAAATAGAAAAGATGTAATAGCGATTTTATATGGAAGAAATGCTACAAGAAAGCCTATTAGAGTTATGTTTAGAGATTTAGCAATTTATGGATATCAAGATTGTGAGGCTTTAACCCTAAAAACAAAAAATAATGGTTTAGTTATTTATATTAGTGCTGAACATCGTGGCGCAAGACCTGAAGCAATTGCTTGTTTAATAGCCCATGAATCTCAACATCATACATTTACAAACACAGGTGCTGAAGAATTAAGAGCTTGGATTTCAGAAACTCAAGCGTGGAATGAACTTGTAAAAAGAAATAAAGCACTTGCAACTTTAAATGAACCATTAGTTAAAAGAGAAAACTATATCGCAAAAATTAGAGCAAAAGGCGGTATTGGTGGAGTTCAAAAGCTAATTGCTTCTAACCCTGTTTATTCTGATTTGAAGTAGCCCCATTTTTATTTTCTAGCTTATTTCTAATTAAATATTGTACCTTAGGAATAATAAATCCAAGCCCCACAATTGAAACAAAAGTCCCTATTGAATTATTTAAAAAGTTTTTTCTAATGTTTTTATTTCCTATTTTTTCAAGTAATTCCTTAGATAACCCTTCTTTATTATTCAATTCTCTTTCAATTTGAAGGGCAAAATTATCAAGCGAAGCCCTTATTTTTTCAAGATCTTTTTTAGAAACAAATCTTCTAATGTCATCACTTGCGCCATTAGTCACATCTTTAAACATTTCTTTTAAAAATTCAGGATTACTTAAAAGCCCATTGTTTAAAACATCTTTTGCCTGTTGTTTAGATAAAACGCCGTTTTCTTCTATAATAGGTTGCAAGGTTGCCATTTTAAGCGCTTTTTCTTTAAAATTAGGAAAAGCCTTAATAAAATCATCTGTTTTGACAATTGTTTTATCTTGAAAAAGATTATTAAGAGCCTCTAAATCTTCATTTTTAACAGAACCCAAAACAACTTTTGAAAAATTATCTTTATTAATTTTATCAAGATTTTTTTCTAAAAGTTCAATTGTTGAATTAAGCGCACGAGGGTTAATTGAAGCGTTTTTAGTAAGTATATTCAAGGCTTTTGCAATGTCATCAGGCGCTCTTAAATATAAATAAATTGAAGAAATATCTCTAAAAAGATTTTCTATTTTTTCATTTTTACTTCGAGCATTGACACAGCGCCCCGAAACAACACCCATATCTGTAATTAAAAGCCTCATAGTTGAATCATTTTCAATTGTGTGGCTAAGGGTGTTTATAAATCCGCCTTTAAAAGGAAGTTTTTTATCTTTAGCTAAATTATCCTGAAAATCCTTAAATGAAGTTGGTTTCAGGGTTGTTTTATCATCTTTTTTATTTTTAACATGAGATGAAATTTTATAGTTTATTTTAGGCAAAATAAAACCCGTAAAATAAGTTGCAAGAGCAGTGCTTATAAGCAAATTACCCATTTTAAAATTACAGGCTTTTTTATCAATAAAACTAGAACAATTTTTCATCGGGTTCCTTAATTCATCAAAACCTATGTCAAAATTAAAATCTTTAATATTAAAAAATTTTTTACCTATAAATTCGCCGATATTTTTAAGCCATTGGACCCCAAAAATCCAAACAATTGCACTTGTGCCTTGCTCGACCAGTCTTTCAAGGGCTTCTTTTTTGCCGCTTTGCTTGTTTGCTTCGTGGGCCCTACCTAAAGTTACTCCTGTTTCAATGGCTAAGGTTGGAATTGTTGCATTTTTGTTGTAAAAAGCGCCAAGTGGCTTAGCTAATCCACTTAGTCCTCTAAATTTTTGAAAATTATTTTGATTATTATAATCAACTTTCATTACATTATTTTAAAGGTTCTAAATGAAATTTTTTGCTATTTTACTAAAAACCTATTTAATTGCCTTAATTAAAGCAGTTTTCGAGCTGATTGTTATTTCTTTTTTAGATAGAATTTCTTGAACTTCTTTAATGTAATTATCAACTTTTGTTTCTTCAAAATAATCTAAAAATCTTTCTTTCATAGATTTTAAATTAGGAGATGGCGGGCTTATAAACCAATTTAAAATAGCGTCTTTTGTTGGTTGATATTTTGATTTTGCTATTCCAACATTAATTGTAACATCGCTAAATCCTGCGTTTGATAATCCCTCATCAAGACTTTGAGTGCTGAAATTAACAAGCGGGTCATCAGGATTTTCCATAAATTCTTTTTCTGCTTTTCTAAAATCAAAATAATCGCTTATTTCATTAGGTAATAAAAGCTCATAATATCTTGTGTTTTCCCTTATAATCGGTTCAAAAGCACAATAATATCCCCCACTTTTTAAAACTCTAAAAAGTTCGGCAAAAACAGGCTCTTTTTGAACAACATGAACTAAAACAGAACGAGTCAGCGCCCTATCAAGATAATTTGAACTTAATTTAATATCTGAAATGTCACTTTGAAGAAATTTAACATTATTTTCAATATTCATTTCATTTAAAAGTTTTTTACATTCATCAATGCAATCTTCAAATTTATCTGAAAAAATTAATTCAACTTTATCTAAAAATCTTTCTAAAACACCAAAGCCCAAAAGCCCAGAACCACAGCCAAAATCGGCAATTTTTTGATTTTCCTTTAAATCAGCTAAATCTAAAACTTCATTTTTAATTGAATTAAGCCAATTAAGGGTTTGTTGAATTTGAAGTTCATTCATATAAGAAAATCTTGTTTTTTTAAGCCAATTAGACCAGTTTTTGCATATCTCGCTCAATTTTTCCTCCAAAAGTTGTATTTAGGTTTTTGTGGGTTATTTTTAGGGTATTAACATTGTATAATTCATAATTGTAATAGGTGTAGTACGGATTATTATGACAGAAGCTAATTCTTTAGAAAATAACATAAAATATCTTAGCATGATGTTTGAAATAAGCACAATTGCAAATCAAGCAGATGATGTATATGAACTTTTAAAAAAGATAAAAGATTACACTTCTTCTATGATTAAAACTGACGATATAAACTTTTATCTTCTTGAAAATCAATATTATAAAAATGTTTTTGTTAACGATAAAACAAGAAGTAACGAATATTTTGAATATGAAGAAGGTAATTCTTCTTTTTGGAATGCTGTTGAAAAAATGAATCTTGTTTCAATGAAAGATGAAACAGGGACTCAAATTTTTAGAGCATTTTTAGAACAAAATAAAATTTTATCGCTTGACCCTAGTCATGTTAGAGTTTTCTTTCATCATCAAACCCCAATTTGTTTTTGTTTTATAAAAGAAAACCCTAATAATCCTTTAACTTTAGAGGTAAAAGAAAATCTAAATAAAATATTTAATTATATGGAGCCAATTATTGCTAAACTCCATAAGAAAATTAAAAAAGATAAAGAAATAGCACAATTGCAAAAATCTTTGCATAATATTTCAATTCTTTATAACATTTCTCAAGCAGTTAACTTTATTGATGACTTAAAGCGCCTTTTAAAGGTTATTATTTCAAAAGCCTTGTTAACTCTTGACGCTGAACGTGGTTCATTAATGCTTTATGATTATTCAATTAACGCACTTCAAGTAACAATTGTATCAGGACTTCAAGATAAAAAACTTGAAGACGCTATTAATAATGGCGCTGTTCAATGTGCTAAAATCGGCGTTGGCGAAGGAATAGCCGGAACCGTATTTTTAGAAAGAAAACCAATTATAACAAATCTTGGTTCAGCAGACCCACGCTTTATCGTAAAAGAAGTTTTATCTAACACAAAATCTCTTTTATGTGTGCCTTTAATTGCAAAAGGTGAAGTAATCGGCGTTTTAAACATTACAAATAAAAAACACGATAAATTATTTAATCAAAAAGACCTTGAATTTATCACCTCTTTAGCAAACCAAGCCGCTATTGCAATTGATAACGCTAAGTTATATGAACTTGCAACAAAAGACGGCATGACAAAACTATATATCTATAGACACTTCTATACATTACTTGAAAATGAAATAAGAAGATGTGCAAGATATAAAAGAAATATGTCTTTAATTATGATGGATATTGATAATTTCAAAAGAATTAATGACACCTATGGTCACTTAACAGGTGATACAATCTTAAAAAGGCTTGCAGCTGTTTTAAGAGAAACAGTTAGAAAAATCGATATTCCGGCAAGATATGGCGGAGAAGAATTTGTTGTAATTTTACCTGAAACAGATAAAAAAGACGCTTGTGTTATTGCAGAAAGAATAAGAAAAAATGTTGCAGCGATAACTGTTAAAATCAACGAAACTCAAACTCTTTCACCTACAATTTCAATGGGTATAGCGCAATATACAACAGACGGGCAAGAACCTAAAGAATTGATTAACGCAGCAGACACAGCCCTTTATTTTTCAAAACACAACGGAAAAAACATGGCCTCAATCTATGAAAAAGACGGCTGCATTAAAGTTGAACAGGTGAATGTTGATATTAGCCAAAAACTTGAATAATTTTTAAATTATTAAATTCTTTGTATATACTTCCTTTTTATAGTACAATGTTTATAACAGTTTAGAATAAAAGGGGAGTATATGGCAGATACTACAGCAAATCAACATTATGACGCCAGTAACATCAGAGTTTTAGAAGGGCTTGAAGCCGTTAGGGTTAGACCGGGGATGTATATCGGTTCAACTTCTCAAAGAGGACTTCACCATTGTATATATGAAATCGTTGATAATTCAATTGATGAAAGCCTTGCAGGCTATTGTGATACAATCCATGTAACCGTTCATAAAGATGATTCAGTTACAGTTCAAGATAATGGTCGTGGTATTCCTTGCGATATTAAACCTGATAGCGGAAAATCTGCTCTTGAAATTGTACACACAGTACTTCACGCTGGTGGTAAATTCGGTGATGGCGGTTATAAGGTTTCAGGCGGATTACACGGCGTAGGTGCATCTGTTGTAAATGCTTTATCTGAAAAATATATTGTTGAAGTTTCTCGTGATGGTTGGGTACATCGTCAAGAATATCTTAGAGGTGAACCTACAACTGAAGTTGAAAAAATACGTGAAACAAGCGAACACGGCACAAAAACTCATTTTTGGCCTGATCCTGAAATTTTTACAGAAACAACTGAAATTGATTGTGATGTAATTGCAAATAGACTTAGAGAAATGGCATTTTTAAACAAAGGTTTAAAAATTGTTTTCCATGATGAAAAAGCTGAAAAAGAAACAACATATCACTTTGAAGGCGGTATTGCAAGCTATGTTGAACATTTAAATAAAAATAAAAACGTTCTTTTTGAAAAACCTGTTTATATTGAAAAAATGGTTGATGGAATTAATGTTGAAATTGCTATGCAATACACTGATTCTTATACAGAAAACGTACTTTCTTTTGCAAACAACATTAACACCCACTCCGGCGGTACTCACTTAACAGGTTTTAGAAATGGTATTACTCGTGTAATTAATGATTATGCTCGTAAAAATAACATTTTAAAAGATAAAGACGCAAATTTAGCCGGTGAAGATGTTCGTGAAGGTTTAACTGCAATTGTTTCAGTTAAAATAGGAAACCCTGAATTTGAAGGTCAAACAAAAGAAAAACTTGGAAACGCAGAAGTTACACCTGCGGTTAATGATGTAATTCGTGATAAATTCCAAGAATGGCTTGAATTCAATCCTAAAATTGCTAAAACTATTATCGATAAAACAATGCAAGCGCAACGTGCTCGTGAGGCTGCTCGTAAGGCTCGTGAATTAACAAGAAGAAAAACAGCCCTTGAAAGCTCATCTCTCCCTGGAAAACTTGCAGATTGCTCTTGTCGTGAAGCAGAAAAATGCGAACTTTATATTGTAGAGGGTGATTCTGCGGGTGGTTCAGCTAAACAAGGCAGAAACAGAATGTTTCAAGCAATTCTACCTTTAAGAGGTAAAATCTTAAATGTTGAAAAAGCTCGCCTAGATAAAATCTATAATTCTGATTCAATTAAAACAATGATTCAGGCTCTTGGTATTAACATATCTAAAAACCATGAAGAAGTTGACGTTGCAAAACTTCGTTATCATAAAGTTGTTATTATGACCGATGCCGATGTTGATGGCGCTCACATTAGAACTCTTATGTTAACTTTCTTCTTTAGATATGCTAGACCTCTTTTAGAAAATGGCTATGTCTATATCGCTCAACCGCCACTTTATAAAATCACAACAGGTAAACAAACTGAATATTTGTATGATGACCGTGCGCTAGATAGAATGATTAGAGAACGTGGGGTTAAAGGGGTTAAATTATATACTAAAACAAGAGATAAATCTATTTCAGAAGATAAACTTGAACCAATGATGTATGAAATGGGTAAATATTACAGAGCTTTCTATAACCCAATTATTAATCAGATGCCATCTGTAATTGTTCGTGGCTTAATTCGTTCAGGAATTAAACCGGAAGACTTTGAAAATGAAGAAAAAATGAAAGAACACTATAACTATCTTTCTCATTATATTCAAGACCACGCTGAAAACTATGGCATTGTTGAAGCGCAAGATTATAGAGTATTTTTAACTTCTAATCCTGAAAACACTCGTTTCAATTTGAAAATTGAACTTGGTGGAGCACTAGAACCTGTGTTAATTACTCAACACATGATTAAATCTCAAGAATTTATGAGATTAAAAGACGCATATCCAAAAATCAGAGAATTTCTAATTGAAGAAGAAAAACTATTAAAATTAGAAACTGAAGCTGGTACACAAGATGTTACATCTTTCACTCAATTATCAAAAGCAATTGAAGATAGAGGTCAAAAAGGTATGCAAATCCAACGTTTCAAAGGTTTAGGTGAAATGATGCCTCAACAACTTTGGGAAACAACAATGGATCCTGCTAATCGTACTTTAAAAAGAGTTAGCCTTGAAGACGCTCAATTGTGTGATGAATTGTTTGATATCTTAATGGGTGATAATGTTGCACCTAGAAGGGATTTCATTGAACAAAACGCAGTTTATGCTACAAACATTGATGTATAATCTTTAAAGTTAAATAAAATCAAAAGGGGCTAGTGAATAATCAAAAGCCCCTTTTTTAATAATTTTTTATTTATTTTATAAGTCCATTCCTAAAAGCAACTCTTGCTTAATACCTTGTTGAACCTCTAAAACATCTGTTCCAAGGTTAGATAAAACTTTCATTCCAAGGCAATTAGGCATTTTTGTAATACCATAAAGCAAGTTTTGAGATTTAATATTTTTTCTATTGTGTTCTTTAGCGGCTTCATAAGCAACTTCAAGAAGTTTTTTTGCCCTTTGACTATAAATCAAGTTTTCAACCTCTTTTTGGGGTTTAATTAATTTTTCAACTTCTTTTCTTGCGTCTTTAAGGGTAATTCCAAGGCGCCTTAAAACATCTGCAGCAATCCCTGTTCCATAAGATAAAATTCCTAATAAAATCATCTCTGTACCAATTGTAGAAGAATTAAGGTTAAGAGCTTCTTCTTTTGCAAGTTTTAAAATTGCAAGGGTTTCAGGCATTTTATCATCGAGCTGTTTTAAAATAACTTCTTCAAAATCAAGCCCTGTAGGTAATAATTCAGATAAAATTTTATAAGCTATACCTTTTTTAGATTTTAATATCCCTAAAATAATGTGTTGCGCTTGAATTTCAGTGCTGCCAGATTCCTTAGCGCAATCAATTGCAGTCATTAAAGCTAAAAAGGCATTAGGTGTGAAGATAATTTGTTTTTCGGAATTTTCAAATTCTGCTGTTCTTGATTTAAAATTGCTTAATTTTTCAGAAAAAATTTCAGAATTAATGTTATATTTTTCTAAAATAGAAACAATTTTAGAGTCTTTATTATCTAAAATAGATTGAAGTATTTGTTCTGTTCCTAAAATTTCATATCCTTGAGCGCTAAGTTTTGATTGAGCTTGAGATAAAATATTTGAAATGGTTTTTTCTTTAAAAAAGTCATTAATGTTACACAACTGTGTGTTTTCATTTTCTTGAATTTCAGGATGACAAACCTTAATATCAGAACTTTTATCTAAAATTCTTTTTAAATTAGGGATGATTTTTTCTTCATCAATATCAAATTTTTTAAGAATTTTAAAAGCTGTGCAATTTTTGTTTAATAAAATCGCAAGAGCAATATGTTGCGGCATGACAAATTTTGAATTCAATTCATCTGATAATTCAACGCATGACTTTAAAATTTCTCTTGCTTCCTGAGAAAAAATGATATTCATGCTTTTTTCATCAGGATTAGAGGGAATGCTAAGATAAACTTCTTTTGTTAATTCACCAAAGTTTATTTTATCAAAATTTAAAATCCTCGCCTGAACACCTTTGCTTTGCGCAACAAGCCCCATTAAAAGGTGTTGCGAAAGTATCCTTGAATGGCGAAATTCAAGAGCGTAGTTTTGTGCAGCCTGCACAACATCAATTGCCTTTTGCGTAAATTTTTCAAACATTTCTTATAGTATACCTTAAAAGCTATATTATTTAAACATATCTAAAAGATTTTTTTTGCGGTAATTTGTAATCGTATCATAAGTTAATTGAGTATTTTTATCAAAAACTTTATATGAAACCAAAAACGCATCTAATGTATCAATTGAAGTAAAACTTGGAATATTATACATCTGCGCTATTGTTCTGATTTGAAAACCTGCATTTTGAGAGTTTTTTCCGGTTGTCGGGGTATTAATAATAAAACTCAATCTTCCGTTTTTCATACGTTTTTGAAGTTTATCAATCATAAATTTTTCAATCATTTTAGATGGAATTCCATTTTTTTCTAAAAATTTATGTGTTCCCCAAGTTGCCATAATGAAAAAGCCTTGTTTGAAAAGCCTTTTAATTACAGGTAAAGCCGGTTTTTTACAGTGGTCATTTAAAGAAACCAAAACTCTTTGTTTAGCGTTTGAATATTTAAAACCGCCTGCTAAAAATGCCTTATAAAGTGCTTTTTTATAGGTTGTATCAATTCCTAGAACTTCACCTGTTGATTTCATTTCAGGTGCTAAAGCAGGATCAATTCTATTTAACTTTTGCCAAGAGAAAATTGGCATTTTAACACTAACAAGTTTTGATTTTTTATATAAACCAACTCCAAAACCTGCTCTTTTAATAGACTTACCTAATATTGCTCGAAGTGCAATATTAACCATAGGAATACCCGTTACTTTGCTCATAATAGGCACAGTTCGAGAAGCTCTTGGATTAACTTCAATTACATAAACTTTATCATCTTTAATGATAAATTGAATGTTCATTAAACCTTTAATGTTTAATTTTCTTGCGATTTTTGTTGCATATTTAACAAGAATTTTCTCATTTTTCTTAGAGATATTTTGACTTGGATAAATACTCATTGAATCGCCTGAATGTACTCCTGCTCTTTCAATGTGTTCACAAATCCCTGGGATTAAAACATCTCGTCCATCACTAATGGCATCTAGTTCAACTTCTTGACCTTCTAAATATTGATCAATTAAAACAGGGTGTTCATTTGAAAATTTAAAGGCCTCTGTTATATATGTTAAAAGTTCTTCATCGTTATAAACAACCTGCATTCCACGTCCGCCTATAACATAACTTGGGCGAACCAAAACAGGATAATTTAATTCTTTAACGGCATTAAGTGCTTGAGTTGAAGAAGTTACGGCGCAGCCTTTTGGTTGAGGGATGTTTAACTCTTTTAAAAGTTTTTCAAAAACCTTTCTATCTTCAACAGCGTTAATACTTTCAAGGCTTGTGCCTAAAATTTTAACTCCCTCTTTAGCAAGTTTTTCAGCTAAATTAATTGCCGTTTGACCGCCAAATTGAACCAAAACCCCTTTTGGATTTTCTTTTTTAACTATGTTTAAAACATGTTCAATGTTCATTGGTTCAAAATATAATCTTGTTGCAATATCAAAATCTGTTGATAGAGTTTCGGGGTTAGAATTAATCATAACAGATTCATAGCCATTTTTAATAAGTTCACTTGAAGCATGAACCGAGCAATAATCAAACTCAATTCCTTGCCCAATTCTAATTGGACCAGAACCTAATACAACAATGTTTTCTTTTGGTTTTTTGTAGCTTTGAGCTTGTTGAAGTTTAAAAGATTCAACTTCATCTTCTTCGTTATATGTTGAATAGAAATATGGTGTTGAAGCGCTAAATTCAGCAGCACAAGTATCAACAATTCGATAACTTGGTTTAATGTTGAATTTTTTAAGAGTTTCGATTGTATTTTTTGAAAATTTTGCAATTTCAACATCTAAAAAGCCAAAAGTTTTTGCTTTTAAATAAAGTTCTTTTGTTAAAGGTTCATTTTTAAGAGTGCGCTCTAGTTCAACTATTTCTTTAATTTTTGAAACAAACCACTTATCTATTTTTGTTATGGCGCAAAGTTTATTAATATCATTATTGTTATAAAGCGCTTGGGCTAATCTGAAAATTCTTCTATCATCTTGAATATATAAATCTAATAAAAGTTGCTCATTCTTAATGTTTTCAAATTCACGATTTAACAAGCCGCAATTTTTTTCTTCAAGAGAAGCAATAGCTTTTTTAAAAGAAGAATTAAAGGTTCTTCCGATAGCCATAATTTCCCCTGTGGCTTTCATTTTAGTACCTAAAATTCTATCTCCTGAGGCAAATTTATCAAAAGGCCATTTTGGAATTTTTGTAACTATATAGTCAAGAGATGGTTCAAAAGCTGCTGATTTTTGAGTTATTGGGTTTTTAATTTCAGAAAGATTATAACCAACTGCTATTTTTGTAGCGATTTTTGCAATAGGATATCCAGTTGCTTTACTTGCTAGGGCAGATGATCTTGAAACCCTTGGATTAACCTCAATTATATAATATTGATTAGAATTTGTATCAAGTGCAAATTGAACATTACAAGCGCCCTCTATTTTTAGAGCTCTTACGATTTTAATAGCACTTGATCTTAACATTTGAAATTCATTATTTGTTAAAGTTTGGCTTGGCGCTACAACAAAACTATCCCCCGTGTGAATACCAATCGGGTCAATATTTTCCATATTACAAATAGTTATACAAGTATCATTTTTATCTCTTATAACTTCATATTCAATTTCTTTATAGCCTGCGATTGATTTTTCAACAAGAACTTGATTAATTGGAGATTGTTCAAGTCCTGAATGCACAATTTCTTCATATTCTTTTTCATTTCTTGCAATACCGCCCCCTGAACCGCCTAAGGTGAAAGCGGGTCTTATAATAATCGGAAAACCGATTTTTTCAAAGAATTTATAGGCTTCTTGATAACTTGAAACAATTTCACTTTGTGGAACAGGCTCTTTAATTTTATTCATTAAATTTTTAAAAAGCTCTCTATCTTCTGCTTGTTTAATTGATTCAATATCTGTTCCTAAAAGTTTAACTTTATATTCTTTTAAAACCCCTTTATCATCTAATTCACAAGCTAAATTAAGCGCCGTTTGACCGCCAAGAGTGGCAATTAAACCTTGAGGGCGCTCTTGTTTAATTATTTCAGTTAAACTTTCAACCGTTAGGGGTTCAATATAAACCTTAGAAGCTATTTCTTCATCTGTCATTATTGTTGCAGGGTTAGAATTAACAAGCACAATTTCAATTTTTTCTTCTTTTAAAGCTCGACATGCCTGAACTCCGGCATAATCAAATTCTGCCGCTTGACCAATAACAATCGGACCCGAGCCTATTACAAGAACTTTTTTTAAGGACTTATCTTTCATTTTTTACCTCGTTAATTCTATTAATTCTTTTTTTAGCAATATTTATCCATTCATCAAAAATTATGCTCGCATCTTTTGGTCCTGGGTTTGCTTCAGGGTGAAATTGTACGGCGTAAATACTTAATGAATTAATTTCAAACCCCTCAAGGGTGTTATCATTAAGATTTTGATAAGTAGGATGAATAAAATTAGGAATTTCTTTATAATCAACAGCATAGCCATGGTTTTGACTTGTCATCATAACTTTATTGTTTTCAAGGTTAATAACAGGATGATTTCCGCCTCTATGGCCATATTTTAATTTAAAAGTTTTAGCGCCTGACGCAAGAGCTAAAAGTTGATAGCCTAAGCAAATTCCAAAAATAGGAATTTGACCCATTAATTCTTTAATTTGACCAATTTGATATACATAAGAAGCAGGGTCCCCTGGGCCATTAGATAAGAAAACCGCATCGTAATCATTTTCTAAGATTTCTCTTGCTTCAATGTTAGCAGGATAAACCGTGATTTTACAGTTTCTTTTAGCTAAAGAATTTAAAATTCCTCTTTTTGCGCCATAGTCAATAAAAGCAAGATTAATTTCACCTGATGGATTATAGATATACCTTGTGTTTGTACTTACTTGAAGCAAAATATCAGAATTAATTGCAAATTTTTGCAAGTCACCAAGTTTTTGATTTATAAAATCGTCGTTTACATCGTTTGAAGTTATAAAGGCATTCATTGTGCCAAATTCTCTTATTTTTTTGGTTAAACTTCTTGTGTCAATATCTTCTAGGGCAACTATGTTTTTTGATTTTAAATAGTTTGATAAAGATTCTTTTGATTTATAGTGGCTTTCTGTTTGGCAATTGTTTTTAACAACAAAACCAACCAAAGCTGGGTTATCTGCTTCAAAATCAAAGCTATTTATGCCATAATTACCAATTTCAGGATATGTCATAACAATTATTTGTTTTGCATAACTTGGGTCGGTTATTATTTCTTGATAACCTGTCATTGATGTATTAAAAACAATTTCTCCCTCAAAACCGCCAATAGCGCCAAAAGATTTTCCTTTTAGAACTGTGCCGTCTTGTAAAATCAAAGTTCCCATTTATATAACCTCGTTAATTTCTTCATAAATTTTTTCAATTGCTTCAAGTTTATTTTCAGCTTTCGTTACTGCTCTACCTAAAACAATGTAATCTGCGCCATCTGAAATAGCGCTTTTTGGTGTTGCTATTCTTTTTTGGTCATCTTTTAAAGTCCAGCTTGGTCTTATCCCTGGGGTTAAAACAATAAAATCTTTTCCAAGCTCTTTTTTAATTTCTTTTAATTCTAAAGCAGAAGCTACAACGCCATCTAGCCCTGCTTCTTTAGCATTTCTTGCAAGTTGAAGAACAAAATCTTTAACTTCTTTTTTGTTAGATAATTCATTTGAAAGAATTTCTTGAGAAATGCTTGTTAAAACAGTAACCGCTAAAATTAAAGGTTTTTTTCTGTTATATTTTTCACTAGCTTCTTCTGCCCCTTTTTTAGCTGCTCTCATCATCTCTATTCCACCTGTTGCATGGACATTAAAGAAATTCGCCCCGTTTTTAATAACGTTAAAAGAGGCTTTTTCAACTGTGTTTGGAATATCGTGGAGTTTAACATCTAAAAAGAAATTAGAATTTTTTTCTTTTATATAGTTAACAATTTCAAGCCCATAGCCGCAAAACAACTGCAAACCCACCTTAAAAGTGCCGATATAAGGGCTTAATTCATCTACTAAGGCTTTTGCCTCGTTAATATCTTCAACATCTAGCGCTAAAACCAGCTTTTCTTTAATTTTTTCATTCATTGATTACTATTCCTTTTAATTTCATACCTTTATAAGGTGATATTTTGCATTTTGTTTTAAATAGGCTCGGTGCAACAATCCAAGTTTCATCGGGCGCAAATTTAATCATTTTTTTGTTATGAATTCCTAAAATTTTTCTTGGATTAAAAGCCATTTTCTCAAGCGCTTTATCTAGTCCTAAAAGTTCATAAGCTAATGAAAAAGCAACTTCAAGCCCTGTTATTCCATTTGGAGATTCAAGATATGGTTTTAATTTTTCTTCAGAGCTATGTGGTGCATGGTCTGTTGCTATAACATCAAGTGTTCCATCTATTAACCCATCCATTACTGCTCTTTTATCGCTTTCATCTCCTAAAGGCGGATTCATTTTAAAAGTACCAGAATTATCAATATCTTGGTTTGTAAAAGTGAAATAATGAGGTGCAGTTTCAGCTGTTAAATTAACTAAGCCCTCTTTTTTAGCTTTTCTTATTAAATCAACGCTTTCTTTTTTTGAAATGTGGCAAAAATGAAGCCTTGGCTTAAAACCCTCTTTTAGTGCTTTTTTAAATTGTTCAATCTGCCAAGCAACTTCAACACTTTCATTTTCACAATGAGAAAGGATTAATTCTTCGCTTTTTAGAGCTTCAAGAAAAACATCTTTATCTAATAAAGGTAAGCCATCATTAGAAAAAGCAATAGCACCTGCTTTTTTAAGCTCTTTAAAATCAACAAGCTCAAGGCTATTAAGATTTTTTGTAATTGCTGCAACAGGATAAATTTCAAAATTATTTTTTTTAGCTTTTGAAATAATTTCTTTAATCACTTTAGGATTATCTGCAACAGGGTTTGTATTAGGCATTGTGCAAACGCCTGAAAAGCCCCCTTTTTTAGCGGCTTCAATTCCTGTTTTAATGGTTTCTTTGTATTCAAACCCCGGTTCTCTAAAATGAACGTGCATATCAATTAAAGATGGAATTGAAATTGTTTTATATTTTTTCTCCATTAACTAAAATCCTTGTGAATTAATAACCGTGTCTAAAACTGCCATTCTAACAAAAACCCCGTTTTGAGCCTGATTAAGAATTGTTTTTGCATTTTGCATTTCTAAAACATCACTTCTTATTTCAATATCTTTATTAATAGGCCCTGGGTGCATTAAAAGAGCGGCATAGGGAAGATTTTCTTTTGTAATTTGATAATTTTTTATGTAATCATCAATATTAATTTCTTTTTCGAGCCTTTCTTTTTGAATTCTTAAAGCCATTATAACATCAGTATTTTCAAAAGCTTCTTCAAGGTTTGTAAAATACTCCACACCTTCGATTTTTTCGCCTGTTAAATAACTTGGGGCTAAACATCTTATTTTCATATTGAATTTTTTTAATAAAGCAATATTAGACTTTGCAACCCTTGAATGAGCGATGTCACCTACTATTGTAATAGTTTTTTCTTCAAGATTTGAAAAATGTTTTTTAATTGTATAAAAATCTAAAAGTGCTTGGGTTGGGTGGGCAAGGGTTCCATTTCCCCCATTTATAAAAGAAATTTCACGATAATATTTTTGTTTTGAAAGCTCATAAATTAAATCGTTACTTTGATGTCTTAAAACAACAACATTAAACCCAATTGCACTTAAATTATTAATTGTGTCAAATAAGTCTTCACCTTTATTTAATGAAGAAGTATTAGCACAAAAGTCATATTTATTAGCGTTTAATTTATTAATCGCCATTTCAAAAGATAGTTTTGTTCTTGTAGAATTTTCAAAGAACATATTAATTATATGAGAATTTTGATGATTTGATTTTTTCCTGCCTTTTTCAAAATCTTGTGCATTTTGGCAGATTTTATTAATTTCTTCAACTGTTAAAGATTGAATATCTATAAGGTGTTTCATTTTTTAAACTCTACTCCCCGGTTTAACTAAAGGTATTCCTTCTTTACATAATGGACATTCTTCAGGTTTATATGTTACAGGTGAAGATTTTAATAATGAATAAATTTTAAATTCATTATCAAGTTTTCCTTGGGTTCTATCTACAATACAACCAACCCCAACAATCTCGCATTCAAAAGGCTTTAGCGCTTCTTTTGTTTCAAAAATTGTTCTAGCTGTTGTAATAACATCTTCAATTATAATTACTTTTTCATTTTTCTTAAGGGAATAACCTCTCCTTAGTTGCATTACGCCATCTTTTCTTTCAACAAAAAGATTTCTTTTTTTAGATTGTTTTGCGACTTCATAACCAAAAATAACTGCGCCGATAGCAGGGGCAACAATTGTATCAAATTCAATGTTTTCAAATTGTTTTGCTAATTCAGATGCTAATTTTTCAACAATATCAGGATATTGATACAATTTTGCGCATTGAAAATATGTATCAGAATGAAGTCCTGAAGTTAAGCAAAAATGCCCGTTTAATAAGCCGTCTGCTTCTTTTAGCGTTTTTTCAACGTCGATATTACACATTCTTAATTACTCCTTTTAGTTTTTCAAAGTTTTCAAAATTATTTTTTAAAATGAATTTTTCTAATTCTTGGGCTAAGGTTGTACAAATTGCTGGGTTGATAAAATTCGCCGTTCCAATTTGAAAAGCGTCAGCGCCAACTGAAATAAATTCAAAAATATCTTCAAGTTTGCTTATGCCCCCCATCGCTATTACAGGAATTTTAACTGCCTGTTTAATTTGATTAACCATATAAAGGGCAATAGGTTTTATGCAGCCACCTGATAATCCCCCTTGAACAGATTTTTTAATAAACTTATTTCCAACAAAATCAAGCTTAATTCCTAAACCTCTTAGGGTGTTAATAGCGCTAATACAATCAGCACCGGCAGATTCTGTTGCTTGGGCTAGTTTTTTAATATCTGATGTATTAGGGGATAATTTAACAATTAAAAAGCCATCATATTTTTTTCTTATTTTAGAAACAAGTTTAAATAATTCATCAGGATTTAAGCCAAATTCAAGACATCCTTGGTTAACATTTGGGCAAGAAACATTTACTTCAATCGCTTTTATTTCATTTTGATTAGCAATAGAAGCCAAGGTTTCATATTCTTCAATTGTTGAACCTGCAATATTTAACAGAAAATCAATTTTCTTTTCTTTTAAAACGGGAAGTTTATTTTCTATGAAATTTTCAATTCCAACGTTTTCAAGCCCAATTCTATTAATCAACCCGTTTTCAACTTCAAAAATTCTATCTCCCTCGTTACCTAATCTTTTTTCAAGGGTTATTCCTTTTGTTGAAATAGCGCCAAAACAATTTAGGTCAATAAAGTCACTAAATTCACTGTTATAGCCATAAGTTCCGCTTGCACCTATCATAGGGGTTTTTAAAATAAATTCTTTATTAGTGTTAGGATTTTTTAAAATTGTTTTTAAAATATTTACCATATAATTTCATTTCCTTTAAAAATAGGGCCATCCTGACAAACGGATTTATTTATAATTTCATTTTCTTTTTTAACTTTAATAACGCAACCTCTGCAAACCCCGATAGAACAAGCCATTACCTTTTCCATAGCAATAAAACAAGGAAGTTGAAATTCTTTAGCTATAGCGCAAAGTTTTTCAAGAACAATTTTAGGCCCGCAAGAATAAATTATTTCTATATTTTTTTCTTTAATTAATTCTGGAATTTTATCTAAAACACTTCCGCCAATAATATTTTCATCACTTCCTGAAACAATTTCATCTTCTTCTTTAAAACCTGAAACTAAATAATTTTCAATTGATTTTTTATTTAATTCCTTTTTTAAAAATAACATCGGCGCAACCCCAATTCCTGCACCAACTAACAAGGCTTTTTTATTGTATAATTCAAAACCGTTACCTAAAGGGGCTAAAAATTGCACTTTATCATTTTCTTTTAAATTGCTAAGATAACTTGTACCCTCGCCTTTAACTTTAAAAATAATTGAAACGGTTTTATTTTCTTTATCAAAATCCATTATGCTAAAAGGACGTCTAAGGGTTTTTGGGGGACATAAAATAGAGATAAATTGCCCTGCAATAGCATAATCTAATTCTGATAAGATATCTATTTTAAATGTATCTAGGGCTACTTTTTTAATTGATTTAATTGTACCAGTGTAATCTTTTTTATTAATATTCATCATTCCTCATTTATATACAAAAAAAGAAGGCTAAAAAACCTTCTTTTTATATATTTAATTTTTTTTGTTTTTGTTTTTGTTTCTCATTTTGTAAATCCAAGTTTTTGATAATTATACAATAAAAATATAATAAAATCTTCTATATGTAAACAATTGTAACAAAAAAGATTTAAAACCTAAAGTTTAGCCCTTTAAATGCCGAATAAATATAACATAAGGAACAACAAATAAGGCAGTGGGGCAATAAGGTAATGAACGTAAATTTAAACAATGCTATATATGCTAAACAAGGAATTGATATTAATAACGTTGATAAAGCTTCTGCTCAAATTTTAAAAAGCGCTGCTGATAATCAACCAAAAGTTCAATCAATTGACTATTCAAAATTCAACAGAGCAACTCTAGGAATTGATTTATATTCTTCAAGAACAAATGTTGAATTACAAAAACAAATCGCTTTAACACAAGCTGGTTTATATGCGCAAGCAATTAACGTTGCAAAATTAAATTCAAGCGCAGCCGCTAATTTATATAGCGCAAACACAGTTCAAAGAAATGTTGAATTAACTCAAAGCACAATCGCTAATAATGAATTAGCACCAGTTAAAAAACTTGAACAAAACTCAAACACAATCGAACTTTTAAATGTTGCAGATAAAAACTCTAATTCTTCAAATGGTTTCAATCCTTTTAAATCAAGCGATGAAAAATCTGCAAAAGGTGAAAAAGAAGCTGAATTAAATAACTTATTCGCCTAATAAAAATTTCTATACTTTTCCTTTCAATAACATTAGAGCTCTGAGATTTATCTTGGAGCGTTTTTCTATCTTGACTTTTTTAAAAATCTCATTAAAAAATCAATAAAATATATTATAGAAAAAATTAAATTAATTTAATAAAATATATATTGAGGTATCTATGTCTTATAAAAATGACCACGCACTTACAATAGCTAATAAATATGGAGCTGCAAGCTCTGCCGCTAAAGCGGAACTATATGAAACCTATGACAGGCTTAGAGATTTAACGGTTTCAGGTTCTACTGCAACTGGTGCAGGTTTTGGTACTGCAGGTGGATTTTTATGGCAATTAGCTAACCTTTTTGCGCCATCTAGCTTTATGCCAACTCTAGGTGGTCAATCTATGATGAATATCCCTGGGACTTCTTATTGGTCACCAAACTATTCAACAAATTCTTATCTTGATTCAGGCACAAATGCCTTTGGTGTATCTGGTTTATCAAGCTATAGCGGTTTTCCATCTGGTGCTGCTAGTATTTCACTTGGTTTTGGTACAGATGGCGCACCAACCGGTGGCGCTGCCGGTATGCCTACAGGTTATGCTGTTTCTGCCGCCGGAATTGCAGCAATTAATAGTGCTTCTTATGCCACAGGTTCAAGCGCAGGGCTTGGCTTTGGGCAAAACTTTCTTCTACCTATCGCAGGCTTAGTTTCAGGTTGGGGTGGAATTTTACAATCTATAGCGCCTTATGCAGGTGAATTTGGCTTAGGGGCAATTGTTGCCGGTAATTTAATGCAAGGAACAGGCTCGGCTGCAATGTCAGCTTATCAAAATATTACAGGGAATATCACAAATAACGCAGATGTTATTTTAGAAGATAAAGTTAGAAATATTGAAACTGTTTGCAAAATGCTTGATACTCAAGCCGATATCGTACGCAAAACATTGAAATCAGGCATGGAATCTGATTCTAAGTTGGTTGATGACCTGTAATTTTAAGATAAAATTGGTTTGATATTTTTTAAATGATGTATAGACTGTACCCACAAGCAGTTTCAAAATTTGTTTTTGCTGAGTAAGAGGCATTGACATATCATCCAATTTTGACCTGTCATCCTGAGGAGGCTTTGCCGAGCTCAGGATCTTATAAAGTATCATTGATAGAAATAAGGTAAAACCATTGTAAACATTGAAACACAACAGATCCTGAAACAAGTTCAGGATGACAAATTCTATAGTTGAGTGTTGGTGATTGAACAAAAACTTTAGTTTTTTATAAATAAATTTTAATTATTTAGCGACATCAAGTATCTTTAATTAAAATAACAAGGTATTATTCCTCAAGATTTTTAAGTGCATATTCGCAACATTGAACAATCAAATTATTAAGAGAAACCCCTTCATTTTGCGCTATTTTTTGCATGCGCTCAACAAGTTCTAAAGGAAGTCTAAAAGTTTTATTTACCATTTCGGGTTTTTCAATTTTAAACATAATTTCTCCCCAACCATCATAAATTTTACGTATAATAACGCATTTTTTAAATACTCTAAAGATACACTAAAAAAAATGCGTGCATTTTGCACTAACTTATGATAGAATTTTTTTGCAAAAGCAAAAAGGACGAAATTATGTATAAATCAATTTTAAAATTTGAATTCAAGAAAGGCTTTTCTTTAGTTGAGCTTTTAGTTTCTTTGATTGTAATTTCAATTGTTATTGCTGCTTTTGCGCCAATTTTAACTAAAAAATTAAATAGTCAAACTCTTTCTTTTGTGGCTAGTTCTGAAATTTCTTCTGATTGCCACGAAAACGATTACTATTCTTCAAGTTGCGCCCTTTGTACAGAATCTTATTGCATTAGCTGCCCAATTGAATGTGATGAAGTTGGAAAATTTAAAAATTCTAAAAAATGTATTTGTCAAAATTGTGGGGAAAATCCCCTTTATGGCTCTGCTTGTTTAACTTGCGATGATAGACAATGCACAAAATGCCAATTTGGCTATTACATTCAAAATGGGTTTTGTAGAGCATGCCCCATTGGAACGTATTGTGACGGTATAAACATTTATACAACTTGCCCTGCGGGCTATTATTGTGATAGCACTCACATGTTTAAATGTACTGAAAAATATAACTCTAGCTGTATAAGTTGTGATTTAACAGGTTGCAAAAAGTGCGATAGATATTATGGTTTAAGTGGTGGTAAGTGCGTTTTGTGTGACGCAGGACTGAAAGATAAATGTTTTAGTTGTTCAACATCTGGTATTAATGTTTGTGATGAAGGTCAATGTGAAAACCATTTTTTAAGAGATTCTAACGGTCAATGTACAATTAAATGCTCGTCTAAAATTAATAGTTGTTTAAGATGTAGTGATACCACTACTTGTACAAACTGCCTTTATGGATATTTTATTAATACAAATAAAAAATGTACAAAATGTAATATAAGTAATTGTGCATATTGCAAGAATAATATAAGTGCAGACTATCCTGAATGTCAATATTGTATTGGAGGATATTATCTAAATTCTGATAAAAAATGTGTTTCTTGTAAAGAAAAATTTGGTGAAAATTGCGCTTCTTGTGATGAAAAAGCATGCCTATCTTGTACGCAAGATTATGTTTTAAATAAAGATGGTGAATGTGACAAAGCTGATACTACAAAATTCAGCTGTTCAGGTTCAGATTTTATGAAAATAGGTAAACTCTGTTTTACAAGAAAAAATATGGGTGATAGTGGAAACTTAAAAATTCCATCAAGTGTAACAACTGTTCAAGTAGGGGGAGATACTTGTTATTCTTCAAGTTCAAATTGTTGTTGGAAAGGTCAAACTGCTTCAGGTTGCGATTCAAAAAATGGTAGTTATTCTGGTTGCAACAGAACAGTTTGTAATTATTCAGCGGCAGATGAAATCTGTAAAAAATTTAATTATGACAATAGAACTTGGAGAGTGCCTACTAAAGATGAGGCTTGGAATATTGCCATGTTACATACAATAGGTATGGGTAGTGATGGTTTAATGTTTTGTGATGATAGATCTTCAATGCCTTATAATTCATATTGTAGTATTAGTGAAAATTGTAATGGTGCTGCTTATGGTCAATGTCTTCCTAATTACATATGGACAAATTTATCTCTGCAAGATAACGCTTTACGAAAATTTGTTGTTCTTTTTAGTGAAGGTTATTGGCAAAATTGGCGTACTTTAATGACTCAAACGGCTTCAGTTCGTTGTGTAACCGATTTTGATGAGTAAAGATTTTTCATGTTATTTTGTGTATTTATGCATGCTTGGGGGCTTTTAGCCCCCTTTTTTTGTACCCGAAACGAGCGAAACGTACCCCAAGGGCACTTCCAATCCGTAAAACTCATTTTTCGTTAACGGATTGTAGGCGTTGGCAGACTTGCCACGTTGAGCGAAGTTGAGGGCAAAGGTGTGTGACGAGAACGGCGAAAGCGTTGAGCTTTTGCCGTTTGAGAAACCGTACCCAAAACAAACAAAACCTAGGCAGATTTGCCAAAACTTTTTATTCAGGTTTTTCAATATCTTTAAAATCTTCTTTAATTAATTTTGAATTATAAAAAGAGATTTTTCCACCTATATATTCAAGCCCTGAAATATCTTTAATTTTACTATAAGCAAAAAGAGCATTTTTGCCAATGTGTTTTAAGTTATCTGTTGAAGTGTTTTTAGAGCCTTTGAAATTAGCCCCACCTCCAACATATTCTAAATCTCCAAGGCTTTTAACATCTGAATGTTCAAGGTTTAAATTTCCCCCAACTTCAACTAAACCGCCTAGGGTTTCAAGTTTTGAAGTTGAACATCTTACATTTCCGCCAATTTTTTTACAGTTATAAAGAGATTTTAAAGATGAATTTAAAAAGTCGCCATCACCTTCTATTTCACTAACATTTTGAAACATCTCATTTTCATCAATTCCAAGCATTTCAAAAGTTATTCCTTTTTCAGGTTGAGAATATCTTGAAAGTGTTAAAGAACCATCTTCATTTTCTTTTGTTTCAATTCCAAAATAATTTAAAACTGCTTGATAATCTTTGTTTTTTCTATATTCGCTTAAATTTTCTTGAAGTTCAGGTAGCTTTTGTTTTGCTTCTGAATCAGCAATATCTTTTCTAAATGCTTTCCAATTAACCGTATTTCCATCTATATATTGTTCTGGAATATCTGGAAGCGCTTTAGGGTTTTTTATTTCACCCTTTTCTTGAATTACTTTTTTAACTTCACCTGTTTTTGATTGCTTATTAACTAAAATTATTCTTCCATTGAATGATGGTGTGGCTGAAATGGTCATTATGCTTCTCCTTTTTACGATATTAATAAAAATTCTGAAAGAAAAAATTGATATTTTTATATTAAATCAGATGTGAATTTTTACAAAAATTAACACAGTTTAAATTTTGATAAAAATTCTTTTAATCTTCCTTGTTTTTTATAAACACAAGCGTTGTCTTTAAAAGGTTGGCTAAAGCCGATTGATTTTAAAAATTTTGTGTAACTTTCAGTTTCGCTTGGGGCAACGCTTAAAAAGCCATTTGGTTTTAAAACAGTTTTTATTGCCTTAAGAGTTTTTTCGCAATCTTCATCGTCTAAATGATATAAAACGTTGCGACATGTAACCATATCAAGTGAATTTTTTTCAAAATAAGAATCTATATATCTAATTTCCCCTCTGAAAAATTTGCAATTTAAGTCTGAATCTTTTTTCTTTGAATAGATAAAGCTATCTTCTGGAGGAATATCCAGCCTTTGGAAATTTTCTTTAAAAACATTTTGAATTTCTTTTTTAAATGGGGTTGTATTTCCTTCAGGCTCTGTTAAAAGGGTTCTATAATCAAGCATATCAAGCGTATAAGTAGCATTTTTTGCTCTTTGAACAACTGTTTTTGAAGTGTCAAACCCTGTAACTTCCCCTTGCATTTTAAGTGCTTTTATCCCCATAGCAAGGCTATAGGCTTCTTCTCCCCAAGAGGAACCTGCTGAAACAATTTTAATTGGCGCTTTATGGGTTTTTTTAAAATATTTCAACATAGCTTCATCGGGACCTACATCATCAAAGTTTCCTTCGTATCTAAAAAAGTGCGAAGTATGGTTTAAATATCCGGTTGCGCTATTGCTGTTGCTTTCAAAATTATTTATATGTTTGCTTTTAAAACTTGTTTTTGCGTTGTGTGAAATTGGTGAAATAATCATATTTTCTAAAAAACTTCTGAAAAAAATTTTTTGCTAGAGATTGTATTTCATCTTTATGGTATAATTTATCTGACATTAGAATAAAGGAATAGCTAAAATGTTAGATATTAAATTAATTAGGGAAAATCCTGAAAAAATTAATGAACTTTTAAAAAGAAGAAATCCCGATTTATCGGTTGATGATGTTTTAAAAATAGATGAACAAAGAAGAAGTGTTCAATTTGAATTAGATAATTTAAGAGCAAAAAGAAAATCTGAATCTAATAAAATTGGGCAAATGAAAAAAGAAGGTATTGACACCACTGCTATTCAAGCTGAAATCAGACAATTAGGCGAAGAAGCAAAAGCTCTTGAAGAAAAAATGGCTGAACTTGACCTTGCTCAAAAAGACGCTTTGTTAAGAATTCCTAATACACCAGATGAAAACATCCCAATTGGTCCTGATGATAGTGCTAATGTTGAAGTTAAAAGATGGGGCGAACCAACAAAATTTGATTTTGAATATAAAGCACACTGGGATTTATGTCCTGAACTTGGTATGCTTGATTTTGAACGTGGGGTTAAATTAGCTCACACAAGATTTACTTTATATAGAAATCTTGGTGCAAAATTAGAACGTGCAATTATTAACTTCTTTTTAGATACACATACCCTAACAAGAGGTTATGAAGAAATCTTACCTCCTGTAATGGCGAATTCTAAAACTATGACAGGCACAGGTCAACTTCCAAAGTTTGAACAAGATATGTTTAAATGTGTTGATGAAGATTTATATTTAATTCCAACGGCAGAAGTTCCTGTTACAAACATTTATCAAGATGAAATTTTGCCTGAAGAAATGCTACCAAAATATATGACAGCATATACACCATGTTTTAGACGTGAAGCAGGTTCAGCAGGTAAAGATACAAGAGGTTTAATTAGACAACATCAATTTAATAAAGTTGAATTAGTTAAATTAACAAAACCTGAAGAATCTGTTGAAGAACACGAAAAACTTACTCGTGACGCTGAAAATGTTTTAGAATTATTAAAACTTCCATATAGACGTGTTTGCTTATCAACAGGCGACATTGGATTTAGCGCAAAAAAATGTTATGATTTAGAAGTGTGGATGCCATCATACAATTCATATAAAGAAATTTCATCTTGCTCTAACTTTGGCGATTACCAAGCAAGACGTGCTAACATTCGCTTTAGAAGAAAAGATGGAAGTGTTGAATTTGTACACACTCTAAATGGTTCTGGTCTTGCTGTTGGAAGAACATTAGCTGCAATTTGTGAAAACTTCCAAACAAAAGATGGACACATAATCATCCCTGAAGTATTGAGAAAATATACAGGATTTGATATAATCTAGCCTATGAAAAAAATATTCCATTTGATAATTTTTTTATTAATATCATCTATGCTTGGCGTTTTTGCTAACAGCATAGATGATGAAATGGAACAATATAAACTTAGGTCAATTTTTGCGTATAAAATGTTTTCAAAATGTGAAAAAGCTAATAATTTTGACGGTATTAAAACTATCGGAAAAGTTGGCGATAAATGTCATTTTACAAAAAACATTTTAACTATAGATACAATAACTGTTTATGATTGCTATTCACCACTTGACGCTATGGAAAAATATTCCTTAGCTCAAATAAAAAAATTAAAAAATGGAAAAACTGTTGATGATATTAAAGATGATAAAACTATGAATAAATATTGTAAAACAGTTATTAAAAAAGGTTTTAAAGTAAGTTATTAAAATCAGGAGAAAAAAATGAAAAGGATTTTAGTTTCATTAATTGCTATGACTTTTGTTTTTGGTCTTTGCGCAGAAGCAAGATTTGTAACAAAAGTAAATTCTAAAAAAGATGTTTTAAAAGATAAAGAATACAAAGAATTAAAAACTCAATTCTTCCAAGCAGACGGTTATGGGGATATGTACAACTGTAAAGTTGAACAAGAAAAATTTTGCAAAGTAAAAGATTATGATTCAGGATTATTCGTTCTATGCGACAGAAACGTATCAAGAACACAATGGGAATCAGCTAAGGTTTATTTTAAACTAGGCAGATGTGTTAAACTAAACTAAAAAGCGTAAGCCGGTGTGATGAAAGTCAATGCGTTGAGCATTGACTTTCAAACAGTCGATAGCCGCCGTTGCGACCGAAGCGAAGCGCAGGGTAGCGAAGAAATCTTTGATTTCACAGGCGGAAGAATGCGTAAGCCAGAGTGCAACGAGCTTTCGTTGCGCACATCTAACTCTACAATCGGTCATCCTGAACTCGTTTCAGGATCTTACCAAGTATCACTAAAAGAAACAAAGCAAAACCCTTGTGTACGTTGAAACACATCGGATCCCGAAACAAGTTCGGGATGACGAGTACTATTTTTATAGGCAATTTTTAATTATTCACTAAAAAACCACCTCTTAAAAAGAGGTGGTTTTAAAAACTTTAATTTAATTATCTTTCACGAGAAACAGGAATTGTTAACTCTTGACCGATTTTAATTGAAGCTGGGTTAGTAATGTTGTTAATTCTTTGAATTTCAAGAATTTTAGCTTCATCATATTTTCCATAAAATCTATAAGCAATACCATTTAATGTGTCACCCGATTTAACAACATATTTTTCTTCGCTAACAGGTGTTTCTAGGGCATTTTCAGACATTGTGTCTTCGCCGATAACTGTAACGTTTGTTTTAGATTTTAAATTTGAATCTGTTTTTGGGTTAATTGTGAAAATTGAAACGATTGAGAACATAAACAAGGTGAAAACAACACCTGCAATAAAGCCAATTGTAAGATATGCCGCAGGAGATTTTTGTTGTGTTGAGCGAGTGGCATTATGAACTTTTTGCATGCCTTTTTGAACACCGCCCCAAAGAATGTCTAATTCTTTTGATTTTGCAGCTTTGTAATATTGATTTAATTGAGCTCTTGTTGTTTGTCTTTTTTCAGGATGTGTTAAATTCGCTAGAACGCCCATATTTTCTCTGGTTAAACCTGATCTATGTAAAGTAGAACCTTTCATGTATCACCTTATTATAACTAATATCGTCTGAAACCATGTTATATAGACTTATTAGGAATGTCAAGAGCGAATTTATATCTTATGAAGTTTTATTAACTATCTGAAACAATTTTTTTTCTTGCGCACTCAAACATTGAATTTAAAAGCTCTTGATTTTTTTCAAGGTTAAAACCGCCCTCTTTTAAATATTCCATCATTCTTTTCTTCCACATTTCAAAAAGCTCTTTTTTATCCATATTAAGCGCTTTTGCAATTTGTTTTAATTCTTCAAAATCAATTTGAATTGGTTTTGCGCCCCTTAAAATATCAACAAGCTCAAGCCTTTTCTTCCTTTCAAACATCTTTAAAAAATCAAGAGTGGTTAACTTGTTAAATTTAATTAAATCTTTTAACATCAAAAGATTTTCACTGTAAGACACAACATCATAAGGAATTTGATATTCTATAAAATCCTCTGGATTTATATCCATAACTGTTGCAATTCGCTCAAGAGTTATAGAGCGAGTTGAAAAAGGAACATTCTCATCTATTAAATTATAAACGTAAGATAAAGTAACCCCAATCATTTGTGCAAACTCTTTTTTATGAAGATGTGTTTTTTCTAAAAAATCAGCAACGATTTTAGAACTTTTTTTCTTTAAATCAACATTATTATTTTTCATTTATTGATTTTACTCCGTCTTATATGTTATCTTACAAATAACCCTTTTTATACTTTTTTAAATTACCGATTGAGATAAATATTTTAGATTAATTCAAATTGCAATTACAAAAATAAGGAAAATATTAAAATGAAAGCATTAATCGGATTGGGAAATCCTGAAATTAAATATAAAACCACTCGCCATAACACAGGTTTTTTGGTTATGGATAAAATTTTAGAAAGCCATAATGTCACTTTAGGAGATAAATTCGACGCTTTTTTTGGTAAAAAAGGAGATATTTTATATCTTTTACCAAAAACATATATGAATTTATCAGGTAGGGCTGTAATTCAATTGATGAATTTTTATAAATTATCTAATAAAGATATTCTTGTTATTTATGATGATGCAACAATTGAATTTGGCACTTTAAGATTTAAAAAAGACGGCTCTTTTGGTGGACACAACGGTATTAAATCAATCATTAATTCAATTGGGACTCAAACATTTGATAGGTTAAAAGTGGGTGTTGGACCTGTTCCTGATAAAATTCCTATAGATAATTTTGTTCTAGGAAACTTCAGCCAAGAAGAATTGAATAAGTTTGAAAAAGTGAAAGATTTTGCCCTTCAAGCAGTTGAATGTTGGTTAGATGAGGGCATGGAAAAAACTCAAAATAAATTTAATAAAAAAGTTGAATTTTAATTAAAAAAGGTGCTTTTAAAAGCACCTTTAATTTTATATTTATGAAATATCCCATCTTCCGCAGGTTCCGCCCCAACGAGCGATGATATTACCTTTGATATCTGAAATTTTTTCAATTTTACTTCTATCTTGAACCTCTTTGCCTTCAAGGATTGTAATAACTTCACAGTTATTAGAACAACCCGTGCAAGCACAAGTAATTGAATGGAATTCCATATCTTTAATTGTCCAACCTTTGAATTTTGTAGGTTGATTTGTATATTGATGATTTTCCATAGCAAGCATAGCAGCACCAATAGCGCCCATTGTTTGATGATTAGGTGGAACAATAATTTCATGACCTAAAATTTCTTCAAACGCTTTAACCATGCCTTTATTTGTTGCAACGCCGCCTTGGAAAGAAATTGAAGGTAATAATTCTTTTCCTAAAGCAAGGTTTGAAATATAGTTTCTAACCAACGCTTGACATAAGCCATATAATAAATCTTCAACAGCATAGCCAAGTTGTTGTTTATGGATTAAATCAGATTCAGCAAAAACCCCGCAACGACCGGCAATTCTGGCAGGCGATTTAGATTGAAGGGCAATATCGCCAAAATCTTTAATGTCAACATTTAATCTTTGCGCTTGGTGATCTAAGAAACTTCCTGTGCCGGCTGCGCAAACTGTATTCATGGCAAAATCGGTAACAATGCCGTCTCTTAAAATAATAATTTTAGAATCTTGTCCGCCGATTTCAAGAATAGTTTGAACCCCTGGGATAACAGAACTTGCCGCAACAGCATGGGCTGTGATTTCATTTTTAATTACATCAGCGCCAACTAAAGCCCCTGCTAGGTTTCTGCCTGAACCGGTTGTGCCAACTGCGCAAACTTCATATTCTCTGCCGTTTGCTTGAGCTAAGATGTTATCTAAACATTTTTGAACTGCAATAACGGGTTGTCCTGCTGTTCTTGTCATATAACCGTCTATAAATTTTCCGTTCTCGTCAACGAGTGCTATTTTTGTAGTAACGGAACCTACATCAATTCCTAAATAAACTTTCATCATAATACCTCTATTTTAGTACAAAAATCTTTTTTTAAAACAAGTTATTTTTTAAAAACATTATTTTTGTTATAATTAAGCTAATTAAAAAGGAGTTAAGATGGAAAAAACCATAATAAAATTTGGAACAGACGGTTTTAGAGGAATTATTGCAAAAGATTTTACCTTTGAAACAGTTGAAAGAATAATCAAAGCGCTTTGCCTATATTTAAAAAATAATTTTGATATAAATCAAAAAAATACAATCATTGTTGGCTATGACCCTCGTTTTATGGCGCATGACTTTGCGGATTTTTGTTCTAAACTTTTAAAAGATTATGGTTTTAGAGTTGTTTTATCTTCAAAAGTAATTCCAACTCCAATTGTTGCTTATTATTCAAAATATTATGAAAATTCTCTTGGTGGAATTATGTTAACCGCTTCTCATAACCCTAAGGAATATCAAGGAATTAAATACATTCCAAATTACGCAGGGCCTGCCACAAAAGAAATTACAGATGAAATTTTAAAATATTTAGATAAGAAAATCGAAAAAACTGAAAATGGTGAAATAATAGTTAAAGACCTTGAAGAAGAATATTTTTCTCATTTAGAAAAAATAATCGACTTTGATTTAATTAAAAATAATCAGCCAAATATAATCTATGACGGACTTTTCAGTGCTTCAATCGGCTATTTTGATAAAATTTTAAATAAACATAAAATTAACTTTAAAAGCTATAATATGTTTCATTCAAGCGATTTTGGGGGTGGCTTGCCTGAACCAAAACCAAAATTTATGAAACACAAAGAAAACGGCTTTATCACAGTAGCAAATGACGGCGATAGCGATAGATACGGCGTTATTGATGAAAAAGGAAATTATATCAGCCCAAATATAATTTTAACAATGCTTTTAAAATATCTTGTTTTAAAAGGTAAAAAAGGCGCTATGATTAAAACCGTTGGCGTTTCAAACCTTGTTGAAGTTGTTTCATCTAAATTAAATGTTAAAACAATAACAACTCCCGTTGGTTTTAAATGGTTATCAGAAGCTATGAGAAACAATGAAACAATTTTAGCGGGAGAAGATTCAGGCGGATTATCAACAGGCGAACATATCCCTGAAAAAGACGGAATTTTTGCTAATCTTTTAATAATTGAAATGATGGCATATTATAAAAAGCCATTATATAAATTAGTTGAAGAAATTTTAGAGTTTGCAGGTTGTGAATTTTTTACAGATAGAGTTGATATTTCTCTTGAAAACGATAAAAAAGCGAATGAAATAATTGAAAATTTTTCAAAAAAAGAAGAAATTCATTCTTTTAAAGTGAAAGACAAATTAACGATTGACGGAGTAAAAATCTTTTTAGATAACGGTTTAACCTCTTTATTAATCAGAAAAAGCGGAACAGAGCCACTTTTAAGATTTTACATTGAATCAGACGAAATTAAAAAACTTGAAGAATTAAAAACTTACATAAAAAATAATGTTAAATAAATTAAAAAAGGTCGAATAATAAATTGCATAATAAAAGAAAAAATTATAAAATATTTAATTATTAGGAGTTTAAAAGATGGCTTTCGATATAGATGATTTTTTAATTAAGTCGCAAAAGGCAAAGGCTTCAGATATTCACATAAATTGTAATAAAATTCCTTCTTTAAGAATTAACGGAGAAATTTATAAAATCGCAACTAATCCGATTGATAAAGAAGATATTTCTGCAATTTTAGAAAAAACTCTTCCACAAGAATATGTTAAAAATATCCATGAAGTTAAAGACTTAGATTACATCTATGAAATTAAAGGGGTTTCAAGGTTTCGTGTAAATTATTGTAGAGATATTTACCACGGCAAATTTACCTTTAGAACAATTCCTTATCACATTAAAACTCTTGAAGAACTTCAATTAAAACCATATTTAAAAGAATACACAGCCTTTAATAATGGCATTGTTTTTGTAACAGGGGCAACGGGTTCCGGTAAATCAACTACTCTTGCAAGTTTGATTGATATAATTAACGCTAATCAAAAAAAACATATTATAACAATTGAAGACCCCGTTGAATTTGTTTATGAAGAAAAAAAATCAATTATCACTCAAAGAAGTTTAAACATTGATGTTGATGATTTTAAATCGGGGATTAAATCTGCTCTAAGGCAAGACCCAAATGTTATTCTAGTTGGTGAAATAAGAGATAAAGAAACGCTTTTAAGTGCAATCGAAGCCTCTGAAACAGGACATTTAGTCTTTTCAACTTTGCATACTAATGGTACAATAGCTTCTATAAATCGTTTGAAAGGGTTTATAGAAGAAGTTGCGCAAGATCAATTTATGAAAAGATTATCAAATTGCATTCGTGGAATTGTTCATCAACAGCTTGTGCCAACCTTAGATAATGGCAAACTCGTTCCTGCTCTTGAAATTCTTACTTTTACATCAACAGTAATGGATTATGTTAAAGACGGGAAATTTGAGGATTTGCAACTTTTAATGCAAAAAAGTAAACAACCAAACATTCAAACAATGAATATGTCGCTTTTTGAGTTGTTTCAAAAAGGGGTTATTTCAAAAGAAACAGCACTTGAATTCAGTCTTGAAAAAGTTGAGATGGATCAAATGTTAAGAGGGATTTATAGAAATAGTTCGCTAGAACAAGATTATTAAACAAAGGAGTAAAAAATGGCGCCATTTCCGGAAACAGAAATAATGACAATTAAAAGACTAGAGGTAGCTTTAAGAAAAATGGATTTGAAGCTATTAAAAGATGGTGCTTATAAATTGCATGAAAAGTTCCACAGCGGACACATTTTTGAATACACTGATATGCTTAAAGATATCTATTCAAATGTTTATAAAAATGATGAAATTCCATCTGACATTAAAGATATTTTAAGTCCAACAATTGTTGATATCCTTGAAAAACAAGGTTTAAGCGTTAGTTCAATGACTTCTCCTTATGAAGCGATGAATCAAAATAGGGTTTCAAGTTTGACTTCTCTAAGCTATAATGCTGATGAAAAACCTCATAAAATCGATGCTTTTGAGGCTTTTGGTTCAAAGGGTGTAAATCAAAACCAAAATCAAATACAACCCCAAACTCAACCAATTCAAACTTCTTCGGTTTTACAGGCGCAACCCCAAGTTCAAGTTCAACCCCAAAACCAACCTCAAACTCAAGTTCCAACTCCAGCAACAATAAAACCTTTTAATGAATTTAAGGTTGAAGAAAATCTTGAACAAAATGTTAATCAAAACATAAATCAAAACGAAGAAACGGTTTCTAATCAACCTCAACAAAATCTTCAAAATGAACCTCAAAATGAAATTCAAGAGGTTAATAAAGAAATAGAACAAATTGAAACCAAAAAGAAAAAAGTTTGCGTATTTTATTGTCAAGAAAATTCAAACGAAAAAATTAAAAACATAATTAAATACAAAAATTTAATCAACAAAACAAAAACTTCTTCAGCAAGCCTAGAGGAATTTATTGACTTAATTTCTGAAATTAATCTTCAAGCAAACACAAATGTTTCAGAATTAAAAAATCTTTTAGAACAATTGAAAAATAACAATGTTCCAACAAATTTAATAACAAATTCTCAAAGCTCTAATCTTATTGAATTGGCTGAACAAAATGATATTTCATATAACATTTTTAACTATAGTGATGACGTGAATCTTAATATAATGCCGCTTTTTGGCTTATCAAATTTATATAAATGTCCTGAATGCAAGCAAGAATATTTATATAAAAATAATGATGTTGCACCTTTAGCAATTCAATGTCCAAAATGCAAAAAGGCAATGTATCCTGATTTTTATTATTCAAATAATGATAGCTCTGAAATAAATATGGATTATTATAACTATTCAATGATTGCCTTAGCTGAATCTGATGTATGGCTTATAATTAAACCATCTTGCGAAGATAAAACTTTAATTAATCTTTTAAGAAGTGCTCTAAGAATTTCAAATGAAGTTAAAGAGATATTTATTTTAGATAAAGATATTAACATTAGAGAAACTTTCAAAAATTATTTTAATTCTATTAAAGAAGAAATTAAAATTAATACTCAAATGACAGCGCTAGAGGACTTTTTTAGGGCAATTTAGCTGTGAAAAAAAGTTTTACGACAGATGCGATAAATTTAAAAAACTATCCTTTAAATGATACAGATAGTATTGTTGTTATGTTTTCAAAAACAAAAGGATTAATTCGAGCTGTTGCAAAAGGGGCAAAATCTCCAAAGTCGAAAATCGGTTCAAGAATACAAATGTTTATTGCTAACAGATTAATGTTAAATGAGGGCAAAAACCTTGATACTATTGCTCAAGCCCAAAGCATTAATACATTTTATAAAATAAGAAACAATCTTGATAAACTTTCTTATTCAATGTATATCGCAGAAATAATCAATAATTTCTGTTCAAATGAATTTAATCAAGATGAAAATAACGATAAAATTTATGACTTAATTTTTAGCGCTTATGAAAAAATTGCAACTTCAGAAAAAAAAGAAGAAGTGTTATTAACTGTTTTAAAATTTCAAATTAAAATAATGGCGCTTTTAGGCTGGGGGCTTGATTTTTGCTATTGCTCATCTTGCCAAAAAGAAATTCAAAATAATGCAATTTATAACCCAACCCTTGGCGGCTTTATTTGTGAAGAATGTCAAAATTCACACTTCAATCCATCCTCAATTAAAATTCATTCAAAAATTAAAATGTTTTTAAATGAAATTTCAAAAAAAGATTTCCTAGAAGAAACAAAATATGATAACGTCGTTACTTTAGCCATACTAGATAAATGCGTTTTATTTATGAAAAAATATATAGATAATTTATCTAACAAGAAAACAAAAATTTTTGAAGTTTTAGATAGCCTAGCTTAGAAATAAAAATGATAAACTAAAAAGAGAAGTACTTTAAACGGAAAACATCCAGTACTTCTCTTTAATTCTTTATTAGGTAATCAATAACTTTAGCGGAAAAACATCCAGTTATTTAGCACTTGGCTATGATTACATTATTGGTATAACAGATTTTTTAATTTTCACCAACTTTTGCGTTTTTAAGCTCTTGAGCTACAATTTTTGAATCGTCACGTAGTTCATCTTTTTTTGCATTATGTAATAAACAAGCACCGGCAACTACAGCGCCTGTAAGTGCGGCAGCAATACCAGCATTTTTAGCGATTTGTTTTATATTTAATTTTCCGCCAGTAGCAAATTTTTTAAATTGGTCAAAACTTTTATCTAATTTATCTAGTGCAATTTTAGCAGCATCTTGTGTGCCATCGAAAAAGGAACTATGAAATTTCTTTTGGCTTTCAATTTCGCCTTTAAATTGTTTGATATAAACATCTGGGTTAGCTAAAATTTTCTTTTGAGTCACAACATTTTTAGCTGCGGTTGCAGTTCCGGCGATAGCTGCAGAAGCAAGAGAATATTTAGCTACATTGTTTTTTGAAATAGAATCATTCACACCATTCATTTTATTCTTTCCTTTTTCTTTTTTATTACAATTATAGAAAACCAAAAAAATAATTTTAATTGCCTAAAATTATAAAAAAAATAATTTTTGTAAACAAAATTTTACAAAACATCTATTCTTCAAGGTCTTAAAAAGGAATTAATTGATAAATTTAATTCTGGAGATGGCGAGAGTCGAACTCGCGTCCGAAATGATACCGAGGCGATATCTACATTCATAGGCACTTTTATCTTAGATTTTTAGGAAAATTACCCCAACCTTAATAAAAATCCAAAGGCAATTTTAAAGTTTGCCAACTCCATTGACTGAAAACTTTGATTATATCGCCAATGAAAATACATCAAAGACTTGCATAAATTACCTTATAAACCGGCAAGCTGGGCTTATAAAGTGGCTGTCGCTATTATGCAGCGATTGCTCTTGGAGCAAAGTCAGCTTTTACAACGTTATTTGCGTTTATTTTTTTTAAAAAGTTTTACAAGTTATTCAGCTTGAAATGCAACCGCAACGATAAGCTTCACCCCGTCGAAACCGTTACATCCCCATGATTAAATTTTCAAAGTGCTATTAAAATTATAACATCCTATCTTGAAATTTCAACATTATCCTTAATTTTAAACTGTTGTATAATGATAAAAATTGATGTTTAAAAATATAATTCAATAAAAAGGAGTAAATAATGTTTGTTGAATTAGATGAAAATAATTTTAAAAATGAAACCGAAAATGGGCTTAAACTTGTTGATTTTTATACAACTTGGTGTAAATTTTGCATTAATCAAGATGAAGTTTTAAAAGATTTATCTGATAATGGTTTTTGGATTGGAAAATTAGACTGTGATAAACATCCTGAAGTTGCGCAAAAATATGGCGTAAGTGGTTTTCCAAGTTTTATTTTATTTAAAAATGGGAAAATTCAAGCACAGTTTGCAGGTTATCACACAAAAAGCCAGCTTTTAAGTAAATTAACTTCAAATTTATAAAATTATTAACTTTTGTAACAAAATAAAAAGAGTTAGGCAATTATATAACTTTTATATACTTTATATAAGTGTAAGCAG
>CAKUXO010000005.1 GCA_934700385.1 uncultured Candidatus Melainabacteria bacterium
AAACAATGGCAACTAATCAATTTGCAAGCAGAGATGTTAATAATGCTGGACGTGATGTAAACATAAATAATAATGTTTACTCTGTTGTGCAAATTGAATCAACTATTGCAGATGTGATAAACAACCTATCTAAGTTAAATTTCCCATTACCGTTTCAAACCAAGAAAAGTAAATTGCCACTAGATGTTGAGCAAAAAATTAAACTAAACAACATAAAAACGAGTCGAAGTATTATTGAATCTTATAAGCCATTATCATCATATTTAAACTCGGTATATTCAGATTTAGAAAAAATAAGAGTTTCTCCAAAAGAAAGAGTTTTGCAAAGATTACAGAACGCATATATTAATGAATTAAATAAATATGCAGATAGCGAAAGCAAAACATTAGATATAGTAAAAGCAAATGCAGATATTATTTTTTTAGGAATAAAAGAGCAAATTAAAAATAATGTTGTATCTTCTTCTAATAATACTAGCACCGAAGAAGATATTGATATTGCACTCAATGTTATACTTGCAGAGGCATTTGTTAGTTGCCAAATAATGGAAAGTGAGGATGAATGATATTAACATCAAGATATTCTAATCCTCAGACAAGCGTTTATTATCTATCGGCTCAAATATTATCAATATTGAAAAAAGGAATTTCAAATACTAATATTATTGATTTTTTTGTTTACTTAAAAACACATGTAAATGCAAATTTTACTTACGCAAATTATATTATGGCCCTTGATTGGCTATTCATATTAAATGCTATAACCATACAAGAAAATAGGATTATTTTATGTATATTAAAAAATTAGTGATACGAAATCAAAAAGAAGAAAAAAATATTAGGGAAATTGACTTTAAACCTGGAGTCAATTTAATTGTTGATATAAGTGAAATAACAAATTTACAAGATACTGGTAATGATGTAGGGAAAACCACCGTTTTGCGCCTTATAAATTATTGCTTAGGTGGCAAAGCAGATGAAATATACAAGAATACAGAATCTAAAAGTTCAATAAATTCAACAGTAAAAAACTTTTTAATTGATAATGAAGTATTAATTATTTTAACTTTATGTAAAGATTTTAATGAGCCAACAACAGATATTGTCATACAGAGAAATTTTCTAATAGGTAAGAAAAAGAAAATTTGTACTATTAATGATTGTCCATTTTCAAATATAGAGAATTTTAAAAAAGAGCTTAAATCAATTTTTTACAATTCTGATTTAGATAAACCAAGTTTTAGACAATTAATTGACAGACATTTAAGATTTGATTACAGTAGCGAACGAATAGTTAATTATCTGCATTTTGGCACATCTGACAAAGAGTATGAGCAAATTTATTTATTCTTATATAGTTTATATAAGGCAAGTGAATTATCAACATCAAAAAGCGCCGAACTCGATAAATTTAAAGAATATGAAAATATCAAAAAAAAGTTATTCAAAGACAGAACAAACTCTTTAGTAGAACAAGAGCTTGCAATTCTCAATAATGATATTGACAATATAGAAAAACAAAAAAATGATTTTAATATTAATAAACTTTATCAAGCCGAATTACAAAAAATTGATAATTTAAATGATAAAATCAATTGTTTAATGCAGGAATACTCTAATTTAAAAACTCAACTTAAGATTTATGAACAAAACATATTAAATATAGAATCAGAAAGATGTGAATTAGAAGTAAAAGATGTTGAAACTTTATACAATGAGGCAGGCATTTATCTGCCAACTTTAAATAAAACTTTAGAAGAAACTATAGAATTTCATAATAGATTAGTTGTCAATAAGGTAAATTTTATAAAGTCTGATATTCCAACACTAAAAACCAAAATTTTAGAATTAAAAGATAAAATTAATGAGCAAACAGAAAGAAAAAAACATTTAGAGCAAGAACAAAAAAGACATGGTTCACTATCAGAATATGAAAGCCTAGTTTCAAATATAAAACCTCTTTATGAACAAAGAGGTAAATTATTACAAGAGCAAGAAAAAATCTTAGAATATGATAGTCTTATAGATGAATGTGATAAAAAAATAGTAGCAGTTAATGATGAAATACAAAAATATGATAAAGAGCTACAAACCAAATTAAGTATTTTTAATAAATATTTTTCTGAATATGCCATGAAATTTTATAATGAGTCATATTGCATTTCGTCATTAGTATCAGAAAAAACAAAATGCTATAAATTTGAATTATCAAATCTAAATGGTAATATCGGAACTGGTAAGAAAAAGGGAGTAATGTCTGCTTATGACTTAGCTTATATTTCTTTTGCTAATGAATTAAAATTACAACGTCCAAAATTTGTACTACACGATAGGATTGAAGATATACATAGTAACCAACTTGTGTCTTTAATAAGTTTAGTAAATTCAAATAATTTTGATGGTCAATATATAGTTTCTGTGTTGAGTGGCAAATTTAAAGAAGGACATTTAAAAACTTTATTAGAACAAAATAAGGTTATAGAGCTATCACCTCAAGAAAAATTATTTAAAATTGAACAACAATTTCAACAACAAAATCAATCAGAAAAAGTTGATAAAGTAAATTGAAACAAAGCATTAGAAATAGAAATTACTAACAAGTCTTGTTAAAAGTTTTAAGAAAAATCATTTCAAATAGTTTTTATATATTTAGAAAAATTATTATATAAAGTTATTCATAGTATTTATATTAAAATGTTTTAGATAAAGATTTATTTTGTATACTCATTATAACATTTGTATAAAAATTTAAGTTGAAATTTTTTATTAGACATTTTGTACTAAATAAAATTTTATATAATAATATTTTTTAGATTCTATAGTATAATTTTATTAAAAAAACTTTAATGATTTTTCTTCGCAGTAGATATAAAATTCTTTAATCGTATCTTGAATTTCTTTTAGTGTCGATACTTGTGAAAAATAAAAGATGAAATTGACTACAAAAAATGTACAGTTTTTGAGGAATTATCAGTTTTAATAGATAATTACAAGTTTAATTACAGTCATGCTAGAAAATAATAAAACAAAAATAAAATTACACCAATAGAATAAGACTCTTTACTTGCTGTACACTTTTTATAGTGCTGTTCATTATGGATATTTAATTATATTCAACTCTGTGTTTGTGATATTCTAAAAAAAGGAGTTAAGTATGGCTATTCCAACATATGATGAGTTAATGTCACCAGTTCTTAAGCTTCTCAGTGATGGGGTTGAACGTTCAGGAGACGATATTAGCAATACTATTGCTAATCAATTAAATTTAACAGAAGAAGAGAAAAATAGAATATATGCAAACAATCCCAAAAAGGTTTTTAAAGATAGAATCGCTTGGGCAAGAACATATTTAAAGAAAGCCAGATTAATCGAATCTCCACAAAGAGCGACTTCAAAAATAACAGCAAAAGGGATGAAGGTTGCTAAGTCAAAATTAGATAAATTAAATCTCAAGTTTTTAGAGCAGTATGAATCATTTAGAGAATTTAGACATATTGATAATTCAAATGAGGTTGAGGGTAAATCTAAAAAAATAGAAACCGTACAAACTCCAGATGAAATGCTTGATTTTGTTCAAAATTCTTATAAAGAAAATTTACAAAGCGAATTATTGTTAAAACTTAAAAGCGTAGATCCTGTAAGGTTTGAAGAAATAGTTTTAAATCTTATGGAAAAGATGAATTATGGCATTGGATCGATGACAAAATTAAGTCACGATGGTGGTATTGACGGAATTATTGATGAAGATGAATTAGGTCTTGAAAAAATATACTTACAAGCTAAAAGGTACTCTGATAATAAGATCAATGAGAAAGAAATGCAAAACTTTGCTGGAGCGTTAAGTTGTTCTCCTGTGCGTAAAGGTGTTTTTATAACAACAAGTTATTTTGATGAAAAAGCTAAGAAAAAAGCAGAAGACGCATCTAAAAAAGGTTTAATAATAAGACTTATTAATGGTGACGAACTTACTAAGCTAATGATAAAACATAACATTGGTGTTCAAATAAAAACCAAAATAGAAATCAAAAAATTGGATGAGGATTTCTTTGCGGAATACTAATTAAAGTCTACCTGTACGTAAAAATAGTCCATATACGTTTTCTCTATGGTATTTAATATTTTCTAGATTTGGTTTAAAGAAATCATCTTCTGGAACTCTAATTGTTTTACCATTAAACGATTTTAAATATTCACTATCAATTTCGCTATGTACCATAATTTTATATGAATCATCTAAGGTAAAGAAACCTTTGTCAAACGCCCAATGCAAATCTCTAGAAAAAGCAATACCATTATTTGGTAAAAATAAACCTCCATGGCTTTGTGGCTTAATATGTGCGGCTTCTAAATTCATATAATTGACAGATCTTATAACAGTACCTGTCATTGCACATAAATTTTTATATCCGACCATTACAAAATCTCTAAAGGATGATGCGGAGAACAAAGAGCTAACAGTTGTTTCATGTTCTATTTTTTCGGTTACAGATTTATCAACAACAACTTCAACTTGCTTTTGGATGTGAGTTATTTTTTCTTCAAATTCAGGAATGATGCCTTTATATAAACCGTAACCACCACTTATATTAGAATTCATTATTACATTATTTAAACATTCATAAAGCTCAGGTGTTTCAAAAGGTTTTACTATATCTAAGTAATAAATATCTTGTTCACCTATAGCTTCTTCATTATATTTCCCTTTTCTAATAACAACAATATCTTTTGGATTAAATAATAACTGTTCTTCTTCAATTCCTTTATTTAAATATAGGCGATATTCATTTCTAGGATGAACAGCTGTTGAACCATGAAATTTATCATTATGATATACAAAATTGCAATATACTTTTTTATTAGAATGCAAAGATATTATAGGCAATAATGCAGAATCATTAAGTTGAGCAGTTGTTAACGGTGGAAATATTTTTAAAACATCTTTATTCATTGAAGTTAACAAATACCGACCCCTATGAGGTTTTCCATCAGCACCAACACTTCCTAGTTCTTGATATCCACACTTTTTTAAATAATAATAATATATCATTCTTTTACCTTATATTTATTTTAATACTAACTGTTCTGCATATTTTTCTAAAAATATTGAAACGGACTGGGCAATTACTTTTGCAAAAAGCGGAGGAACTGCATTTCCTATCATTTTATATTGATCTCCTTGACTACCTAAAAATTCAAAGTCATCATCAAAGGTTTGCAATCGAGCAGCTTCTCTCACGGTTATAGATCTTGCTTGTTTATAATCAGGGTGTATATGACGTAAACCATCTTTGTATAAATGTGCAACAATAGTATTACTTGGTTTATCCCATTCTAAGACATTGTACTTATGCACGCTAGATGTTTTACCTGTCTTTTGAGTATATAAATCTTTTAAAGACTGTATTGATGAATATTTATTGTGACCACAATAAATATCCTTTGCTAATTCCTCAAATATTTCAATATCTCTTTGACTATGAAAACGAGGAGTATGGTTATAAAAATCAGTCATTGTAGGAAAATGAGAATACTTTTTCCCTGAAATCTTTACTGGCTCTGCTAATGGTTTAAATTTTGGCAAATCAGATATCGCATCTTTGACTGTTTTTACTCTACTTACTTTATATTTTTTTATTATATTTGAATAGAAGTCTTTTAATATATTTTGTACATCATATTCTTTAAAATAATTTTTGTTAATACCAATCAAAATGACACGAGTTCTATTCTGAGGTACTCCAAATTCACTAACATCAAACACGGCATTGTTTTTTATATCTTCTATTAATTCATATCCAATAGAAGCAAAACCTTCTCTAATCTTGTTTATAATCAATTCTCCATCGGGAGCCGCACTTAACATTCCCAAAACATTTTCAAAAACAAATAATTTTGGTTTATATTGATCAACAATCTCTAAATAACTTTGAAACAAGTAATTCCTATAATCATTTTTCATTCCATGTTTATCACGGATTCTTCCTGCTATAGAATATGCTTGACAAGGAGGTCCACCAATAATTATGTCTACTTTATTATTTCCAACAAAGTTATTAAACCCTTTTGAAGATCCATACTCTGTATCGTTATCCCAACCATTTATAAGTTCTTTTGTTCTTTGTATATCGAATCTTAAAACAAAATCTTTGGCATTTTTATATCCCCAACGTTCACAAAGTCTTTTAGATAATGTTTCACATGCTGATTTATCCCATTCAACGCAGGCTAAAGCATTATATAAACCGGTTTGTTCAAAACCGTCCGTTAAGCCTCCGCATCCAGCGAATAAATCTAAATAATTTATTTTTTTATTCATTTTCATTCTTTTCCATTATACATTTTTTTATTTGTTTGGCAAGATTATAACTTAACATTGGAGGAACAGCGTTTCCGACTTGTCTGTTTTGTTGAGTTTTAGTTCCATAAAATATAAAATCATCAGAAAATGATTGTAATCTAGCATTTTCTCTAACAGTTGGTACCCTATTGTATTTATAATGAAAATGATTTCTATGTCCTGTATCAATAGTTCTTGATGGCTTTTTACTATTATACCGAGTCCAAGCCTCATTAAATTTTCTACTTGTTCCAATTCCTGGAGGTAAATCTTTATAATTTCCCCCATCAGGAACTAACGATATTATATTTTTCACTTGTTCTGTATGTTTCGTTGCAACATGATTATATAATGTATTTGAATTTTTACGCATTTCTTTTTGATATTTTGTAAAAGGTTGGTTTTTATATTCAGCCTTTTCTTCACCCAAGTCAGTTTCTAACCCTGGTAAATCAGAAAGAGCATCTTCACAAGAAACATAATTGTCTGGAGTTCTTACTTTCTCAGGGAACTTAAATTCTCCAATATCATTGCGAATACCAACAAATACCAATCTTTTTCTCATTTGAGGAACACCATAATCTGCGGCACATAAAACCTGAACATTAACATTATAGCCTAATACTGTAAAACACTCTATAATTTTATCTTTTACTTCGCCACCATATAAAGTAGCCATGCCAGTTACATTCTCTATTAAAAAAGCTTTTGGTTTAAAATGTTTAACCGTTTCAACCATTGCAAGATATAATTTATTACGTTTGTCATAAAAATTTCTTGAACCAGTTAATGAAAACCCTTGACAAGGAGGTCCACCAATAATTATATCTACCTTGGTATCAGGAATAAGATTTTCTATTTGTTCACAAACCGTATCATCTGCTAAATTTATATTGGCAACCTTTGAACCACTATGATTATTCTTGAATGTTTTTAATGCAGCTTCATCATTATCAACACCGAGGATCACATTAAATCCTGCTTGAATAAACCCACAAGATAAACCTCCGCATCCACAAAACAAATCTAAAACATTATATTTCATACTGTCCTCTAACATGATAACATTATACTAAAAAAATAAATTTAGTATTTATTTGTGTCGAAATATATTACGCATATTTATACAAATGTTTGTATTTATGCTTTTTAATAATAATGTATGTCATACAAAAGAAAGGAATTTGTATGACAGAAAAAGATTATCAACTTTATGGAACAAAAATTTTAAATCTTAAAACACAAGAAATTGGTTTATTAATTTGCATTTGGAAAAATAAATTTGCCGATGGTGTAGTAGATTTTGCAACTTGCGTAAACAAGCAAGGAAAAAGATATAACATCGAATTGGACAATATAAGAGGGTTTGAAGATGATTTTGAAAAATAAATTAACTAAAGAAACTCTAAATATTTCTTATTCTGAATTTAGGAAACGATTTGCAAAAGAATTACAAGTAGCATTTGAAAGTTACCGTCAAACTCAGTTAAATAAATATTCTTACAAAATTAAAGATAACAATTCCATTGAACAAGATTTTTACTTTAATCTTCAATGGAATTTTAATCATTTTTGTAATTCAAATTGGCATATAGAAAGAATGTAACAAACCCTGTTCAAAACATGTTCAAAATCGTTCACATTGAATTTTTATTTATAATTAGTAAATTTATACTCTAAAAAAATAAAACTCCGTTTTCGGAGTTTTAAAAAAGTTTTCTGTAATTCAATCCAAGTTCAAGTGCTAAAAATATTTCAAATTTACTGCTATATCTTTCGCCATTGATTAATCTAGTAACATAGGATTCTGATATTTCTAGATATTTTGCAATTTTCTTTTGGTTATACCTTTTTCGTTTCATCAAAAATCTAATCGTTTCTGCTCTTTTCTTTAAAAACATTGATATACTCCTTGTTTAAACAGTATTTGATTTATATTAAATTCATTTTTTGCACTCAATCTTTTTACTTGAAAATCAAAATTATTTTTTGTAAATCCGTTATCCTTTGCATATTTCAAAATTTGTTTGAGTAGTGCCATTGTATTTTTAAACCTTATTGGTGTTAAAGATTTTTCTTCACAGTAGATATAAAAATTTTTAATGGTATCTTGATTTATTTTTTCGGTATCAATATTTTTGAAAAACGGCAAAATGTTATTTTTGCAAAGCGATTTATACGTTTTCAAAGTATTTTTAGTGCAAAATTTTATTGTGTATTCATTTAAAAATTCATCGACCAATTGGTAAAATGAAACTTTATTTGCTTCTTGTAAACTTGGTATAAATATTCCAAATTTTTCAGTCTTTTGCTTTTTAGAATTTGAACTTTGTATAATATCCTTAATCATAGTTGGAATTTGTTCAACATAAATATACCCTTGAGCATCTTGTTTTAAAGTTCCATTTTCAATTAATTCGTTCAAACATTTTTCTAAATTTTCTTTCTCCATTTCTGCGAGCAAAAATATTTCATCAAAAATAAATGCTTTTAATTTTTTAGATAAATAAATTATTTTTTCCATAACTACTCCTATTGAAATAACAACTGTACGTCTTTAATGTGAATTTCATCTATACCATTTGACTTTGCAAAGGTTTCAGCTTTATTTATAATCTTCACTAACTGCCTGAATCTATTTCCGGATTTATAAACATATTCTATTGCATTGTCATCAAATTTAACTTCAGACAATTCTGTAATTAAATTTTTTACGTCATCTTTTAAAAATGGTTGATAATGCAAGATTTCAGACAATCTATCATATAAATGCTTATACCTTTTTAACTTTTTGTCTGCTAAACTCATACCGATTAAAATTATTGGTGTATGCGTTCTATCGTGGATATCTCGCAACATTTCGATTGTAGATTTTTCTTGTGTAAGGTAATCAATTTCATCAACAATAATTATTCTCGGTTTTCTAATCAATTCTCTTACAATTTGGTCAAAAAGTTCAGATGTTCTGTAACTTGGAGTATCACCAAGTTCTTTTGTTATTTCTTCAAGTAACCACCTTGTAGACATTGATTGCTTTGCACTAACATAAATTGCATCACTTTGATGATTTGCAACCCACCACAAAGCAGTTTGAGTTTTTCCAAGCCCAGGTTCTCCGTAAACTAAAACCATACCTGGAACACCTTCTGCTCTGGTTTGCAAATTTGTAGTCATAGTGATGAAGTTTTTTACATTTTTAGTTTTTACAAATTTCGGCTTCATTTTCCTCCTTCCCATATATTTGTCTATATTCTTCTGTTGTTTCATATTCTTTAAACCATGCAATTTCTTTATCATTTGAAAATCCATTTTTCAAATGCCATTCATAACGTTCGTAGCGTGTCATAAATTTTTTATCTGAAATATCTTCAACAACTTTGTATTCTTGTTTATTAGAAAATATTTTATTTGTTTTGAGTTCAATCGCTTTGGTTGGTTCATTTTGCCATTCGAGAGGTTTGATATGTTCTGATTTTAGATATTTTCTAATATTTTTAACTGTTTGTTTTTCTAATGATTTTTGTTGTTTTAATTTTTGATTTAATTCTTCTTTATCTTTAATATCGCCTAAATATGTTGCCATAGGGTGAATTGGCATAACTCTATCGGCATAACAGATAAATTCATTATTTAAAGTGTAAACCTTAATTTTAGTTAAATTTAAAAGACTGTATTTTATTTGTACTCGCTCTTTTAATCCATATAAGCAATCATTATAATAATCAGCATTTAAAAATCTTATGCCGTTACGATTGATAGTTTTAATTTCTTTATTCATCATTAAATCATCAAGTTTTTCAAGCTCAATTCCAGAACCTTTACCACTTTCAAAAACTTCACCAATAGTTTTACCTTTAACATTCGGACATTCAAGACTCCCATAGTAATCCATATAGTAATCTAGCATTTTAGAAAGTTGTTCTATTGTTGGGATAAAATCATTGTGTACGTTTTTGTGAAAATCTTCATTTCTATTCAAATATGCCGGTTTATCCATAATATTTGCACCAACAAAACTCGGCATTAATCGTTCAAAGCCGTCTTGCAATTCTCTAAAAAATCTTTCAATAACTTTTGCTCTTGCATTGTATGGTTGTGCAAATACAGGAATAATTCCTAATTTATCAAATAAGCCTTGAATACCACATTCTTGTAAATTACCTTTGAAGAATTTACTCTTAAAAGCTTTACCATTATCTTGATAACAAATTTTAGGAATTTTTCCTAGATTAATAATAGAATTTCTTAAAGCAGAAGTTATTGCTTGTGTATTTTCTTCAAGCATAATTTCATAACCTACAAGTGCAGTCGATTTCCAATCTAAATAACCAATTAGTGTCGGACGACAAGGTTTTCCAGTGTATGGATTTATACATTGTACTGCTAATCTATGACCGTCTGCGACAAGTACATCACCAACTTCAAGTTTGGAAATATCTCGTTTAATATATGGTTCAACTTTATCTCGTAAGGCTTTTTGACCTTCTCTTGCAAAAATCCATTCGTCATAATGTTTATTTCTGTAATTATTTGCAAATCGTCTAAAAGTCTGTACCGAACTTGGTGAGTCCAAACCTCGTTTTGACAATATATGCTTTGTTAATCTTGTTGCTTTCCCAATGTTTACTTTGTTTGGCGATAACAATAATGATTTAAAAACAATAAGCTCATTTTGAGTTAATTTTGCACTATGTTCTTTTTCTCCATAATCATATTTTGGAATTAAATTTTCAAAATTATTGTTGTTTTTAATTTCCTTTTGCCATCTATAAATTGTTCCAATAGCAACATGTCCTAAGATTTTGTATAATGCAGAATATATTTCACCTTTGTTGTATATTTCAAGAAATTCCTTGCCTGATTCAGTTTTCTTTAATGTTGAATTTTTAATATAATCAACCCACAGGTTTACTAAATCATATCTTGCTAATGCAATTTGTTTTGCTTTTGTTGGATATTGGGTAATTTTTTGCAAACTTAGTTCCACTTTATTCTCAAAGTTATTGTTTGTTTTCTCAAAATTGATAACATTTTGAAGATTGTAATTAAGTGAATCTACAAGTATTTCATACTTAGCACCTGTTGTTCCGTCAACCATACGAGTTACATATTTATTTTGGTTGACAGCTTTACGAACGGCACGTTCCGTAACCCCTTTTATACTTGCTAAGTCTTTAACTGATATCCAATCTTTTGTCAAAATTTCTCCTTTTTTAGTATAAAAAATAGCATACTAAATCACACACAACATTACCTCTGAATAGGGATAAATTGAAGTGTTTTTCGGTATTTATTTACTTTATTTCTTCCAAAGTTTATACAATATTTTGTAAACTAAATAGTTGCTTTTTTGTCAACTCTGTGATATATTTTTATTACACTATACAACTAATTAGTTTACTTGTCAACCTATAAGGAAATATTATGCAAGAATTTGAAAAAATAAAGAAAATTAGAACTACATTAAAACTTACTCAACAAGAAATGGCAGATGCTATTGGCGTAAGTAAACAATATTTTAGTAAGGTTGAGAATGGTCATACAGAATTGAGTAAAGAAAAAATATCTTTGCTTTCAGAAAAATTCGGAATTTCATTGGATTGGTTATTGCATGATATTGGGCAAATGTTTTACCAAGATGCAAAAAATTTAACATTTATAGACAATATGGATATATTCCCAGAGTTTATAAATAACTTAAAAGCTTATAATGCATATATTGTTGCCGTCGGAGAGTTTATACGACAAAAATATCCAAATGCTATTGTTGATGATATTTTAATTCCCACTTATAAGTTATTTGTAGATGATGTTGTAAAAAAAGAGATTGTATATTCTACAAATGACGATGTTAAACAAAATTTGCTAGATAGATTTTCACAAGATGAAAATCTTAGTCAAACAATTTTAAATTCATATTTTAAGGCTTATGTAGATAGAATGGAAAAACCGAAAAAGGTAATTGATTAAAATTTCAAATTATCCTTTTTCTTGACTGTTGTTAAATTTTTTACCGAAATTCTCAAATTTTCGGATAAATTTTTGCTAAAAATCTTTTAAAATATGCCTCAAAGCCACTAAAAATTTTTCAAAATTATATTTTATTGACTTTGATTTGGTTCTTGAAATGACGATGTTTTAAAATTTAAGGGGGAACTTAGTTCCTCCTTTAGTTCCACCTTGACCAAATTGGGCTTTCTCTGGACTTTACGATAAATCGCTAAAATATAGATTATATTCATATTGTAGCCTAATAAAAATTTCAATAGAAAATTTTCAAAGTCCAATTTGGGGTACAAAAAGAGACTTTTGGAGTACTTTTTGTCAATTCTAAAAATCTGCCTGTGTTATAAACACAATGCCAATATCTACCCCATTTCCCGCTTTCTCATTCTTGTATTATTATACACCAATAAAACTTACATAGCAAAAAGCTCTCGAAAGAGAGCTTTAATTGGCTGGGGCGGAAGGACTCGAACCTCCGAAATGCCTGGACCAAAACCAGGTGCCTTACCACTTGGCGACGCCCCAATGGACAATATTTATTGTAGTATATAAATAATTTTTGTCAACAAGTTGTTTCAATTAATATTTAAAAAATATATAACATTATAAGCTACAATGATTTGAATTAATCACATCAACAATAGCGTCAATTAATTCTTTAATGAAATCTTCAATATATTTTTGAGTTGTCATACCATTAATAACAACATCTGCCATATCCATAGTTGGGCGAATGTGCCTAAATGCTGTTTGATTAACGTCATGAAATTGCATTTGTGCCGCCATGCCTGTTTTACCACGACTTGTAGCACGAGAAAACCATCTATCTTTTATTATTTCAAAAGGAGTGTAAACATAAATTTTAACATCGGTTATATCTCTTAATTTTTCATGGAGAACATATAGCCCCTCGTTTAGAATTAATTTTGCGGGTTTTTTCAAAACTGAATCTTTTTTGCTTTCACAAGTAACGAAGTTATATAAAGGTGAATAAACTTCTTTACCTTCTTTAAGCTGAATTAAGTGTTGTTTCATTAAATCAAGGTCAATGGCGTCTGGTGTATCAAAGCTAAAACCTGTTTCAAAAAGTTTTTCATAGCTTCCAGCAGCTTTTAATTCTTTTGAAGCGTCTTTATAATAATCATCACAACAAACAACGGTATAGACATTATTAGTATCAGATTTTAAACACGCTTTTGCAGCATTTTTAACTAAAGTTGTTTTACCTGAAGCGCTTTCACCAGCTATTGACATAAGAAAAGTTGAATTTTTTTCTTGAATTGCTTTTCTTGCAATATTAAAAATAAAAGCCTCGTTAATTCTTAAAATTAAAGGTTGTTTTTGCATTCTGTCTTTTGCAATTACTTCTCTTATGTTTTCAAGAATTTGAGATATTTTTGACATATTTACAAGCTTTTTCGCCTGTTCGATATCGTTTTCACTTAACTGACCCATATTTCCATACTTTCGATATTGTCTATTATTATTCTTCATCGTCATCAAAAGATAAATTAAAATCTTTTTGTTCGTTTTCAATTAATTTATAAGCAAGATACGCACCTGTTGCAAGGGCTTTTGGGTCTAAATCCGTTTGTTGGGACATTTCAATGATGGCAGTATTAAGTTCCGGATTTTCGTCTTTAATATAATGTATCATGCTTTTTCTCCAGCCTTGAATATCTTGGAGAACTTCTTGCAATAATTGTTCAACGTTTTCTGATGAAATTATCGGTTGCATATTAAAATTATATTACAAACACACCAAGTGCGTCAATTAATTTTATATTTAAAAAACGAGATGACTTAACATCTCGTTTTTTAAAGGGTTTTAAGTTCTATAAAAAATTATTCTTCAAAATGTTTTTTAAATAATTTCATTGAGCAATATGAGCCACACATTGTGCAAGGTTTGCCTTCTTTTGCAACGTCAACGCCATCAAAAGCAGTTTTATCAAGACAATGTTCAATTTGACCTTTCCAATCTAGGTCAACTCTTGCTTTTGACATTTCATAGTTTCTTTTAATTGCTTCTTTATTTCCACGAGCTAAATCAGCGCAATGAGCGGCAATTTTAGCGGTGATAATTCCTTCTCTAACTTGAGCAGAATTAGGTAAGCCAATGTGTTCAGCAGGAGTTACATAGCACAAGAAATCGGCGCCATGATAAGCTGCAAGAGTTCCGCCGATAGCTGATGTTATATGATCATACCCAGGGGCGCAATCGCAAGCAAGAGGCCCTAGGACATATAAAGGCGCATAAGAAGTTAATTCTTTAATTGTTTGAATCATTGATGGAATTTTATTAAGAGCAACGTGCCCAGGGCCTTCTACCATAGCTTGAACGCCTTTTTCTCTTGCTCTTTGAACTAATTCACCTAAAACAATTGTTTCTGCAACTTGCGCTCTATCACCAGCGTCTGCTGTACATCCTGGGCGAAGTCCATCACCTAATGATAGGGTTACATCATATTTTTTAGCAATTTCTAAAAGTTCATCATAATATTCATATAATGGATTTTCTTTGCCTGTTTTTTTAATCCAACAAGCAAGCATAGAACCGCCTCTTGAAACAATACCTGTCAATCTTTTTTGTTTTTGTAATTGATCAACAACAAATTTTGTAACGCCACAATGAACTGTTATAAAATCAACCCCATCCCTACATTGTTTTTCAATATCTGAAAAAAGTTTTTCTTTTGAAAGTTTAGAGATATCTTTAAAATCATCAAGCGCTTCTTTACCTGCTTGATACATTGGTACTGTACCTATTGGAAGTTTTGTTGCGTTAATAATTGCCCTTCTTGTTTCATCAACATAATTACCTGTTGATAAATCCATTAAAACATCGGCGCCAGCTTGTTCTATAACTCTAACTTTATCAAGTTCTTCATCAAGTGAAGATTTTTCATTAGAAGTCCCGATATTAGCATTAATTTTAACTGTTAAACCTTGACCAACCGCCACAGGAATTGAGTTTTTTCTTTGATTATTTTTTAAAATAACAATGGTGCCATCTGCCACACCTTGGCGAATAAACTCAACATCAAGTTTTTCTTTTCTTGCAACTTGATACATTTCATCTGTTATAACGCCTTCTCTAGCTTGAAGAATTTGTGTTGTCATAGTTATCTCCCATTTATTTTTTATATAACGATTTTATTTTTTCGATTGATTTTTTACCAATTGCCTTAGCGCCCCCTAAAACTTCAGCGCCAAAATATGTTTCTGCGTATGCTCTAAGGCTTTCTAGGGCATAAAAAGCATTTTGTAAGGAATCTGAACCTAGAATAATCCCATGGTTTTTCATTAAAACTGCGTTTTTATTATTTTTAAATTCTTGAGCAACAGCTTGGGCTAGTTCAATTGTTGAGGGACAAAAATAAGGAACAATTGGAACTTCTTCAAATAACAAAGCAAAATCAGGCAGAATTGCTTTTTTCATAGGTAGTCCAGCCACCGCAAAAGCCGTTAAAACAGGACAATGACAGTGGATAATAGCATTTATGTCATCTCTTTGAGTATAAATTTCAGAGTGCATTATTTTTTCACTTGAAGGTTTTTTAGCGCCCTCAATTGTATTTCCATCATAATCAATTAAAATAATGTCATTATCATCCATGTCATTAAGGCATGTTCCGCTTGCGGTTATTAAAATTTTATTATCATCAGCTTTAAGTGAAATATTACCGCTGGTTGATGGGCTCATTCCCTTTTGATAAAGCCTTTTTGCCCAATATAAAATATCGTTTTTTGTTCCTCTTTCAAGAAATTCCATCTAAAAAACTCCTTTAATATATTTTTATTGTACTAAAAAAATGTTTATGTTTAAATATATTTAGCAATATTTAACAAGTATTGACTTTTATGAAAAGGATGGTAAAAAACCATTAAGAAAACAATCAAACTCGCCAAAAATGCCGGTTTTTGCTATGGTGTTAAAAGAGCGGTTGATACAACCAAAAAAATAAGAACCGATAATCCAGAAAAAAAAGTTTCTGTTTTAGGTGAATTAATCCACAATTCTCATGTCATTTCAGAACTTAAAGAACTTGGAATTGAAACTTTAAATTCCTTACCTCAAAAAGGTGAGGGGATTTGTATTATAAGAAGTCACGGCGAATCAGACGATGTTTTTGATGAAGTTTCAAAAAAAGGTTTTGAAATTGTTGATTTAACCTGTTTTGACGTTAAGAAAGTTCAATCAAAAGCAATTGAATTAGCTAAAAATGGCTATTTTGTTATTATTTTAGGGAAAGATGAGCACCCAGAAGTAAAAGCAATTTGCGCTAACGCTAAAAAATATGCCCCAAATAAAGAAAATGTTTTTGTTGCAAAAAATCTTGAAGCTCTTAAGAACATTGAAAATAAAATTAAATCATCCCTTAAAGTTGGAGTTGTGCTTCAAACAACCCAAACAAAAGAATATCTTTTTGAAGTTATTAATTATTTAACTTCAATTTGTAAAATTTTAACCGTTCAAAACACAATCTGCCCCTCAACATCCCTAAGACAAGATGAAGCAAAAAAACTTGCCAAAGAATCAGATTTGATGGTAGTTGTGGGTTCTAAAAAAAGTGCTAATACAACACATTTAGCAACTTTATTAGAACAAATTACAAAAACAATTCATATTGAACATCAAGATGAATTAGAGCATTTCATTGAACTAATCAAAAAAGCTCAAAATATTGGAGTTACAGCAGGGGCTTCAACTCCTGATAACATAATTCAAAAAGTAATCAATAAATTAGAAAATATAAATTAGAAAGGACAAACAAAAACATGACAGAAACTATGTCAAATCAAGAATTTGAACAATTGTTATTAAATTCTTACACTTACAAAATCAATGTTGCAGACGTTGTTAAAGGCGTTGTTGTAAAAAAAGAAAAAGACGGATATTTAGTTGATATCGGTGCTAAAACAGAAGCTTTTCTTCCAAACAGAGAAATTTCTAACTTCCCTGATAAAAATGTTGATGACATTATCAAATTATGGGATGAAAAAGAATTTTATATCATTAAAGATGAAGAAGATGACGAAGTTGCTATCCTTTCATTGAAAAAAGTTTCTTGCGCTCAAGCATGGCAAAAACTTGCTGATATTAAAGCAAACAATGAAAACGTTATGGCTAAAGTTTTATCTTCAGTTAAAGGTGGCTTAATTGCTGAAACTGAAGGCTTAAGAGGTTTCATCCCATCTAGCCAATTAAGAACAGGTGCTCCATCTGAAATGCAAGTTGGACAAGAAATTGAAGTTAAAATTCTTGAAGCAGATCCAAAAAGAAACAAACTTATCTTATCTCAAAGACAAGTTTACACTCAACAAAGAGAAATGGTTGCTGATGAAATTATTTCAAGATTAGCAGTTGACCAAGTTGTTGAAGGTGAAGTTGTTAGAATTGCTGATTTCGGCGCATTCGTTGATATCGAAGGAATTGATGGACTTCTTCCAATTTCTGAAATTTCTTGGGAAAGAATTAAACACCCATCTGACGTTATTCAATTAGGTCAAAAAATTCAAGTTAAAATCATTAAAATTGATGAAGATTTAAAACGTATTTCTCTATCTTTAAAAAGAATGGGCGTTAATCCTTGGGAAGAAATCGTTGATAAATTTAAAGAAGGCGATGTAATTAAAGGAACCATCAATAAAATCACTTCTTTTGGTGCTTTCATTAACATCTACCCAGGAGTTGAAGCATTATTACCATCTTCTGAAATTGCTGATGGTCAAGTTAATATCAACTCTATGTTTAACTTAGGAGATGAAGTTGAAGTATTAATTAAAAAATTCACTCCTCAAGAACACAGAATTGGTTTATCTATGAAAGATATCCAAAAATAGTTTAAAAGCCCCCTTATGGGGGCTTTTTTAATGCTTTTTATTTAATAAATAATTATTCTTCTTCTAATTCGTCGCCGTCGGTGATAGCGCTTGCAACCATGTTAAATTCGTCGTCATCTTCAATTACTTCAAAAGTAACTTCGTCATCGGATTTATTCATTCTCATAACAACAATTTCATCTTCTTCATTGTCATCGTTTGTTGGAATTGTATCTTCTTCAACAACAGTTAAAAGAGCGTAGTCTTTATCGTTAACTGTAACGATTTCTTGAAGTTTCATAAAAATTTCTTCACCTTGTTCACCAATTGTTTTAATAATTTGAGGTGCGTTTTCACTTTGCATTTTGTTTTCCTTTATTTTTTACTATCTAAATAATCTTGTAAGATAATAGCAGCAGCGGTTGTATCTACCAAGCCTTTATTTTTTGTGTATTTTTTTCCTTTGTTTTTAAGGATATTTTCAGCAGCTTCAGAACTAAGTCTTTCATCTTGATATAAAATTTCAAAATCTTTTTCAAGCGGTTTTATGAAATTAAGGCAGTTTTTCGCTTGAAAACCTAAAGTGCCATCCATATTATACGGCACTCCGATTAAAATTAAATTAGTTTGATAGCTATTACATATTTGAATAATTTCTTCTCTGGCTTTTGAATCTTCTTTTCTTAAGATTAATTTTAAAGGTGTCGCCCCAAGCCAAAGAGCGTCACTTACAGCAACACCAATTCTTTTAGTACCGATATCAAGCGCTACTATTCTTTTATTTATACCCATTTTGCCTCTAGTTCATCCATTAAGGCTTTTAATTCTTCTTTAGATAAAACTGTTTTTTCGTTTTGCCTAAAGATATTGTTTTCTTTTTCTAAAAGATGAGTGCTTAAATAGTAATAAATACTTTTATCAATAATTGATGTAACTATTGTTTTTAAATAAGGATTTTCAAAACATAATGAATAAGCGCAGGCTGAACTTGCGTTTAATTTAGCTAATTTTGCAACAAAAGCAAGAATTAATAATCTTGAGCGAAATTCTGCCATAAAATCTTCATTTGAAATAAAATATTTATCAACTGTTTCAGAAACGAGTTTATTAATTTCATCAATTGAAGAAATGTGTTTTTCTTCAATTTTATAGATAATTTCATCCACTTTTTCATTTTGATGATATGAATAATACCAAGTTTCAAGAAATTTTGAATTGATAAATTTATGAATTTTAGCGTCTGTTAAGTTTAATTTTTCAAGATTTTTGTTTAAATATTCTGAAACATCAAGATTATTTGAATCGATATCATTTAGAAGTTTTTTCCAAACAATGTATTCATAAGGTAGTTCTGTTGATGTTTTATAATTTTTTTCAAGATAATAATCACAAAGAAGTTTTAAGCCTTCAGGTTCAATGTTAACAGGCATAGAATCGGCGAAAACACGTTCTATGATAGAGTTAAAGTTTTCTTGCGCAATTGCACCAAAACCAACACAAGAAGTAATCCCTTTCATTAAATTCATAGTTAAAAGAACGGTTGTAATTTGTCCGTTTTCTTTTTTTCTTGAAAAAGCTAAAGAAAAATCAGAATTGCCATCAATAAAGCTAATATAGGCTTTATCTTTTGTTGAATCTTCAATTATTCCTATGTTTTTAAAATTAGGGTTTGCAAAGCTGATTTTTTTAATAGCGTGGTCAATTTTAGAAGCATATTGAGCAAAAAGTTTTTCTTTTTTAAGGAATTCTAACCCCTCAAGAGCGTAAGGTGAATTTGTTTCTAAAAGCGCTTCCGCTATCATTTTTTGTTCATCTTTATCTTGCACAATTTGAATTAACAATGAAAACGCATTAGCAAGGTCATCACCTTGAAATTCAGAGGTTAAATTATTTAAAAAATAAACTCTATCTTCTTTTGAAATGTTAATATAAAAATCCAGTAAATCTATTTGTACTTCGGGATTTTTAACTGCATCAACTAAAAAATCTTTAACTCCTGATTGAGCAATTGTTTCAGGGGAATTGATGTATTTTCTAACATCATGATAATCAAAGTTAATTCCTTTTTGTTTTAAAAGAGAAATTATGAAAAACTTGCGATTATCATCTATTTCACTATTTTGTAAGAATGTAAAAGCTGTTTTTTCAAAAACATCATCTTCTATTGCTTCTAAAAGAAAAACAGCGCAAACATTAGAATAAACATTTTTTGAATCTGTTATTTCTTCAAATAAAATTTTTGCAACAAGAGAATCGTTGCCTATTTTTTTAAGGTTGTCAACATCTTCTTTTAACTGTGAACCTTTTGGCGAAACATTATCTCTATATTTTTTTAATATCGCCATTACTTCTGCTCTTTGGCGCAATTTTAAGGAAACATTACTCATTATTTTTTAGAACTTCCCCATAACATATCAAGAATTCTTTGAGCCTCGGCGCTCATAAGTCCATCTTGCAAAATTAAATATTGTACGGCAATAAGAGTACATTCAGAACAAATATTAACCCCAGGGCCTTTAACCATTTTAGGTACTTGGGTGTTAGGGCGCTTGCAAAAGCTGCAATATTCAATTTCTTGTTTGGTTTCGCCTATTTTTGAATGTTTCTTTTCAAACGAAACAACTTTCTTTTCTTCCAAAGTGACTCCTTTACCTTGTTTATTTTATTCTATTCTAAAATGTTTTTTAAGTATATACAACTATTTTACTAAAGTTTTTGGCTAGTATTAAGTTTTGTAACGAAAATTATTTAAAAATGGCAATTTTTTAATCAAAAAATACTTTATTAATGTACGAGAGATAATTGAGGAGCATTACATTATGGCAGTTGGCGCAAAAGATACATTAGATAAAGCATTAGTTAAAAAATACCAATCTATGAAAGTGGATAATGCAATTGTTCAAAATTCAATGATTGACCCAAATAAAATGTTAACAACAATGAACGATTATGCAAATGCTCATCTTGAGGCATATCGAATTCATCAGGCATTGAAAGATATCTGCACAAAAGCAATTTCAATGAACATTCAATATACTAAGATGAAATCAGTTAAATCTAAAAAAGAAAGAATTGCGGAAGCAGCAAGAAAAGTTGTTGCAGCTCAAATGGCGAAGAAAAATGTTCTTATGCAGAAACTTGCAAAAGAACCACGTCCATCAGTTGCATAGAAAAAAGATATAAAGGTTTTGTGTGTGTTATTAAATGAGCCTCTTTGTTAAGAGGCTTTTTTCTTTTGTTTACATTCTTAAATATATGTAGTTTAATAGAAGAAGAAGTTAAACGGTTTTGGCGTTATGATAGAAATTTTAAAAACAGAAGGAAATAAGCTTGTTGAACTAGGAATTAATGAGGCGCAAAGTGGCTCTTGGTTTAACTTAATTGCACCTGCTTATGATGAAATTCAAAAAGTTTCATTAGTTTTAAATTTAGATGAAAGTTTTTTAAGAAATTCTCTTGACGTCGATGAGCGTTCTCGTATTGAAATTGAAGAAGATAGTGTTTTAATCATCACAAATATCCCTATAATGGAAGATGAGGGCGCTTATGACACTTTGCCTTTAGGTATTATCTTTACAAGAACAGGCTTTATAACAGTATCTTCAAAGAAAAATAAAGTTATAAGCTCTTTTAATAAAGATACCGCTGGTTCATTTAACACACAAGATAAAACAAAATTCCTTTTAGATATTCTTTTTCGTTCAACAAAATATTATTTAAGATATTTGAATTATATCTATAAACAATCTGAACAAATTGAAGAAGAATTAAGAAAAACAATGAAAAATAAAGCGCTTTTCCAACTTTTTGAAGTCCAAAAATCGCTTGTATATTTTACAACCGCCCTAAAAGATAATTACATCGTACTTCAAAAAATCTTGCGTTTAACTCAATCTAGCAAACAAAATTCTCTTTTAAAATTTAATGAAGATGATATTGATTTACTAGAAGACGTTATAATTGAAAACAAACAGGCGCTTGAAATGGTTGAAATGCACAGAAACATTTTAGAAAATATGATGGACGCTTTTGCTTCAATTATTTCAAACAATTTAAACATTGTTATGAAATTTTTAACTTCTATAGCAATTATTTTTGCTATTCCAACAATGTTTTCAAGTTTTTGGGGAATGAATGTTTCTGTTCCTTTTGCTCAAAACCCCCATGGTTTCTTAATTGTTTCTATGATTTCAATTATAGCGGCAATTTTAGCGGCATTTTTCTTTGCAAAAAAAGGTATGTTTTAATTTTTTAAAGGTGATTTTATGAAAATATACAACAATCTTCTTGAATTAATCGGAAATACTCCCTTAGTTAAGATTAATTCTCTTAATGATGGCTTGGCTGAGGTTTTAGCTAAAGTTGAATATTTTAATCCAACAGGTTCTATTAAAGACAGAGTTGCTTATAATATGATTAAAAAAGCACAAGATGAGGGCTTAATTTCACCTAATGAAACAACGATTATTGAACCCACAAGCGGAAACACAGGTATCGGGCTTGCATTAGTTTGTAAGTTAATGAATTATGAATTAATTTTAACCATGCCTGAATCAATGAGTAAAGAAAGAAGGGATATTCTAAAGGCTTATGGCGCAAAACTCGTCTTAACGCCTGCTAAAGACGGCATGGATGGCTCTGTTAAAGAGGCTCAAAAACTTCATAATGAAATTAAAAATTCTTTCATTCCTCAACAATTTGATAATCCAAACAATCCAAAAATGCACTATGAAACAACTGCGCTTGAAATTTTTAATGATACAGATGGCAAGGTTGATATTGTGATAGCTGGAATTGGTACAGGGGGCACAATTTCAGGCATAGCTAAAAAATTAAAAGAATTAAAACCAAGTATAAAGGCTTATGGAATTGAACCTTTTTCATCACCAATGATTACAAAAAATGTCGCTGGACCTCATAAAATTCAAGGTATTGGCGCTAATTTTATCCCAAAAAACTTTGACAATAGTGTTGTTGATGAAGTTTTAACAATAACAAATGAAGAAGCAATTGAATATTGCAGAAATTTAGCCTCAAAAGAAGCGATTTTTGCAGGAATTTCATCTGGTGCTGCTATTTGTGGGGCAATTAAGCTATCAAAACTTGAAGAAAATAAAGATAAGGTAATTGTTGCAATTTTACCAGATAGCGGCATGAGATATCTTTCAAGCGAAGTATTCTAAAGATTTTCAAGGGTTTTAAATATTTTTTTAAGAGAACATAAAATTAAATTATGTTCTCTTGACATATAAATTTATAATGCTATACTGTTTCTATAAATAGAAACAAAAGAAAATGTTAAATCAGATTTCAGAAATATTATCAAAAATAAAATCAAAAAACGACCTAGAAAATTTCTTGCTTGAAATTTTAACTAAGTCTGAAGTTGAAACCTTATCTAAACGATGGCGCATTTTAACAATGTTAAAAGAAGGTTATACTCAACGAGAAATAGCGCAAGAGCTTAATGTTAGTTTATGCAAAGTTACTCGTGGGTCAAAAATCTTAAAAGATAAAAATGCGATTATTACAAAATATTTAGATAAGGAATTTAAAAATGAACAACTTAATGACAAATTATAATATCAGACCTGATGAAAACGGATTTTTTGGCGATTTTGGCGGAAATTATCTTCCTGAAGCATTCCACAAAGAATTAAAAAACATTGAAACATCTTTTCTTGAAGCAATTAAAGATGAAGAATTTTTAGCTGAACTTGATGATTTACTTAAAAATTATGTCGGCAGACCAAGCCCGATTTATTTTGCTAAAAATTTATCTAAAAAATATGGGGCTAATTTTTATTTTAAAAGAGAAGATTTAAACCACACAGGCGCTCATAAAATTAATAATTCCCTTGGCGAGGCACTTTTAGCTAAAAAAATGGGAAAGAAAAAACTAATTGCTGAAACAGGTGCCGGCTCTCATGGCGTTGCAACAGCCACAGCAGCGGCTTTAATGGGGCTTGAATGTGATATTTATATGGGCGAAGTAGATATTCAAAAAGAAAAACCAAACGTTGATAAAATGAAAATTTTAGGCGCTAATATTATTAGCGTTACAAGTGGCACAAAAACCCTCAAAGAAGCGGTTGATGAAGCGTTTTGCGCTTATTCAAAAGAATATGAAACAGCATTTTATGCGATTGGTTCTGTTGTAGGCCCACATCCATTTCCAATGATTGTTGAATATTTCCAATCTGTAATAGGCAAAGAAGCGCACGCTCAATTTAAAGAAATTAATAACACACTCCCTGATTGCGCTATAGCTTGTGTTGGTGGTGGCTCTAATGCCATAGGACTTTTTAGCGGCTTTTTAAATGACACCGAAGTTGAACTTTTTGGGGTAGAACCCTTAGGAAAAGGTGAAAAAATCGGCGAAAATGCCGCTAGTATAACTTATGGTAAAGATGGAATTATCCACGGCTTTAAATGTCTTTTATTACAAGATGAAAATGGTAATCCACTTGACGCTTATTCAATTGCAAGTGGATTAGATTACCCTGGGGTTGGTCCAAAACATTGTTACTTAAATAAGATAGGTAGAGTGCAATATAAAACAGTAAATGACAAAGAAGCAATTAACGCTTTTTATGAATTATCTAGAACTGAAGGTATTGTTCCAGCCCTTGAAAGCTCTCATGCTATTGCTTATGCTATTAAAATAGCGCCAAATTATCAAAATAAAAATATCTTAATTAACCTTTCAGGCAGAGGCGATAAAGATATCGACTTTGTTTTAGGATTAGGTGAAGTTTAAGTTGTGTTTTATGTGAAAATATTAAGAAATGTAACAATATATAAAATATAGAGCAATTATTCAAAGTAAATATACTTTATATATATGTAACACAAAAGTTTTCACAAAACACACACTAACACTACACACTAACCTTTACACGAGAATCAAAATCAAATTTAAGCCTCATTAATTGAGGCTTTTTGTTTTATTATTTTAGTGTTATTATTTTTTTATGTTATCAATTGGTGTAGATATTGAAGATATATCACGTTTTAAGGATAAAACCTTAGAAGAAAATAAAGCATTTTTAGATAAAATTTATACTAAAGATGAACTTAACTATTGCTTTAAATCTAAAAATTTTGCACAACACTTAGCTGCAAGATTTTGCGCAAAAGAAGCGGTTGTTAAGGCTATGTCTAATTTATACGATAAAACAATATCTTATAAAAAAATTGAAATAATAAAAAATCCAAACGGTTCTGTTTGTGTTTCAATAGATATCGAAGAATTGAAAAAATATAAAATCTTGCTTTCAATTTCTCATGAAAAAGAAAAGGCAATTGCTTTTGTAGTTGTTGTATAATAAAAAGGTTATCATTTAATTTTGGAGGAACAATGTATAACGTATTTGTAAAGAAAAAAGGTGCTTATAACCCAGATTTAATGGGTGAATTTGCTAATATCAACGACGCTATTAAATTAGCTAACGATTTAAAAGCAAAAGATGAAACAATTTCTTACACAATTGAAGAAACATCAGGTCACTTTGATAGCTATGGAGAGCCTTTAACAACAATTGTTAAAAGAGGATAATTTTAAATATCAAAAAGCGCACCTTAGAGGAAAAGTGCGCTTAAAACTGGATTTGACACAGTGGATTTCTTCAATTATATAGTTCCACTGTGTTATTTTTTATAACGTTTTCCATACACTTCATGGACATTTTCAATAGATAAAAAAGCATCTTTATCAATTGAAGTTATTAATTCTTTAAGTTTATAAAGCTCAATTCTAGGAACAATACAATATACCATTGTTTTAGCGGTTTTAGAATATCCACCTTGAGCTTCAATGTATGTTACAGTTTTATCAAATTTTTCAATAATTCCTTGACCAATTTCAAAACCTTTATCTGAAATAATCCTAATTGATTTTTCTTCGCTTAAACCTTGAACAATCATATCAATAGCTCTATAAGCAACAATATATGTCAAAGTTGAATACATCGCTTGCTCCCAGCCATATAAAAATCCTGCGGTTAAAAATACAAAAACATTAATAACCATAATTATTTCGCCGACTGAAAAAGGATATTTTTTAGAAACTTTCATCGCTAAAATTTCTGTACCATCCATACAAGCACTATTTTTAAGGACAATACCAACCCCTACCCCTAAAATTCCGCCGCCAAACATAGCAGCTAAAAGTAAGTCATTAGTGATTATATGAAAATTACTTGAAATTAAATTAACAAAAAATGCCAAAATTCCGACGCTATAAAGAGCAAGAAAAACAAATCTTTTTCCAAATTCATTTAAAGCCAAAAAGAAGAATGGAATGTTTAAAAAGACAAGAAATACACCAAGATTGACCTTTGTGACATAACTTGCCATAATAGATACACCGACTATTCCGCCATCTATCATTTGATTAGGAATTAAAAAACATTCTAGGGCAAAAGCCGCTAGAAAAGCACCAATTGTGCAAAAAATTAAATTAATTAAAGTTTCTTTCATTGTTTTATGATAATATATTTTTATGAAAAAGTATATATTTTTTTTAGTAACAATTTTTCTATTTTGTTTTCTGGTTTCGGGTTGTAATAAAAACACCGCCCCACAAGACGATTTAAGCATAATTAAAGAAAGAGGATATTTAATTGTCGGAGTAAAAAACGATTCTCCGCCTTTTGGTTACTATAAAAATAAAAAATTAGTCGGGATTGATATTAAACTTGCTAAAGAAATTGCAAACTCAATTTTTAAAAATTCAAGCCCTGATAACATTAAATATGTAATTGTGAACCCTCAAAATCGCATTTTAAAATTAAATTCTAAAGAAGTTGATATTTTAGTTGCAACAATGAGTGTAAATGAAAAAAGAAAACTTGTTTTAGACTTTTCACTCCCTTATTTTGTGGCTAATCAAAAACTACTTGTAAGACAAGGTTCTAAAATCACTAATCTTCAATATTTCAACTCCAATGGCAAAATCGCCATTATTCTAGGCGCAACCGGAGATAAAATTCTTCATTTAATTGCACCTAATGCAAGAATTGTTGGGGCTAAAACATATCCTGAAGCATATAAACTTCTTCAAACAAGGGCAGTGGACGCCGTTTTTGGGGATGATTGCATTTTAGAAGGGATAAATAGTTCTAAAAAATTTAAACTGATAAACAGAGCCTATTCTAATGAATATTACGCAGTTGCCTTAAGAAAATCTGAAAATTCTAAAGAATTAATGGAAGTTGTCAATTCAACAATCACTATGTTGTCTGATGAGAAAAAATTAACTTTTGTTAAGCGCAGAATGAAAAAATAACTATTATTGTAGTTTTTTGGCTATAATTTAAACAGCTAATATTTTGGTAAATTAGATGGATAGAAAAAATAAAAAACTATATTTTTGGTATGCGCTTTTTTGGATTTTTGTTTTTGTAGCGCTTTATTTGGGCTATGGTGTTTATTTTATAGACATAACTTCAACAAAATCAAAATGGCTTGGGCTTTTTGCTTCAGCGGTTTCAATTTTACTTTTTGCAAGTAAGGTTTTAGAAGTTTCATATTCAAAAGACAGAAATGAAATTATTGCAAAATATGAAAAAATGTTTTTAAAGGGCGGTTTTTCATTCATTAAAAATCAATCTAAAATTTTAATTCCATTTTATTTATTAATTTGTTGTTTTCTTTTTAAAATAGTTCAATTGCCTTTTATTATCTGTAGCTTAGTTGCACTTATTTTAGGCTATTTTTTAATTATTTCAATCGTTTTTTTATTATCTAAAATCTATTCAAAAAATTTAAGCAAAAATCAAGAATACATTAAAAATTCAAGAAAAATCTCTTTTATGCTTTCAAAAGGAATTGCCTTTTTAACAATTGGTCTTTGCTTTGGAACAATTGTTGTTTTATATCATATTTTTAAAGATTACGAGGCTTTATATGGCTATTTACTTGGTTTCAGCTTAATTAGCGCATTTTTCACCTTGAATTATTCTTTTATAAAAACATCTTTAAAAAATACAAACGTTGCTTTTTCAAAGACATTTGATGTTATTACTTTTGAAGATAAAAGAAATCCGATTGTTTTTTCTAATCAGATTATTAAAAATTTCTTTGAACCTGTTATTTTTTCATTGTGGTTTTTTGAAATTTTTAGCATAATTTTAATTTGCTCAATAAGCCTTGGGGCTTTAACTTTAAATTTAATGGGCGCATTTTTGCCGATTATCTTATATTCTAATATGGTTTTTGTTTCAATCTTTTTAAGTTTGTTACCTAAAAAAGTTAAAGATTTAAAAAATCCATCTAAAAGGCTTTATTTTCTTAGCCTTTTAGCAACAGGATTATTAATTTTAGCAAGCTATGTTGTTGTTAGAATTTGGTTTTTAGATTCAATTGAAGTTTGCTATCCTGTTATAATTGGCTTAATTTGCGGATTTTTAGGATTATTTATTAATTCAAATTTAACCTCACGCAAAGCAAAATCTTCTAAAGTAATTATTAATTCTCTTAACATTAATAACTTAAATTTCATTTTACAAGGAATTAAAGAAAGTTTTAAATCTGTTTTAGCGCCAGTTTTAAATATTGCGCTTGGTTTAACTTTTTCTTTTGTTTTAATAGATGGAATAGAAGCGCCTATGCTTGGTGTTTGGGGAATGTTATTATTTGGAATAGGTTTTAGCTCTTTATTTTTAATTTTTATGCCATTAAACATTTATTCAATTTTAAATAAAAATATTTCAAATTTAATTAGAGCTAATCAAGATGAAAAACCTTTAATTTTAAAAGAAAAAATTTCATCTCTCCTTTTAAAAGGACAAACTTACGTTGTTTCAAGTGTTATTGTTGCAATAATTACGATTATGATAGCATATTGTAATGTAATTGAGCTTGAAGAAGTAGATTTATTAAATCCTTATGTAATGACTTCGATTTTAATTGGGGTGGCTTTTCCATTTTTATTTTTAGGTTATTGTTGTGGGATTGTTTCAAAATTAACTTCAAATTTTCTTTTTGAAATTAAAAAACAGTTTGAATTTAATCCAAAAATTTTATCAAATGAAATTAAACCAAACTATATTTTAAGTTTAAAATTATGCACTAAAAAATCTTCTAGTTATATTTTGAAAATAATTATTCCGATTATTTGTGTTTTATTTTTAATTGTGTTTTGCTTTAAAACAGAGGCTCTAGCAGGCTTTGTTATGGGTAATTTATTAAGTTCTATTGGGCTTATGTTTATTATTTCAAACATCTATTCAATTTTTGAAGGGGCAAAAAATCGTCTTAAACATTTTAATTTAGATTTAGATGATTTTAAAATTGAAAGTTGCGAAAATATTTTATCTTTATTAAAAAATTTAATTATACCGACAATTAGCGTTTTAATTAAACTTTTTGCGGTTATGGCTTTAAGTTTAATTCCTCTTTTTAGAATTTTTACTATGATTTAAAAGGTTTTTAAGTGGCAGTTATTATTGAAAAATTTAATATTACAACAGAGGGCTTTTCAAATACAATCGATGTAACAGATAAAGTTATTTCTATTGTTAAAGAAAAAAATCTTGAAAATGCTTTTGTTGAAGTCATTTCGCCTTATGAAACAATGAGCGTTATTTTAGCTAATTCAGATAGAAATTTTGTTTCTGATTTAATTAATTTTTTAGATAATCTTTTTCCAATTAACAGAAACTATAGCTATGACAGTGTTTCAAAAGAAGCAAACGCAGCCGCCATTTTAAAAGCAAACTATTTAAAAAGCAGTGCTTCAATTAGTTTTTTAAGGGGTAATCCTATTTTATTAAACAATCAAAGGATTTTAGCCATTGATTTTGATTTTAAAATGGGTAATCAAAAAGAAATTTTAGTTAATATAATATATTAAATTTTGCAGGATAAATTATGACAAAAAAGATAAAAGAACAAATTAAATTTTATACTGATTTATTAAAAAATGGGGAATTTCTTCTTTTAAAATCTAAAGATTCATATTTTAAAACACATTATTCATCTTCTCCACTTGCCCTTTTAACAGGCTTTTTAGGGACTGCAGGAGAAGCTATTATAGATAAAACAGGTAAAATCACCCTTTTTGTTGATACAAGATATCATATTTTAGCCCAAAAACAAATTTATCCTGAAATTGAGCTTTATAAAATGGATTTAGGGGAAAGTTTTTTTGAAGCATTTGAAAAAAGGTTTCAAAAAGGCAAAGTGCTTTATGTTTCAAATGATATTTATCTAAATGAATATTTAAAGTTAGACAAGATTTTTGATTTAAGAACGTATCAATTACCTGATAATTTCTTAAAAAATAAAGATTTAGATGAAAAGGCAACAATTTTTCAAATTGACGAAAAAATTGATAAACAGAGTTTTGATTTTAAAATTGAAAAATTTAAAAAATTAAATCCAAACATTGAAAAAACAGTTGTTTTTAACTTAGATGAAATTTCATATTTAACTAATTTAAGATGTTTTCAAGCTAAAAACAGCTCTAATTTTCAATCTATTTTATATTTAGATTTAAAAAATTCAATTTATGTTTTATTTTGCGATTTAATTTCTGAAAAAAATCTTAAAAATGAGTCTTTTAAGGTTGATAGATTAGATAATTTTATTAATTTTATTTCTTCAAAAGAGGGTGAAATTTTTCTTAATGTAGAAGATATTAACTTAAAAAACTTTTTAGCAATTAAAAAACCAAAAGAATTAAAGAAAAATTCCCTTGCCCTTTTAGCTTCAATTAAACCAAAAAGCGTTATTGAACACTTAAAAGATTGTTTTTATAAAACAGATTGTTCTATTTTAGGTTTTAAAAATAAATTAAAAGTCGGCTTATCTGAATTTGAACTTGCTGAAATTTTTGAAAATGAAATGCGCTTAAATGGTGCATTGGATTTATCTTTTAAAACAATTTTAGCGCTTGATGAAAACTCTGCTTCAATTCATTATTCAAGTTATGATAAAAATAAAATTTTAAAAAACGAAAGCCTGATTTTGCTTGATTGTGGCGGATATTATGAGGGCGGTTTTGCAACAGATATAACAAGAGTTTTTTATTTTGGACAAAACCCAAAACCAATTTATAAAAAAATATATACAAACGTTTTAAAAGCATTTTTGGCTTGTTATTTTTCTAATGAAACAAACGCAAAAGAGCTTGATTTAATGGCAAGAAAAATTTTAAAACCTTTTGAAAAAGAAGGATTTTATTTTAACCATGGGCTTGGGCATGGAATAGGTACATCTGTTCATCAAAACCCGCCTTTGTTATCTTTTTTATCCAAAGATATAATTCAGCCTTATCAAACCCATTCAATTGAACCGGGGCTTTATGGCAAAAGCAAAGATGGAGAAGAATTTGGAATAAGAATTGAAAATTGTGTTTATAGTGACTTAAATTATGATAAAATATCTTTATCAAAATTTCCATTTGAGGAAAAATTAATTGACTATAGCATTTTAAATATTAATGAAGCTCAAGCTGTTAAAAAATGGCAAAAAGATTTTGAAATGCTTTAAAATTAAAGGAATTTTATGAACACAATTGAATTAACAAGCCTGCAAAATGATTTAGTTAAGTTTGCAATAAAACTTCAAACTCCGAAACAAAGAAAACTTGAAAAACTTATCTTTTTTGATGGCTTTAAGACTATGGAAGGTTTTATTCAAGATAAAATTTCTTTTGAATATGTTTTTCTTAAAAAAGACAACCCTTTAGTTGAAAAATTTAATGAAAAAAACACAAAAAATCTTGTTTTTGTTACAGATGATATTTTAAAAAAAATTTCAACGACAAAAAGCCCCTCATTGGTTGCAGGAATAATAAAAGAGCCTGAAATTAATCAGGAAAATTTTTTAAAATTAAATAAAATTGTTCTTTTAGAGGGAATTAAAGATGCAGGAAATTTAGGGACGATTATTCGCTCTGCTGCTGCTTTTGGGATGGATGGCATAATTCTTTTAGGAGATTGCGTTGATTTATATAACACAAAAACAATCCGCTCTAGTGCGCAAAATATCTTTAAATTACCGATTTTAAGAACAAAAGATTTTGATTTTATAAAAAAACTTAAAAAAACTCATCCTCTTATTTCAACAGTTGTTAATTCTAATCAAAATTTTTATGATTATAATTTTAATGAAAAATTTATTTTAGCCTTTGGTGAAGAAGCATGCGGTATGAGCGAAAAATTAATTAATTTAAGCGATGAACTTTTAACTTTTAGGATGAAAAACAAGGTAGAATCAATAAACTTAGCTATTTGCGCATCTGTATCTTTTGCTTTAATTGATTCAAAAAAATAAAAATAACCAAATATCTAAACCTATTTATTTATTGCCATGACTTTTAAAATATGATATTATATTTTTACAGAAAAATTCAGAGGTATAAATGCGTATCCAACCCGCAATGCAGCGTTTTAACAGTTCAATAAAGAAAACGAATAAAATAAAACAAAATAATCGTAAAATGAATGAAAACACTCGCTTTGAAAACAGATACACCGGTGTGGCAAGTCGAGATTTAGCATACGCAAGTATGCACGACAGTGCTATAGCTAAAGATTTAAAATTAATGGGTTTAATTTAGCCCGAGGATTTAATAATGAAAAAAGCTTTTACCCTTGCCGAAATTATGATTGTTCTTACAGTTATTGGTATTTTGACGGCAATTTTATTACCCGTTGCTTTCCATTCAACCCCTGATGAAGCGGCTATGAAATTTAAAAAAGCCAACGCTAATTTAGGAACTTTAGTTAGAGAAATGGTTAGCTCAGAAAAATATTACAAAGAAGGCGATTTTGGTAAAACCGCAAGTGGCAGCGATGTTGCTGATGTTGATTATTTTTGCAGAGTTTTTGCTGATTTAATCTCTACAAAAGAAGTAAATTGCTTTAAAGGTAAAGCTGCCTCTACTCCAGCATATTTTGAAAGAGTAACCGTTTCAGGTTCAGGCTCAACTGCCACAGAAACAGCTAACGACTTAGCAGGATTAGATACAGCTTGTGAAACCGTACCAACTCAAGATAGTAAACCAGCTGGCGTTACAACGGTTGATGGCGTATTTTGGTATGAAGCATCCCCAGGGACAATGTTTTCAGCTAAAGTTACAGAAAGTAGCGAAGAAAAAAGAGTATTTTCAGATCCATCAGGTGCTGCTAATTTTGCAGACGCAAAAGGATTTGATAACAGATATAAAGTATTTTGTATAGATGTTGATGGTAATGGTTCTGAAGCACCTTTTGGTTATGGTATTCGTGCCGACGGTAAAATTTTAGCAGGCGCAAGAGCGCTTGAATGGATTAACAAATCTATACAAACGGAAGGGTAAATTAAAAGGAATTAAATTGATGAGCGAAAAAAGAGCAGAAATAGGAATTTTTGGGGGTTCAGGATTTTATAAATTTTTAGAAGATATCGAAGAAGTTTATATTGATACTCCATACGGAAAAACTTCAGACGCTCTTATGCTAGGCGAAATTGCAGGTAAAAAAGTTGCTTTTATGCCTCGTCATGGCAGAAATCACACAATTGCCCCTCATCAAGTTAATTATAGAGCTAACGTTTGGGCTATGAAAAAAATCGGCTGCAAAAGAGTAATTTCACCTTGCGCAGCAGGTTCACTTCAAAAACATGTTAAACCAGGGGACATTGTTTTTTGCGATCAATATGTTGATAAAACTCACTCAAGAAAAGATACATTCTTTGATAATGGCGATATTCAACATATTTCAGGCGCAGAACCATATTGCCCACAATTAAGAAAAGTTGCAATTGAATGCGGAAAAGAATTAGGCTATTCAATTCACGAAAAAGGCACAGTTGTTGTTATTCAAGGACCAAGATTTAACACAAAAGCTGAAAGCACATTTTTAACTAATCAAGGCTGGGAAGTTATTAATATGACTCAATATCCTGAAGCTCATTTAGTTAAAGAACTAAATATGTGCCCATTAAACATTTCTTTAATAACAGATTATGACGCAGGGCTTGTTGCAGATTGTGAACCTGTTTCACATGAAGCTGTTATGCAAGTTTTTGCTGAAAATATCTCAAAATTACAAAAACTTTTATTCTTAATTGTTGAAAAAATTGATACAAACAAAGATTGCAATTGTGACAACTCTGCAAAATGGGATAATTCAACATGGGCTTAGCTAACGCATTAAATCAGATTTTTAATTTAATCTTTTTAATATTATTCATAACTATTTTGCTTTCTTGGTTTCCATCTATTAATTGGCAAAATGAGCCTTTTAAATCTATGAAAGCCTTTAGCGAGATATTTTTAGCACCTTTCAGAAATTTAATTCCACCAATAGGAATGATTGATATTTCTCCTATAATTGCATTTTTCTGCTTATCGTTATTAAGAAATATTCTTGTTAACTTGCTTGTTGCCTTGGGATTATAATTTCATTTATAAAAAACTTATTAAAAAAAGCACTTCACATTTTATGAAGTGCTTTTAGTTATTTATAATTTAAACTTATGCCATTTTAGCTGTTGCTTTTTCAGTTAATTTTGAAGCAACTGAAGTATCTTCCCAAGGAATGTAAAAATCTTCACGTCCAACGTGACCATAAGCAGCAAGTTTTTGATAGAATTTACCGCCATTTTTCTTTGGAAGATTTCTTAAGTCAAATTGTTCAATAATAGCAGCAGGTCTTAAATCGAAGTTTTCTTGAACTAATTTAGAAAGTTCTTCGTCACTTATTTTACCTGTATCAAAAGTATCAACTAAAACTGAAACAGGTTTTGCTTGACCAATTGCATAAGCTAATTCGATTTCACATTTTTTAGCTAAACCGGCTTTTACAATGTTTTTTGCAACCCAGCGAGCAGCGTAAGCAGCTGATCTATCCACTTTGGTTGGATCTTTTCCTGAAAAAGCACCGCCACCATGACGAGCATATCCGCCATAAGTATCAACAATGATTTTTCTTCCTGTTAAACCAGCATCCCCTTGAGGTCCGCCGATTACAAATCTTCCTGATGGATTGATTAAATATTTTGTTGTTTCATCAGGTTTAACATCATATTTTTCAAATACAGGTTTAATAACTAATTCAATCATATCTTTTCTGATTATTTCTTGAATTTTTTGATTATCGCTTACACCGTTAATTTCAGGGTCATGTTGAGTTGAAATAACGATTGTATCAATTCTTTTTGGTTTACCGTCAACATATTCAACCGTTACTTGGCTTTTGCCATCAGGTCTTAAGTAATTAACAAGTTTTTCTTTTCTGATTTGCGCTAATCTGAATGCTAATTTATGAGCTAATGCAATTGGAAGTGGCATTAATTCAGGTGTTTCATCACAAGCATAACCAAACATAATACCTTGGTCGCCTGCACCAATGTCAAGAGTTTCATTTTTAGATGTATCAGCGTTATCATTTCTTGATTCAAGAGCTTTGTTAACACCACCGGCGATATCAATTGATTGTTCATCGATTGAAGTTAAAACAGCACAAGTTTTATAATCAAAACCGCCGCCTTCTTCACCATTATAGCCGATTGATTTGATTGTATTTCTAACAACTGTTGGAATATCAACATAGCAATTTGAAGTAATTTCACCACAAACTAAAGCCATGCCTGTTGTTACAGTAGTTTCTGCAGCAACTCTTGATTTAGAATCTTGTGTTAAAAATTCATCTAGTATTGCATCTGAAATTTGATCGCAAACTTTATCGGGATGTCCTTCTGTAACGGATTCCGATGTAAATAAAAAGTTTTTTAAAGTCATTTTTTCTCCTTAATTATGCCGGTAAGGTTTTTAATTCCGACCCGGTGACATGTTGTCTATATACGTAAAAAATATTATAACTCTAAATATTTTGGCTAAATTAAAATATTAAGAAAGATTTACATTAAATTATTTTAATCTCATTTTGCCTTTGGTATGAAGCGCATTTGATTTAATCATTGTTTCAAATTTATCTTGGTCAAGTTTTAATTTGCCACAGCCATCTCGTCTTATTTTGCCATCAAAAAAGCATTTTTTCATATAAAAATCAACTGCGTCATCTAGAGCACAAGAAATATCAAACTTTTCTCTTTTTTCTCTTTTACATAAGGAAGTCAAAAAGGCAATTATAGTTTCACCTACATATTTATATTCTTTTTTGCCTGTACCTTGATAAGTTGGCTTAGTTTCAAGAAAATCTAAATTAAATTCATGACTGTTATCTGTAATTTGGCAATAGCCCAAACATTCTTTTTTAAGATTTTCTAAAACAAAAATCTTTTCATCTTTTTTCTTGCCTTCTGTTTTTAATTTCATAGTGCAATTCATTGAGCTTAAAAAAGCATTACCTAGATACCAAGACTTATCATTTAAAAGTTTTAGAAAATATTTAACGTCATCAGGCTTAGTTTCTTCAAGCTCATAAATTCGACAGTAATCTTTTCTATTGTTTTTAAGAACGTGACATTTTGCTCTTAATTGCTTTTGAAAAGCAATATCATTGTTGTTAATGCGATTAATATTCATACTCCTTTAAAACTTGAAAATAAAATTAATTGCCTAAAAGTAACAAAAATTTTAAATTTTTTTGAAAATTTGTCTATTTTGATATTTTTGTTTTATAATTTAAACACATATAACAACTAATTAAAGGAAAAGCTATGGAATTAACCTATAAAAAACAAAGTTGCACACAACTTAATGAATCAAATATCGGCTCAGAAGCAATGCTTGCAGGCTGGGCAAGCACAATTCGTGACCTTGGCGGAATTATCTTTGTTGAATTAAGAGATAAAACCGGTCTTTTTCAACTTGTTGCAGACCCCTCGGTTAATCCTGAAGTACATAAAATTTTATCTAAAATTAAACCTGAATATGTAATTCAAGTTGAAGGTAAAATCACAAAACGTCCTGATGACACAATTAACGACAAATTAGCAACAGGCACAATTGAAATGTATCCATCTAAAGTAACTGTTTTATCAGCAGCACAAACACTTCCTTTTGTTTTAGATGATGACAATGTTTCAGAAGATGTACGCTTGAAATATCGTTATTTAGACTTAAGACGTGAAAAAATGATGAATAATTTTAGACTTCGTCATAAAATCGTTGCGGCAATTAGAAGCTATCTAAATGACCTTGATTTTATGGAAGTTGAAACTCCTATTTTAATTAAAGCAACTCCGGAAGGCGCTAGAGATTACTTAGTTCCATCAAGAATTCATGATGGTAAATTTTATGCTCTACCTCAATCTCCTCAAATTTTCAAACAACTTTTAATGGTTGCAGGTTTTGAAAAATACTATCAAATTGCAAAATGTTTCAGAGATGAAGACCTAAGAGCGGATAGACAACCTGAATTTACACAAGTTGATATGGAAATGTCTTTTGTAAATCAAGACGATGTTATTAAAATGACAGAAGGCTTAATTGAAAATGCTTTCAAGGCAGCCGGTGTTGAAGTTAAAGCGCCATTTAGAAGAATTACTTGGCGTGAAGCGATGGATAAATATGGTTCTGATAAACCTGATACTCGTTTTGGCTTAGAATTATTCAATGTTACAGATGTTATGGAACAATCTACTTTTGAAGCATTTAAAGCAGTTATCAAAAACGGCGGAACAGTTAGAGCAATTAAAATCCCAGGAATTGCAGGATATTCAAGAAAAGAAATGGATGATGTTAGAAACATGGCTATTTCTTTTGGCGCTAAAGGTCTTGCTTGGATTACTTACATGGAAGATGGCACAGTTAAATCTCCTGTTTTAAAATTCTTAAACGAAGATCAAATTAAAGAAATTCAAACAAGAGCACAAGCTCAAAATGGCGATATTGTTTTCTTTGTAGCTGATTATCCATCAATTGTATTTGATGTACTTGGAAGATTTAGACTATACTTCGGCGACAAATTAAACATGATTGATAAATCTAAGCATGATTTATTATGGGTTGTTGATTTCCCATTATTTGAACAAGATTTAGAAACAGGTGCGTTTAAATCTGTTCACCACCCATTCACAATGCCTGCTTTAGAAGATATCGATAAACTTGAAAACGACAAAGGAAATGTTAAATCAATCGCTTATGATATTATCTATAACGGAAATGAACTTGGTGGCGGTTCAATCAGAATCCATGACGCTGAAATTCAAAAGAAAGTGTTCCATGCTCTTGGCTTAACTCAAGCAGATATCGATGAAAAATTTGAATTTATGATTGACGCATTCAAATATGGCACACCTCCACACGGCGGTTTGGCAATTGGTTTAGATAGACTTGTTGCACTTTTATTAAGAGCAAACTCAATCAGAGAAGTAATTGCATTCCCAAAAAATTCTCAAGCAAAAGACTTAATGACAAATGCACCGTCTTTAGCTTCAGAAGAACAATTAAGAGAATTACACTTAAAACTAAGAAATTTACCAAAGGTATAATTTTGTTAAACAATAAAAAAATAATTATAGTAATGCCTGCGTATAATGCGCAGGCTACTTTAAAAGAAACTTTTGAGGCAATTCCAAAGGATTTTGTGGATGACATTATTCTTGTGGATGATTGTTCTAAGGATAAAACCGTTGAAATAGCTAAAGAGCTTAATATTAAAACTTTTATCCACTCAAAAAACCTTGGCTATGGGGGTAATCAAAAAACTTGCTATAAAAAAGCTCTTGAATTAGGGGCAGATATTGTTATAATGTTACATCCTGATTTTCAATATGACCCAAGACTGATTCCGTCATTAGCTTCAATGATAGCTTATGATAACTATGATTGCGTTATGGCTTCAAGATTTCTTTGTAATTCGGCAAAAAATTCTAAAATGCCAAAATATAAATATTTTGCAAACAAATTTTTAACCGCTTTTCAAAATTTCTTCCTAAATCAAAGTTTATCAGAATACCACAGCGGCTATCGGGCTTTTAGTTCTGATGTTCTTAAAAAAATCAACTTTTCAAATTTGAGTGATGATTTTATTTTTGATAATCAGATGTTAGCTTTAATTTATTTTAATAATTTTACAATAGGGGAAATTTCATGCCCGACTAAATATTTTGATGGCGCAAGCTCGATTAACTTCCTTCGCTCATCAAAATATGGTTTAGGGGTTCTATTGGTTTCAATTCAATATGCCCTTGCAAAATTAAAAATTTTCAAAAGCAAAATTTTTAAATATTAGTTGCTAAACTTGGCGCAATAATAATAAATTGTCTTACCAATTCTCTATCCCATTGAACACCGGCACCCATTTTCAAAATTTCACAAGCCTTTTGAACAGATAAACCTTTTCTATATGGTCTATCTGAAATAAGTGCGTGATAAGCATCTGCTACAGCTACAATTCTAGCAGATAGCGGGATTTCATCACCCTTTAAACCGTAAGGATAACCTGAGCCATCAATGTGTTCGTGGTGATATTTAACCATTGGAATTAAGTCATGGAGTGATTTATTTGGGCTTAAAACCTTGTCAGCACCGATTGAGGGGTGTTGTTTCATTATATTCCATTCATCATCAGATAATTTAGATGGTTTTCTTAAAATATCTTCAGGAATGCCGATTTTACCGATATCATGAAGCAAGGCACCTAGTTTAATTCTTTCAACTTCATTTGATGGTAAATTAATTGCTCTAGCTAATGCTTCAGAATATCTTGAAACAGCAGCAGAATGACCTTTTGTATATGTATCTTTTGCATCAATTGTGTTAGCTAGGGAAGATACAACGTCAAGCAGATGTTCATTTGAAACAATTGTTTCATTATGGAATTGTTTAATTAATTCATCTTCGATGTTAATTCCAACAGAAGCATGCTTTTTAGTTAAAATTTGAGCAAAGCATTTAAGCGCCTCGTCATCCCAGAAATTAAAGTCATTTGTTGAAACAATTTCAGATTGACCTGATTGATTTCTTTTACTTTTAGCAATATATAAAGCTTGTTCTGCTAGAATTGTAAGTTGTTCTTGTTTATTTGTTGATTGAGGAAACATTGAAATACCGCAAGAAAACTTCAATTGACCTAAATCATCAAACATTGTGCAAGATAAGTTATATAATAAAAATTCACAGATATATTTTGCTTCTTCAACAGAAGTGTCGTTCATAATTATAGCTATTTCATCTCCGCCATAACGACCTAAGATATCAGTATTTCTAACATTTTTCTTGATTTTATTAGCAACTTCTTTAATAACAATGTCGCCTTTAGCGTGTCCTAATTCTGAATTGATTTCAGAAATGTTTGCAATATCAAAAATACAAAAAGCAAGTTGTTTATTTTTTGCTAAACATTCAGTAATTTCAAAAGCCAAGTCCTCTTGAAGTTTTTTGTGGTTAGAAAGACCTGTTAAGGAATCAGTATCTGTGTTTTGATTTACTAAATCAGCTAAAATTTTATTTTTATAGAAAATTGCAAAATAATTAGCAATTAATTTATAAAATTCTAAAAATTTTGAACCAGAGTTATCTGAAAAAATCATAACTCCAACACATTCATCAAAAGCAATTAAAGGAACAATATGGCTTTCAAAGTCATAAGAAAAACTAAAATAGTTTGATTTTAGAAAATCGCTTTTTTGGCAGCTTAAAATTTTCTTTTCTTTAAATGCTCTAACAACGAAGTTTTCATCGTCATTTAAAAGAATATTTGAATTATATGTTGAAGATGTTTTATCTATTACTTTGATATTAATATAATTAGAATTTTTATTAAAAATACCAAGCGCTAAGAAATTTAGGTTGAATTTAGCGCTTAATTTAGAATGTAGTTCATAAAACAATGTCATAAAATCTGTTTGCTTTGTAATTGCAGAGTTAATTGATGCAATTAAATCAAGATAATTTATTTCATTTGTTTTAATAAAATTATTGGTATAACCGCCATATAAACGGTTTGCAGAGGTTCTTGTATTAACAGGCATGATTTTTGAAACATCAATTGGGTTAGATGTTTTATTCAAATTTATGCCAGACTCCAAGGTAATCGGGCTATTTTGTTTAATATTATCAGTTTCCACTTATAGCCTTTCCACTAAAACTATAACACACACAACAAATTAAGATGAGTAAAAATAAAAAGTGCTCTTTTTTTCGGGTTTTTTTGAAAATTGTTACATTTTTTAACATTTAATCAATCGAAACCAAAATTGTTTTTATTGATGATTTTTCTCCGTTTAAAATTTTTATTTTTGTTTTTGCGATAGATAATAAATCTGATAAATAGGCTATTATTGCTTTGTTAGCTCTACCTTCAATTGCTCTTTCTTTTATTTTTATTTTAATAAATTCTTCACAAAATTCTATTGAATTATTTTTAGAATTTTGAACAACCTTAATTTTGAATTTAGCTGAACGGTTTGAATTTATTTCATTAATTAATTCATCGAGTGTTTTATAGTTTTCCATCATAATTTTTACTTAAAATACAACATTTAATATATATCAAAAATAAGATAAATTGTATAATATTAATATAAAATCAGGTGAATTATGACATATCAAAAAACATTCGACGAAATTAAAACAGAACTTCACAAACAAAAAAGGTCTGAAGAAGACATTAAACAAATTGAAGAAGCGTATCTTTGGGCTAAACAACTTCATGATGGGCAATATAGGGTTTCTCAAGAGCCATATATAATTCATCCTGTTGAAGTTGCAAAAATTTTAGTTGATTTAAAGCTAGATAAAGATACAATTATTGCCGCTTTTTTGCATGATGTTTTAGAAGATACAGATACAACCGCCCAACAAATGGAAGAAAAGTTCGGTAAAGATGTTGTTAACCTTGTTCAAGGTGTTACAAAATTAAGCAAGTATCAGTTTAAATCTAAAGAAGAACGCCAAGCAGAAAACTTTAGAAGAATGTTTATCGCTATGGCGCAAGATATCAGAATTGTTGTTCTTAAATTAGCAGATAGATTGCATAATATGAGGACACTTTCATATATGGCAGCGGCTAAACAGAAAAAAATTGCCCAAGAAACACTTGATATTTTCGCCCCATTGGCTAATCGCCTAGGGATGGGGAAAATAAAAGCAGAATTAGAAGATTTATCTTTAAGATATTTAAACCCTGAAAAATATTATGAAATTGCTAAACTTGTTGCTGAAACGAAAACAATGAGAGATTCAACGGTTAATTCATTGATTGAAATAATCAAAAAAGAACTTGAAAAAAATAAAATTAAAGCAACAATTAAAGGCAGAGCAAAACATTATTATTCAATTTATAATAAAATGAAGCGCTTAAATGTTTCATTTGACCAATTATATGACATAACCGCAGTTAGAGTCATTGTTGATAACGAAAGAGAATGTTATCAGGTTCTTGGAATAATTCACCAACTTTTCAAACCAATCCCCGGAAGATTTAAAGATTATATTGCGATGCCAAAAGGCAATTTATATCGCTCTTTACACACTTCTGTTATAGGCGCAAAAAATAAACCCGTTGAAATTCAAATAAGAACCCATAAAATGCACGAAGTGGCAGAATATGGGGTTGCGGCGCACTGGAGATATAAAGAATCAGGCTCAATTAAAGCTAACAACAAAAAAGACATGCAATTCTCTTGGATGAGAAAAGTTATGGAGCTTGATAAAGATACTCAAGACGCAAAAGAATTTGTTGAATCAGTTAAATTTGATTTATTTAACGATCAGGTTTTTGTTTTCACCCCAAATGGAGATGTTTTTGATTTACCACAAGATTCAACCCCTGTTGATTTTGCATATAGAATTCATACAGAAGTTGGTCATAGAACAGTTGGCGCTTTGATTAACGGAAGAATTGCTCAATTAGATACTAAATTAAAAAATGGTGACATTGTTGAAATTTTAACTTCAAAACAATTCATGCCAAAAATCGATTGGCTTAATTTTGTTGCAACAAAAAATGCCAGTTCAAAAATCAGACAATGGTTTAAAAAATATAACCGAGAAGACAACATTCAAATTGGAAAAACAAATCTTGAAGTTGAATTAACAAAAGCATGCTTTGATGATTTTATGAAAAGTGGAATTATCGATAAAGCTGCAATTGAAATGAATTATAAAACACCAACAGATTTATTTGCCGCTCTTGGATACGGTGAAACCACAATCCACAAGGTTTTAAACGTATTAAAGAAATATGACACTCCAAAAACAAATGAAGAATTAGCCCAAGAAAAAACCCAAATTCAGCCTAAAAAATCTAAAAGCAAGAAAAATGATATCATTGGACTTGAGGGTTTGTTGTGGTCTTTAGCAAAATGTTGCTCTCCAATCCCAGGAGAACCAATCGTGGGTGTGGTTACACGCTCTAAAGGTGTTAGTGTTCATAGGCTAGATTGTAAATGTTTAGGAAACATTGAACCCGAAAGAATGATAGATATTTCTTGGGCGGAAAATGTTTCAAAAGCAAAATATATTGCACACTTAAGGGTTGAATGTCTTGATAGAGTAGGTATTTTAAGAGATATCTTAATGGAAACAGGCGACCTTGGAATTAATATTATTTATTCAAACACCTATCTAAAAGGAAGAAAGTTTGGTATAATTGATTTAGGAATTGAGCTAGATAGCATTGAAACTCTTAAAAAAGTAATTTTAAGTATTCAATCTTTAAATGATGTCTTTAGCGTTAGAAGATTACAACAAAAAGAAAATCTTAATCAGCCCAAAAATTCCAAAAAGAAAAAACAAAACAAACAAAAGGAAGTAAAATAGCATGGAAGTCTTTAACGAAATAAACACTAATAAAGGTCTTGCTATTGCCTTAGGTTATTTTGATGGAATTCACATAGGTCATAAAAAAATTATTTCAACTTTGGTTCAACAAGCAAAAGCCAAAGGAATTAAAAGCGCTATTGTTACTTTTGAAAAAAATCCTGCCGATTATTTTAAAGATGAACCCACCCCCGACATTCAAACATATAAAGATAAAGAGATGATTTTAGAATCTTTAGGGGTAGATTATCTTTATGAATTAAATTTTGAAAAATATAAGGATTTATCAGCTTTTCAATATATTAAAGATGTTTTATATAACTATCTTGAACCACAAATGATTATAGTGGGTTATAATCATACTTTTGGAAAAGATAAAAGCGGAAACCCAAGTGTTTTAAAAGATTTTGCTTCTAATTTTGGATATGAGTGCATAGTTGTTCCGGAATTAAAATATAAAGATAAAGAGCCTGTTAGCTCTAGCATTATAAGAAAAAGAATACAATATGGACACTTAAACGCTATTAAAGCCTTTTTGGGAAGATATTATTCAATCAGAAATTCTGTTATTAAAGGAGATAAAATAGCAAGAACCCTTGGCTATCCAACAGCAAACCTTATTTGGCCTAATAGCTTAATGAAATTACCTTATGGAGTTTATTATGGCTTTGCGCAAGTCGGGGTGAAAATGGTTCCTGCACTTATTTCTTGGGGCACAAAACCAACTTTAACAGATGGAAAAACTGAAATCTTAGAAGCACATTTATATGACTTTAATGAAGATTTATATGGAAAAATTATTAAAGTTATTTTTGTTAAAAAAGTTAGAGATGAGCAAAATTTTGGCAACATCAGAGTTTTAGCAACACAATTAAGAAAAGACCATGATCATTTTGTTGCATGGGCAAGAATCATGAAACCTTGTGAATAATTTTAATCAGATTAGTTGTATATGTTACACTTCTTCACCTTTTTTGGGTTTTTTCTTTTAATATTTTAAAAAATATGCTAGTATTAACCTTGCTTTTGGAATTATTTTGTAAAGATTTTTAAAATAGTTCAAAAAAAATAGCAAAAAATTGCCTTTACAAGTTTTTATTAATTTGTGTTTTTACGAAGGGGGTTATGTCGCCTAATGAAGCTTAACTCAATAAATAATAGTTATAGAGCTATAAATAATAACAACAATAATAATAGTACAAATAACAATAGAAAAAGTGTTCCATTTAAAGGTATAACAAATAATCTTGTTGCCTTTTGGCAAATGGTTGATAATGGCGGAAGGGCGGCACAGTTCACTGTTGAAGATATGACAGGAACTAATTTCCCACGTACAATCAAAGGCGCTTTAGCAGGTTATAAATACACCGGAAAAATCAATGTACCGGCCCTTTTACAAGAAGCAATCAGAGAATTTTTAACAGGTCCTACAATGTGTGTTGCGCCTGTTGCAATTTTAGCTACTGCTAAAAAACTTTGTGGAAAAAGCGCAAACATAAAAGTTGAAAATATTGAAAATTTTTCAGACATCATGCTTAACGTTAAAACAGGTGCTAAAAGTGATGTTGAAAAAGAATTTTTTAACAATGTTTCATCTGACTTATTAAAAAATACAATCGGTAAAGATGTTGAAATTCCTCAAGAAGCAATTGAAGAAATTTCAGCAGGACTTGAAAACTATCATAAAATTGCAACTGCACCTAAAACAAAAGTTAAAGGCTTGTTTAAAAAATCACCTGAAAAACAACAAGCAGCAGAAGCGCTTTCCGGTTTACAATCTTCCTTTGAAAGTATTGTTAAAAAATTCAAACCAAGTTATTCTAATACCGATTTTCTAAACGCTAAATATACCTTAAAAAATAGTTCACAAGGTCAAACAAAATTCAAAAACTACGCAGATTATGCTAGTTCATTTATTGAAGATTTTACAAAGAAAAACACAACAGATTCAATTGTAAATATTAGCCCTCGAACAATTGGTCAATTTAAAAAATCTTTAGTTGGAAATAGGATAATGGTAATTGTTGCGATGTTTGGCATTACAGGATTTTTAATGTCATTCATTCCAAAAATTTATACTTTGGCGTCAGGTGGCGTAAATCCTAACGCAAGCGCAATTTATAATGAAGCAGATAAGAAAAATTCAACAGGAAACGAAAAGGAGGCTAAATAATGGCAGGAATAAGTAAAATAGCCTCTAACCTTGGTCAAACAATTTCAAATAAAGCAAGCAAAGTTTCATACAGCATTGGTAATTCTTTTGAAAAATCACCAAAAAAAGATACATTTTCAAAATTTTTAAAACATGTTGAACCAACCGGTGCAAACAACGCATTCTTAGGAATGACAACATTAATGGTTGGAACAGTCATTGTACCAAGGGTTTTAACGGCTTCAAAAAGAAACCCTGATAACGCTGAAGCAACAAAAGATGAAATCAAAGAAATCTTATTCAGAGATTTGCAAACTGTTTTAATCGTACTTTTTGCGCTTAAAATGATGAATTCTGTTATTTCCGGCAAAGCTACAAAAATGACAGGTATTCCTATGACAAATAAACCTTATCAAAAAATCTTTGATACAAATGAAACAGGTTTAAAAGGCTTAGGTGAAAAAGCCAAAGAATTAGCATCTAATCCTTTAGATAAATTGAAAAAAATAGGTAAAAATATTTTAGATACAGTTCATCCAACAGGTGGCGTTATTACAAAAACAAATGAAGAATTTGTTTCTCAATATTCAGGATATTCTTCAATTGATGAAATTCAAAAATTGAAAAAATATGTTGATGAACAAAATGGCGATTTTGATAAAGTTTTCAATAAAGTAATGGATTCATTAATCGCAGATCAAAAAGCTATTATTGAAGGTGACCCTAAAAAAGGTATTAAAGGCTTAGCTGAACAAGCAAAAGGTTGCGTTAATAAAAACGGAAAAATGACCAAAGATATGGAAACAAAAATTAAAAACGCAACTTCTATTTTAAATGACCTTGAAGAATTAAAAGCAAAAGGTCAAGAGGGCTTATTTGATGAAAAACTAAGCGAAAACGTTAAAAATAAAGTTCTTTCTTTCTTTAAAGATGAAGAAAATGCCTTAATTCAAAACGCAAAAGGTTTAAATGCAATTTTAAGAACCGTTGCACTAGGCATTGAAGCTAGCTACCTTGGCTTTGGTTTACCGGCACTTAACCAAAAACGTCTTGAAAAGAAATATTTAAAAGAAGAAACTCAAGAAATAAAACAAGCTGAAAATAGCTCGGAATCTAATACAACTTCGACTATTTTAAATGAAAACACCGTTAAACCTCAACAAGTTAAAGTGTTTCAACAGTTTATAAAATAATCTACTCTGTTTGACAAATTTCGGGATGACAGGATTTGAACCTGCGACCCCCGCGTCCCGAACACGGTGCGCTACCAAGCTGCGCCACATCCCGAAAATTTATTCAATTATCAATTGTACTTTGTTGCATTACTCTCGGGATTTGCGCACCCCCAACTACCGAGGGGACCCTGCTACACCCGAAGATTTATTCAATTATCAAAATAAAATAGACATAAAAAAACACATTTTTCAATGTGTTTTTTACTTATAAAATTATAATTATATTTCAGATAGTAAATAATCAGCCATCCAGCGACATTCAGAATTTTCACTTGCAAGCTCTTTTAATGGTTCGATTGAGCTTTCGCCAATTCTAATTAAACTCATTGCAACAATTCCTCTTTGAATTCCACGAAGAGTTTTTAACTTTTGAACTAAAGTTTTAACAACTTTTGCGCCCATAGCAACGATAGAATTTTCAACATCATTTTTTGTTGAATTATCTACGTCTGAAAGTAAAAAATCTAGTTTATCATTGATGTTATCTTGTTGAATAGAATTTACATTAATAACTGCTTGCATTATTCTTTCCTTATCTTTGCCTCTATGTTATTTTAAGTATAAATGATAAATTTTAAAAAATTCAATTTCCTTATAAAATCTTTATATCGATATAAAGATTAAACAAAAAATTTTTTTATAGTAAAATAAAATTATGTTTGACAATCTATCAGAAAAATTACAAGAAATAATATCTAAAACCGCAGGCAACTCTACTTTAACAGATGACAACATTCAAGACGCTTTGCGTGAAATAAGACGTTCACTTTTAGCAGCTGATGTTTCTTTGAATGTTGTAAAATCTTTTATATCTTCAATTAAAGATAAAGTTATCGGTCAAGAAGTTGTTAAATCAACAAACCCATCTCAAACTCTTATTAAAATTGTAAATGATGAATTAACTGCTCTTTTAGGGGAAAAACAAGCCCCTCTTAAATTAGACACCAATCCATCTATAATTATGATGTTGGGGTTGCAAGGTTCTGGTAAAACAACAAGTAGCGCAAAACTTGCCTTAAAACTTAAAAAAGAAGGTAAATCGCCACTATTGGTTGCGCTTGATGTTTATAGACCTGCTGCGATTTTACAATTAAAAACTTTAGCTAATGATAACAAACTTGATTTTTATTCTGAAGAAAATGAAAAAGATGTTGTTAAAATTGCTAAAAATGCGCTTAATTACGCAAAAGAACACAATAACACAGTTTTAATTTTAGATACAGCAGGGCGACTTCAAATTGATACAGATATGATGGCTGAACTTTTATTAATCAGTCATGCTCTTAATATAAATGAAAAACTTCTTGTTATTGATTCAATGATTGGTCAAGCAGCGCTTGAAGTTGCGCTTAATTTTGACGAGCAACTTGGGCTTAGCGGTATTATTTTAACAAAATTAGATGGCGATACAAAGGGCGGTTGCGCTTTAAGTATTGTCCATGCCACAAAAAAACCGATTAAATTAATCGCCACAGGTGAAAACATAACCCCTCTTGAAGATTTTCATCCTGATAGAATGGCTAATCGAATTTTAGGAATGGGCGATATTGTATCTTTAGTTGAAAAAGCGCAAAAAAACATCGACCTTAAAGAAGCAAAAGCCCTTGAAGAAAAAATGCTGAAAAACGAATTCAGCTTTGAAGATTTCCTTAAAATTCAAAAACAAATAAAAGCACTTGGCTCTTTTGGCGGGATTTTATCTATGCTTCCTTTGGGAATTTCTAAAAATGACACAGAAAAAATTTCTCACGAGGGCGAAAAACAATTCAAAAAAATTGAAGTTTTTATTCAATCAATGACTCCGCAAGAAAGAAAAAATCCTAATATTTTAAACGCTTCTCGCAAAAAAAGAATTGCAAAAGGCGCAGGGATGGATATAAACGAATTAAACACTTTTATTAGTCAATTTGAAACAATGAGAAAAATGATGAAAGGTTTAGGCGGTCTTAAAAAAACAATGAAAGGCAAAAAAGGCAAAATGCCATTTTCAGGCATGCCGAAATTTCCATTTTAATTAATTATGAAAATATTAATCTATGGCGCTAATGAAATGGCGAGCGCAATTACAACAGAATTTTTTGAAGATAATGATGTTATAATCATTGACCCAAATCAAAAACAATTAGATAATTTTTCAAGATTTGACGTCGGTTTAATTTGCGCTGATATGCTTAACATCGAAACCCTTAATAATTCAGATATTAAAAATGCAGATGTTTTTATTGCTTGTTCAAATAATGATGAGTCAAACATAATCGCCTGTTTGATGTCTAAACAAGTAACAAATGCTCAAACAATTTGTTTTGTTTCAAAAAAAGAATCGCTTGAATCTCTTAATTCCTTAAGGGAAGAAAGAAAATCTAGCTATGCTCAAGCTATTGAAAACGTTATTTGGCCACAAAAACTTTTAATGCAAGAAATTTTTAAAATAATAACTGTTCCAAAAGCGCTTGATGTTGAAAATTTTGCCCATGGTAGAGCAAAACTTCTTGAATACAGAATTAAAGAAGATTCAGAGTTAATCAACAAAAAATTAAAAGATTGCTATTTTAATTCTGAAGTTCTTGTTGTTGGAATTGTGCGTCAAGATGAACTTTTCATCCCTAATGGCAACTCTGAAATTTTACAAAATGATAAAGTAATTTTAATGGGTACGCCAATTGGGCTTGATATTGCAGTTAGTGAACTTTTTGAATCAAAAGGAAAAGTTAAAAAAATCGCCATTATTGGGGGTGGCTCTGTTGGTTTTGAACTTGCAAGTGCTTTAGAAAAAACTTCAATGAAGCTTAAAATAATTGAAAATAGCTATGAAAGATGTGAATTTTTATCTCAAAATCTTAAAAAAACTTTGGTTTTAAATGGCTCTGGGGCAGATTTAGAACTTTTAGAGCAAGAAGAAATAGGTAAAAACGACGCTGTTATTGCTATTACAAATAACGATGAAAAAAATCTTTTGTGTTCGTTGTTATCTAAGCAATTAGGTACAAAAAAAGTTATAACAAGGGTTTCACAAGGTATAACGGGTAATCTTTTTGAACGTGTTGGGGTTGATGTTGCAATTTCACAACGTGAGGCTTGCGTTCATGAAATTAAAAATCGCATTATGGATTTTAGAGCTTGCGTTATTGCAACAGTTGAAAGAGGACAAGGTGAAATCCTTGAAATCAACTTAAATCAAGATTTTAAACCAAGCCCACTATATGAATTTAAAATCCCTGCACCTTGCGTTATTGCAATTATTAAAAGAGGTTCAAAGGTTATAATTCCAAAAGGTCAAACAGAAATTTGCCCTAATGACACCCTTTTAATTTTCACAAAATCAGAAGATGTTATTAAAATTAAGGAATATTTCCAAAAATGAGGTATAATTTAATTTTAAATATCTTGGGGCTTAACGCAAAATATATCGGCTATTTGTTTATTTTTCCGATAATTGCTGCTATTTTATTAAAAGAATCATCTGAAATTTTACCTTTTTTAATAACAGGTTTAGTTGCAATTTTACTTGGATATATTTTATCTTTTAATAAAGTTAGTCAAAAAGAAGTTGATAACATTAAAAAATCTGAATCTTTAACGACTGTTTTTTTTAGTTGGATTATGTTTGCAATTATTTGTGCTATTCCATATTTATTTTATAAATTCAGCTTTACAAATTCATTTTTTGAATCAATGTCAGGTATTACCACAACAGGCGCTACCATAATAAAAGATTTTAGTTTATACCCTAAAACATTATTTTTCTTTCGCTCTTTATGCCAATGGCTTGGGGGCATGGGAATTGTTGTATTATTTATAGCGGTTTTACCAAAAATTTCTGTTGCAGGTAGGCAGATGTTTTACGCTGAAGCGCCAATTCCTACAGAAGACAAAGCGACCCCAAGAATTAGATATACAGCAGGCTGGCTTTGGGGAATTTATTTAACTTACACTATTTTAGAAATAATTGCTTTAAAATTTTTCGGCATGGATTTATATAATGCAACAATAACAAGCCTTTCAACAATTGCAACTGGCGGTTTTTCTTCTATGCCAAACAGCATTATCGATTATAACAACACAAAAATCACTTTGTGTATTTTATTTTTTATGTTCATAGCAGGAATTAACTATATTCTGGTTTATAGATGTATTAAAAGCAAAAAACCCGCACCGTTATTAAAAAGTGAAGAATTTAAAATTTATTCAATCGCAACAATTTCAATTTCATTACTTTTAGCAATTAGCTTATTTATCAATTCTCATTATGAAATTAAATCTGCTCTTTTAAATTCATTTTTTGAAGTTGCTTCCACAATGACTTCAACGGGCTTTGCTTCTGATAATTACATAAAATGGGATGCAACAAGCAAGGTTATTTTATTTATTGCATTTTTTACAGGAGGCTGTGCCACATCAACATCTGGCGGTATTAAAATAATCAGATGGATATTTTTGGGTAAATATTTAAAAAGAGAATTAAATAAAATAATTCATCCGCAAGGAGTTTACCCGATTAAACTTGAAAATTGCACAATTTCATCTGATATTATTTCTCAAATGATTGGTTTTATTGTGTTTTATCTTGTAATTTTTGCTTTTGGCTCATTTTTAATCGTATTAATTGAAAACAATACAACAATCGCTATAAGTGCTTCTGCTGCTGCAATTGGTAACATTGGACCGGCATTTGGCTCAATTGGACCATTAGATAATTTTGCAATTTTAAACACAACAACAAGATGGATATTAATTTTATTAATGTTAATCGGACGTTTAGAAATAATCCCTTTTTTAGCTATGTTAAACAAAGATTTATGGAAAAATTAAAATGGATAGTAAAATAAAAATAATTTTTGTGGGAATTCCTGATATGGCAATGGTTTGCCTTCAAGAATTGTTAGAAAAAAAATTTAATATAGTGGGCGTCATTCCCCCTAAAAAAACCCATGAAACCTATTCATATTTTAAATCTTATGTTTTAGAAAAAGGTTTAAATTTAATTGATTTTGATAATTCACCTAATGAAAAAGAATGTATTGAAAAAATTAAAAAACTAGATGCTGATATTGGTGTTGTTTGTTCATATAATTCAAAATTATCATCAGATTTTTTAGCCACAACAAAACTAGGTTACATTAATTGTCACCCCTCAAAATTGCCTGAATATCGTGGCGGCATGCCATATTTTCATATAATTAAAAATAATGAAAAAAAATCTGCCATAACTCTCCATTTTATGGATGAAAATTTTGACACAGGTAACATAATTCTTCAAAAAGATTTTAATTTAACCCCCTATGAAACAATGGGCAGCCTTTTTAATAGAACAACTTTTATGATTTCAGAAGCGTTAGTTGAAGTTTTAGATAAACTTCAAAAAGAAAAAAGGTTGGAAAGTTTTGCGCAAGATAAAACCCATTCTTTTAAAACAGCCCCTAAAACAAATGGATATTTTAAAATTAATTGGTCTAAAGATATTTATGAGCTTGACGCTTTAATTCGAGCTTGCAACCCTTTTTATTGCGCTTATTGCTATTTTAGAGGGGTAAATTTTAAAATAATTAAAGCAGAGCCGATTGAAAAAAAACACAATTTCAATTTTGGTCAAATTGTTAAATCTTCAAAAGACGAACTTTTAATTGCTGCAAAAAATGGTTTACTTTCCCTAAAAGTTGTTCAAATTGGAACTTGGGGGATTTTTTGCCCAGATGATTTTTATTTAACCTTTAAACCAACAGAAACTGAAATTTTAAACTAGGAGAAAAAAATGGATAAATTATATTTTCTAACAGCAGGAATTCCATCAATCGCTAAAGATTATTCTAACGCTTTTTTAAAGTTAGATGAATTAAATCTTGATGGATTAGAAGTTGAATTTGTGCATGGAGTAAGATACAGCGAAAAAACAAAAGAGGCGATTTTAAATCGTGGAGATAAATTAATAACTCACCATGGGCCATATTACATTAATTTAAACGCTAAAGAAGAAGATAAAATTAACGCAAGCCTTAAAAGAGTTTTAGATACAGCAAGAGCTGCTAAAGACCTTGGCGCTTATTCAATTACTTATCATGCTGCTTTTTATTTAGGAGATGATAAAGAAACTTTAATAAAAAGGATGATTGAGCGCCACGAAACAATTTTAAACGTTTTAAAAGAAGAAGATAATAATGTTTGGGTGCGCCCTGAAACAACAGGAAAACTCTCTCAATGGGGTGAACTAGATGAAATAATTGAGCTATCAAAGCATTTTTCTCAAATTCTTCCTTGTGTTGATTTTGCGCACATCCATGCTCGTCAAAATGGAACTTTTAACACTTATGACGAATTTTCAAAATGTTTTGAAAAAATTGGTAATGCCTTAGGTGATATCGCCCTAAATAATTTCCATGGGCACGTTGCAGGAATTAAATATACCTCTAAAGGAGAAAAAAATCATCTTATTTTTGAAGAAAGCGATTTTAATTATAAAGACCTTTTGCGTGCTATGAAAGATTTTAATATTAAAGGCGCTCTTGTTTGCGAAAGCCCTAATATTGAAATAGATACAAAAATTTTAAAAGAATATTATAACTCACTTTAATGTTATAATAAAAAAGGAGAGAAGTATGATTAATGAAATTTTAATAGCTTTAGCTAATTGGATACAGGGAGTTATAACTCATCTTGGTGCTTGGGGGGTTGCATTATTAATGGCAATTGAATCTTGTAATATTCCTCTGCCTTCTGAAGCGATTTTACCTTTTGCAGGATATTTAGTTACAAAAGGCGCTTTTTCAATTCACACTGCTGCATTTTTTGGGGCAATTGGGTGTGTTTTAGGATCAGTGCCATCATATTATCTTGGTTATTTTGGCGGAAGAAAATTTATTGAAAAATATGGTAAATATTTTCTTATTTCAAAGCATGACCTTGAAATAGCTGATAAATGGGTTGATAAATATGGCGATTGGTCATTTTTCTTATGTAGGATGTTGCCTGTTGTAAGAACATTTATCTCGCTACCTGCTGGAATTTTAAGAGCAAGAAAAAGAACATTTTTCCTTTTTACATTTGTAGGGTCATTAGTTTGGAGTTATGTTTTAGTTTTTGTTGGGGTTAAATTAGGCGAAAACACAGAAGCTCTTAAACACATTTGGCACAAATTCGACGCATTAATTATTATTTGTTGCGTTATTTTAGGAATAATTTATGTTTATCATCACATTAAAAATTTAAAAAACAGCTAAAAAGGTTTAAAATGAATAATTCTATTAAATTAATTAAAAAAGAAAACCAAAATTCAAATAAAAAAATTTTAATAATCGGGGTTGTTCACGGGGATGAACCCCAAGGGGAATATTTCATTAATTCCTATTTAGAAAAAAATAATCAAAATTTAAAAAACACGGTTTATTATATTCCAAGATTAAACTCAAATACTTCAAGAAAAAATAAAAATGGAGTTGACCTAAATCGAAACTTTCCAACTAAAAACTGGGTTTTAGGGGAAAATAACGATTATTTTGGGGGATTAAAACCAAATAGCGAACCTGAAACAAAATTTTTAGTTGATTTATTAAATGAAAATAATTTTTCTGAAATAATAACAATTCATTCACCTTATAAAGTTGTTAATTATGACGGCCCTGCGCAAAATTTAGCTGAAATTATAAGTTCATTTTTAGGCTACCCAACAAGTTCAGACATAGGTTATCCAACCCCTGGGAGTTTTGGAACATATTGCGGAGTTGAAAGAAACATCCCAACTATTACAATTGAAATTGATGAAAACGAAAATATTGAAATTTTAAAAGAAAAATTCCACAAACTTTTTAAATATTTAGAAAATGAATATTAAGCAAGTTCAATTTTCTTTTTTTCAAGCATTAATTTATCGTAAACCCAATCAGGAACGAAGTTTTTACCCATTAAAATTGTGCCATGGTTAATTGATGGCGCATGAAAATCAGAACCACCTGTAACAATTAAACCGTATTCTTCAGCTAAAGTTGAAAAATGTTCAACCGCAGCAGGAGAGTGTTTTCTATGATATGCTTCAATTCCTCTTAAACCATAACTTACAAGTTCTTTTGCTAATTTATCGGCTATATCAACATCAATAGGATGAGCAAAAACAGGAATTCCTTTTGCTTCAGATATAATTTCAACAGCGTCATGCGGAGTTACGGTTCTTCTTTCAACATAAACTTCAGAGTTGTTGTTGATATATTTTGAATATGCTTCCATAATATTTGCACTTCCGCCGGCAGAAGTAATTGCCCTAGCTATATGAGGACGCCCTATTGAGCCATTTTTTGCAACAAGTTTTTGAATATCCTCAAATTTAATTTTAATTCCCTCTTTTTTATAAAGAAGATCGATTATTTTATGAGTTTGCTCAATTCTGGCTTTTTGTTGAAAATTAAGCATATTAATAAAATCTTGATTATTTTTATCCATAAAATAACCTAAAATATGAACTTCCCAGCCTTTATAAATTGTATTTATTTCAACCCCTGGGATAACTTCTAATTTTAAATTATTTTTTTTAATGTAATCTGTTGCAATTTTATGAGATAAAACGTTGTCGTGGTCAGTTAAAGCAATACAATCTAGCCCACAATCAAGCGCAGTATCAACAATTTGTTCAGGATTCAACATCCCATCAGAGTAAGTTGTGTGAATATGTAAATCAAGTTTCACTGTCCTTTTCCTTTAAATCGCTATATTCAAAACTTATTCTGTTAATGCTTTTTGCGATATTATTTTCAAAAGTTATTTCGCAAGCATTAAAAATGTATGGCATTTTAACTTCAACTTCAAATCGTTCATTAATTGAAGTCAAAAGTCTTTTAAAAGAAGATTGATATTCCATTCCGATAACGCCATTTTTACTTCCGCAGAAACCTGCGTCAGTTAAATACGCATATTTTTCATCAATAATTTGTTCATCTGCTGTAGGTACGTGGGTATGAGTTCCGATAACGGCATTTACCCCAAGTGAGAAAGCATATTGCGCAAAACATTGTTTTTCTGCGGTTGCTTCAGCGTGGAAATCAACAAAAATAATTTTATCTTCTAAAGACGTTTTTTCTTTAATTTCATTTAAAATATTTTCAATTGCAACAAAAGGGCAATCAATTGGCGGCATAAAGACTTTGCCCAATAAATTAATTACAATTATTTTATCGTTAAAAATTCTATAGCCCACCCCAAAAGCGGATTTATGATAATTATAAGGACGAATTAAAATATCTGCTTCATCTATATAATTTGCAATATCTTTTTTATCCCAAATATGATTACCGGAAGTTAGGCAATTAATTCCATAACTTTTTAAATCTTCATAGTTTTTCTTAGTTAAACCAAAGCCGTGGCTTGCGTTTTCAGCATTTGCAATAATAAAATCATAATTTTGTTTATTATTTTCTTCAACTAAAAACTTGTGTACAATTGACCTTCCGGGGCGGCCAACAATATCACCAATGAATAATATTTTAAAGTTATCTTGATTTTGCATTATTGAGATTTATTTTATTTTGCAATTTCTGTAACTCTTGCTTCACGAACAACAGTTACACGAATTTGCCCAGGGTATTCAAGTTCATCTTCAATACGTTTTGCAATATCACGAGCCAATTTTGCACTTGCAACATCATCAAAAACGTTAGGCTGAACAACAACCCTAACCTCTCGACCAGCTGACACTGCAAAAGACTGCTTAATGCCCTCATAGCTGTTAGCAATTTCTTCCAGCTTTTTAAGGCGTTTAATATAGATTTCAAGCGTATCACGACGAGCCCCAGGGCGACCTGCGGAAATTGTATCTGCAATTTTAACTAATGCGTCAGTTAAAGTGTTACAAGGTACATCATCATGATGGGCTTCAATTGCGTGCACAATTACATCTTTTTCGCCATAACGACGGCATAAATCTGCACCAAGTTGAACGTGGGTTCCTTCTTGTTCTTGATCAAGCGCTTTACCGATATCGTGTAATAAGCCGGCTCTTTTAGCACTTTTAACATCAGAACCTAATTCGCAAGCAAGCATGCCTGCAATTTGTCCTACTTCAATTGAATGTTTTAAAACATTTTGACCATAGCTTGTTCTATAATATAAGCGTCCAAGTGTTTTTGAAAGCTCTTTGTTAAGGTTCATAATTCCAAGGTCAACGGCTGCACGTTCACCCTCTTGTTTAATTTTGTTTTCGATTTCTTTAACAGATTTTTCATAAACTTCTTCAATTCTAACAGGATGAATTCTGCCATCTTGAATTAGTTTTTCAATTGTTAATTTTGCGATTTCTCTCCTAATTGGATCAAAAGAAGATAAAACAACCGCTTCAGGAGTATCATCAATGATTAAATCAACCCCAGTTAAAGTTTCAAGGGTTCTGATGTTTCTTCCCTCACGACCAATTATTCTACCTTTCATTTCATCAGATGGTAAAGATACAACTGAAACAGAAGTTTCAATAACTTGTTCAATTGCGCATTTTTGCATTGTTTGAGAAAGAATTTCTCTTGCTTTTTCTTCAGCAGTTTCTTTAATTTTAATTTCGTTTTCACGAATTAATTGAATTTGCTCACTTGCCAATTCATCTTTTAATTGAGTTAAAAGGGTTGCTTTTGCTTCTTCTCTAGACATTTGAGCAACTCTTTCAAGCTCTGTTATTTGTTTTGCAATTGTTTCAGCAAGGAAATCTTCTTTTTCTTCAAGTTCATCTTGACGTTTTGAAAGATTTAATTCTTTATCTGTTATTTGTTGAACTTTAGACTCAATTTCATCTTCTTTTTTGAATAAATCTTGTTGGATTTTTTCAAATTCAAGTTTTTTATCTCTTGAAAGTTCGTCTAGTTCCATTCTTTCTTTATGTAGTTGTTCTTTAGCGGAAATTAGCGCTTCTTTTTTAAGGAATTGTTCTTTTTCTTTAAAATCTTCAATGTATTTTTGTTCATTTTTTTCTAAAACTTCAACTTTTGCTTTAGAACGAACAAAAAGCATGGTCATTATTCCGCTAAGCACTAATAATAAAGCTAAGATAATATATAATAAAGTGTTAATTGCTTTGCCCTCTTATTACCTATAGTACTATTAAGACTAATCAAATTTACTATTTTATTTAGTTTTATATATAAAAAATAATATAAGCCAATCTTAATAATTATATTCTATCATAATAATTTAATTTTGAATATAATTTAACAATTTTTAAATAAAAAAGATTATTTTTTAATCTATTAATCAACCCCTCAAATGTTTGATTTAACATTTTTTCAAAAAGTGATAAAATAATATTGACTTTTTATAAAAATTCATTAAAAGGATTATTGATATGTTAACTAATTTAGTAAATTTAATTACAAAATCTTTAAGCTCAACTTCTCAACTTACGCCTACGACAAGAGTTGTTGAAAAAAGCAACAATCCTTTTTCTCAAAATGGCGAAACAAGAAGCCCATTTTTATCTAACACTTTTGGTTCAAGCTATACCTATGGCAAAAATCAACCCGTTAGTGGCGGATATTTTGCAGGATATTATAATGGCAAACCAAACATCGTTGGAAGAAAATTATTTATTGAAGTTTAAGATAATTTCTTTGCCATTTCTTGTTCTTGAGCAACGATAGCAGGATTTCTGTTATCTCCGTTATGGAAGAATTTTCTCATAGCAATATTAACTTTTGGCTGCAGAACACCCATCGCCCAAGCGGCAATTCCAATGTTTGCAAAAATGGCGAATGTTTTAAAAGCCTTGATTGATTTAATATTATCAACATTTTTAGCTAAATCTTGAATGTTAACCATTGAATTTTTAAGAGATTTTTCATCAATAGTATTAAGATAGCTTAGGGCTTCTTTTTTGCCATTTTTATCTTTTATAATTGAAACTACGCCATTTTTTTCTAAAAGTTCTAATAGTGGATTATTTATATCTTTTTTAGCAAGATTATAAATTCCATCAAGCGCATTTTCCTTAAGAACGGTTTTTGTTTTGCCATTAATTGTTTTGTTTTCTAAAAAGCCATTTTGTTCAATAGCATCTTTAGCTAAAAGCGCTTTTTCTTTTATATCATTTGAAAATAAAACAGTTGGATCAAGCCCGATTGGTTTTTTAATTTTTTTGCCGACACCTTCAAAAGCAAGCTGAATTGGTTTTGCTAAGCCATAGATGAAAACTAATTGGAAAGCTTCTTTTAAACCAACTTCTTTCTTTTCACCTTTTCTTGCTTCTTTTAATCTTGTTCCTGTAATAACACCGTCTAAAATAGCAGTGTTTGCAATTGAATTATACATAAATAATTCACCTAAACCTTTAAAAGAAACGTCTTTTTTAGGGTTTTCATTGTTTTTAGGGTTTTTATAGAACGAACCAAAAGCCTTGCTTTGAGAAACATGATTATTTAAAATTATTTGAGAGGCTTTATTTTTATAAAAATCTTGTTCAATTCTTTTTGTTGTTGTTTTTTGTTTATATTTAATAAGAGCAGATAAAGCAACTGCGCTTAAACCTGTTGCAGCAATAAATTTAGCCACAAAAAGACTTTTATATAAACTTTTATTTGTGAAATTTTTTAATACAGCATTTTTATCATCAAGGGTTAAGAAAAGGTTTTTCTCATCTTGAAGTGCATTTGATGAAACATCTTTTAATTCATTTTTAATTTCAGAAAGTTTTTTTTCATCCTTTAAAACTCTAACATCAAAATCAGGGTTTAACTTTAAAAAAGGATAGACTGTTTTATTAATTAATTTTTTAACTGTGGGTATGCCAAAAAGCCAAACGGCACCTGTGCCAAATTCTTCTATTGCTCTTTCTCTTGCGTCATCAACACCGCCTTCTTTTCTATATGTATCAACAATGGCAGCGTTTGAAATTGTGTCTTTTAATGCCATCGGGATGATGGATTCAGAATTATTTGATAATTCTGATAACATTTTTATTGATTTTGTTGTAATAATACTCGGTATTTTCATCTCATTCCTTTACAATTAAAACTATAGTCCCCAAATTAAGTTCATTAATTTTTGAACTCGTCGGTTTAGTTGTAAATTTTTAGTTTTTTTGGTCATTTTATACCTTTCACTTTATATCTAACGTTTAAACATAAAAAATATTGCTTAATTTTTTATAAATTTTTAAATAATTTTACAAAATAAAAAGACCCTTAGAAAACTAAAGGTCTTTTTTTTTAAAATATTTTATTTAATTAATCTTTTTTAATCGGAATAAATACAAGACCTTTAGAATTAAAAGGTTGCATACGTCGTAATAATTCAAGTAAAAATCTGAACATTTTAATACCTCAACATTAACTTCATTAATATATTAAACCATTTTTATTTTTTTGTCTAGTTAATTTATTTTTGTTTTTGAATTATTTTTGCTTTTTCGTTATTAATTAGCTTTGAAACAAGAATTTCTTTTTGAGATTTATTTAAAAAACTAATTCTATTAATATATTTTTTATAATCTTCTTTTAAATCACTTGGAATTGTAACATTATTTAAGTCATTTTGAGAAATTTTTAAAGGTTTATCTTCAACCCCTGTAAGGTTTTGAGGAAGTTGAGTTGCATAATTTTTATAGTTAAAAACAATGTCTTTAATTTCAAAACCTAAAGGAGTGGAATATGTGTTTACTTTCTTTATGATTTTCATTTTATAAAGACTTAATTCTTGAACAACAACAGGGCTTTTAGCGCTTACATAAAGTTTATCAAATTTAATTGCATAAGGTCTTGTGAAATTTGCAAACTTAGCGCCGACAATATTTCCCCAAAAAGAGAAGATTGTGGATTGTTTAACTATTGAGTTAATTTTAGCCTTGTCAAAATTTTCGCCAAAGACACCCGTGTTTAATATTTCTGAAATTGTTGATGTTTTAGAATTTTTTTTCATTTAAAATCCAATATTACCTTTTTAATTTTAATATAAATTTTATTTAAAATGTTTAATTATTAAGTTATTTTAAAATATATCTTAAAAAAATTTTTGAAAATGTGTTCTAAATAATGTAAAATGATAATAATATTATCGGAGTTTAAAATGAAAAAGATTTTATTATTTTTGTTTTTGAGTTTGAACCTTGTGGCTTTTGGTTCTGATAAACTTCAAGTTAAAGCATTAACTGATTTTAGCTCAATTAATCCAAGCTCATATTTTGATGTTGCTTTAGTAAAAGATGGCACAATTAATGATATGTTTATGATTAAAGGAGATGTTATTAATTGCCGAATTATCAAGGTTACAGACCCAAAAAGAGCTAAGCAAAACGCAAAAATTTATATGCAAGTTATAAGTTATAAAGATAAAAAAGGCACCCATGACTTCCAAGAAGTTTATATTGCAAAATATGCAAAAACAGCCCTAACAAAAGATGAAATTAAAAACATTCCCCCAAAAACAGTTGTTAAAAAAACCGCAAGCGCAGTTGGCAACTTTTTTGTTAAAGGTTTTTCTTATGGGGTTTCTTTTGTTGATGGTTTTTCTGAAAATGAAGAAAATAACAGGCTAAAATCGGGCGCTAAAAAAGTATATAAAGATTCCTTTTTATCTTACATTGAAGAAGGTAGCGAGGTTGAAATTAAAAAAGGAGATGTATTTTATTTGATTATTAAAAAAGTAAAAGATGAAGAAAAAGAAGCAAGAAGCGCTGACCCAGAAGAATTAAAAGTTGTTCAAACAATTGAGCAAAAAGACGTTTTAAATAATGCCCAAGATGAAAAAATTGATTTAGAAGAATAAAAAAACAGAGGTTTTAGCCTCTGTTTTTTAAATAATTAAGCTTCTGACTCGGTAACGGTTGTTCTAATAGATTCAACCCCACCTTTTGCTTTTTGTAAGCCTTTTTCTTTAAATTTCTTAACTTGTCTATCTAATTTATCACAAACTAGATCAATTGAAGCATACATATTTTCTGCTTTTTCTTCAACTCTGATTGTTTCGCCGCCAATTTTACAATTTATTTCAGCTACATGAGAGTCACTAACAGATGGGTTTTTAATTACAGATAAAACAGCGTCAATTGCATCAATTTGTTCATAATGAGCAACAACTTTTCCTGCTTTTTCTTTAACATAAGCCTTAATTGCATCTGTAATTTCGATGTTTCTTCCATTAACGTGAATATGCATGATTTTCTCCGTTTCTAGCGCCGATAGTCTCCATCTCGCATTTATATATTATACCCTATTTTTAAGTTTTTTAAAAGTATTTTAAAATAAAAGTAAAATTAATTTACTTAATTTTTATTAACTTGTATAATAAAATATGTTAGAAGCAGATATTAAAAGACTGTCGAGGTAAAATAATGGACAAAGAAATTTTTAACAACGAGATTAAAAACATGAAAAACTACATCATGTTTGAAATTAAAGCAAAACAAATCGAACTAACACCAATGTTAAAAGCAAAAAACAGAGCGCCAATAGCGCTTTCTATGGGTGCACCAATTGAAAGAATCCCTGAATTTGCTATTAATCAAACCATTAAATACCTTGATATTGATAATTTACACACATATTCAACCCCAAAAGGTGAACCAAAATTTCTTGAAGCAGTTCAAGAAAGAATGAAAAAAAGATTTAATGTTGAGTTAAATCCAAAAACTGAAATTTGTTCTTTAATAGGTTCAAAAGAAGGCTTATCTAATTTAATTCGTGCTCTTGTTAACCCAAGTTTATCTGAAGAAGAAAAAGATGTTTTATTCATACCACAACCAGGGTATGCTTCATATTCTCAAATGGTTAAAGCAGCAGGCGCAAGGGGTTATGGCATTGAATTAACAAAAGAAAACAATTTTGCCCCAGATTTAAACCTAGTTTGGGAAAAATATTTAAAAGAAGGTAATGACCCTAAAAAAGTTAAAGCGGTTGTTATAAACTATCCTAACAATCCTCTTGGTTGCACTTGTAATTTAGAATATTTACAACACTGCGTTGATTTTTGTAATAAACACAACATCTTGTTAATTTCAGATGCAGCATATTGTGAAATGTATTATGATGAAAACTATAAACCACATTCAGCTCTTGAATGTAAGGGTGCGATGGATTGTTGTATTGAATTCTACAGCTTTTCAAAATCTTACGCCATGACAGGTTGGCGTTTAGGCTGGGCATGCGGTAATGATGTTGCAATTACTATGTTATCAAGAGTTAAATCAACTGTTGATACAGGTGTTTTAAAGGTTTTACAATACACAGGCGCAGACCTTTTAGTTAATGAAGAAGGTCAAAAATATATTGATAATCAAAATATTAAATTTAAAAATAAACTTCAAAAATTCACAAATGGCTTAAAATCTTTAGGTTATAGTGTTGAAATGCCTAAAACAACATTTTATTTATGGCTTGAAATTCCTAAAAGATTTAAAGATTGCGTTGAATTTGCAAACGAACTTCTTGAAAAATCTGGCGTAGTTGTTGTCCCAGGGACTGCTTTTGACAAAAACGCAACAAGATTTGTCAGACTTTCAGTTGTTGCAAGCGATGAAAATCTTGATGAAATCATTAGAAGAATGAGAGAAGACGGATTTAGCTTTGAAGAATAAAGTTATTATAATAAACTATGGCTCAGGAAATGTTAAAAGCATTGGAAATATGCTTAATTATCTTGGTTGCGATTATAAAATTTCTAACAATAAAAATGAAATTTTATCTGCTTCAAAATTAATCTTCCCTGGGCAAGGTCATTTTAAACAAGCAATTGAAAACCTTGAAAACTCGGGACTTATTGAAACAATTAAAACTTCAATTGAAAAAGGAACGAGTTTTCTTGGAATTTGCTTAGGGCTACAAATTCTTTTTGAAAAAAGTGAAGAAGCCCCAGAAATTAATGGCTTAGGAATTTTTCAAGGGGAAGTTAAAAAGTTTGACACATCCTTTGGGCTTAAAATTCCTCAAATTGGTTGGAATAAAATTAAAACGACTTCAAACAATTCCTTTTTAAATGACGGCTATTTTTATTTTGCAAACTCATATTACATTAAACCAAAAGATGAAAGTATTATTTCTTCAAAAACTGATTATGGAATTAATTTTGCTTCATCAATTGAAAAAAATAATGTTATTGGAGTTCAATTTCATCCTGAAAAAAGTTCAAATGAGGGAATTGCTTTTATGAAAAAATGGGTGGAAAATTAAAATATGAATAAAATTAAAAAAGCTATAATTATTTTAATTTTAATTGGCTTTTTGCCGGTGTTTGGTGCTGAAGTTTTACCTTATTATATAAATTCACTTAAAAGGGTGGCAATTGGCTTTACAAATGTTCAAAGTCCTTTGGTTTTAAGAAAAACACCTCAAGAAGACGGTGAAATTTTAGAAACTGTGAATTTTGATTTTGAAAAAAATGTAAGTTGTTTGGTAAACAAGCAAAGATGTAGTCTTGAAGAAGTTTTTAGCGCTTATTCAACCGAAAAGAAAATCGCCCTTTTAACAACGGTTGATGAAACTCAAGGTTGGAGTTTGGTTTGCTTTAATCAAAGTGAAAAGCCTGTTTGTGGTTGGGCGGAAGAAAAAAAGAATAAATATTATAATTGGACAGATTTTTTCAATATTTATGGAAGAAAATATGGCGTCTATCTTTTTAAAGACTTACAAAAAACAGACAAAATTTTATATTCAGCACCGCTAAAACAAACAAATTCTGTTGGCACAATTGATATGCCAAGAAAAATTGACCCTTGGTTAATTCGTGGAAATTGGATTTTAGTTAAAGTTTACGATTTCAACAATCAACTTAAAACAGGTTGGATTAACTTTCGCTTTGATAATGGAAAGTTAAAACTTTTTGTTAATTTTTAAGATATAATTTTCAAAAAAATATTTTTATGATAACCTAAAAGAAAAAGGATTTTAAAATGATTACATTTTTCTATACATTACAAATAATTTCAGCAATTTTTAGCATCATTTTAGTTTTATTGCATTCACCAAAAGGCGATGGTATGGCTTCAATTGGCGCTGCAAGTCAACTTTTTTCTTCTCAAAAATCAACAGAAAAAGGACTTAACAAAGTTACCTATTTCTTTGTTGGAATTTTTGTAATTTCAAGCTTTTTCTTAGGTTTTATTTTAAAATAATATTTTTTTAAAAACTTTATGCGTTAACGCTAAAGCCACCACCGCTTGATGAAGCGCTTGTTGAAGCACTAGCAATAGTTCCAGCAGTTTCTGTTGATTGAGATGGAACAAAAAGTTGTGGTGAAGAATTGCTTGCAATAGTTCCAGCAGTTTCAGCTTGTTTTGCTTCAGGTTGTCCGCTTTTTAAATTTACGTTTAAAGATGTGTTCATTTAATCTCTTCCTTTTTCATGTAGCTTAGATTTAATACTTCAATCTTTAAATTCCACTTTTTAAATTTTATAAACTTAAAAAGAGAGTTTTTTTACAAAAGTTAAAATGAATGCTATACTAAAAAAGTAGTTTTAAGGAATTTATATGAAAAAGTTTTTAATTTTAATTGCCCTATTTTTAGTTTTTTCTCCCGCTTATTCAATGGAAATCGACCTATTTAAACTTGGTGAACAGCAAAAATATATTAATGAAATAGGTTTTAGAATTTTAAACTCAAATAAAATAGATAAAAGAGTAATTTTCTATTATTACCCAGAGAAAAAAGAAGTTTCTTTTTCTTCAAAAAATGCGACCAGAAAAGTTGTAATTCCTCAAGGTGTTATGGCTTATATTGATAGTGATGACGAAATGGCAACTTTATTAGCCCACGAAATTGCTAAAAATGTTGAATCTTATAATGGGCTTTTTAAAGGATATTTTTATGGTTTAAGATATACTTTCACCCCAAGAAAATATGAAACAATGGCAGATAAAAAATCGATAGATTACCTTGTTCAAGCGGGTTACAACCCAGTTGCTTCAATTGTTTTATTTTCTAAAATGCTTGGTGAAACAAGATATGAATATTATTTAGATAATCCTGTAACTTCAAAAAGAATGATGACTATTTATGAATATATCTATAGAAAATATCCTGCTTATTTAGCTAATAATAAATATATTGATAACATTTACTATCAAAATTTTTTATTAACTTCTCAAAAAGAGCGTGAAAAATTTAAAAATCAAATTCAACAAAACTCAACTAGGATATAATTTCAAATTATGAAAAAATATCTATCCTTATTTTTATTAATAGCAATTTTGTCTTTAAACGTTTCTTTTGCTTTCATTGAGCCAATTAAAGATGATTTTGTTGATAAAAGTTTAAATAAAAATTTAAAAATAGAAGAATATAAACCGCCTAAAATAAAAGATAATCTTATTTCAGATGATTTTATTTTAAAGCATAAAAATGAAAGCTATAAAAAATCTTTTAAAATAGCAGATGAATTTGTTGAAACCAGCCTTAAAGATTTTAAAAAAGATAAATTTATTATCTATAAACCTCTTGATTTTTCAAATTATCAAATAGCTTCAGCAAAAATAAAAACATTAAACAATTTTTCAACTAAAGATAAAAACCTTAAAGAGGGCGCAAAAATTAATTTTATTTTAGTTGAAGATTTAAACTACAAAAATAAAACATATAAAAAAGGAACACCTTTAATCGGGCAAGTTGAAAATATATCTTTAAATAAAGCCTATGGCGCACCAGCTAATCTTGAAATAGGAAAATTTCAAATTGAAAAAGATTTTCTTGACGCAAGTTTTAAAATTGATGGCGCTAATAGAAGCCTTTGGGTAATTCCCGTTGGATATGTTGGATCTTTTCTTTTCGGAGTTGGTGTTTTCATTTTCCCAATTAGGGGTGGGCACGCAAAAATAAGAAAAAATAAAATTTACGAACCTCAAATTAAACTGTATTAATTAAATTTAAGCTATAAAATTAAAAGGCAATTTTTTTTCTTTAGATGTTTTATAAAAGCCGTAACATTTTATTTTAACGTTTTGGAGAAAAATGAATCGTATTGCCCCATTTAGAAATAATCAATCACAAACTCGAAAAATAAGTTTTAGTGGCATACCGCCTTTTATGCGCCCAACAACAACTATTAGGATGCCTAGAACACTTGAAGAAGATACTTTTACATCAAGCCATTCAGATGATGAATTGCTTGAATGTGGCTTTTTTGGCTCTTTTAATGAAAGAACCAAATTAAAAGAAACTTTAAGTGAAGAAGATTTTAAAAAAGCTAAAGAATTTATCAAAAAACACAATTATGATATTCAATTTTCAAATACAGAGGCTGTTATTGAATTAATGTCAATGGATGAAAAAGTTCTTGATGAAAGAATTAAAAAGTTTAAACAAAAAAGCATTGTAAGAGAACATGATGTTGTACTTAAAAATATCTATACTCTGGATGATAAAAAATTTCAAAAAGCAGTTGAATTAAGAAATGATGGCTATACCCCTTCAACAATCAACGATTTAATACAAGCTGATAGTTCAAAAATAGATTTAATTCAAGAAATTTGCCCTAAAGAATTAATATCGTTTTACGCTAAAGATTTAGTAAAACTAAATGAAAATCAACTTTCAAGAATTCCAAAAATATCTGGAACCCTTGATTTGTATGAAGATGTAATTTCAATTTGCCAATTAGATGATAAAAATTATCAAAGATTTAGTGAACTTCAAGAATTAAAAACACCATTTCGTAAGTGTAAAAGGTTTTTTGATTTATCAGATGAAGAATATCAAAAAGCGCTAGACTTAATAAAAAAAGAAAATTTAAGTCAAACAGTAGCAGCTTGTTTAAGTACGTTAGATGATGAAAAATCAGATGAAATTCTTGAAAATTGTAGAAGCGGAAGAATTAACTATGGAGATATAGAACCCTTAACCAAACTTGAAGATGAGGATTATAAGAAAGTTAATTCTTTAGTCCAAAATGGTGCTTCTGTTCCACTTGCTTTAGAATATATGCAACAAGGTGAAGAAGTATTTAATAAATTTTGCAAACTTATTGATGCGGGTTTTAGCGAATATAACACCAAAGCAATTATAAATGACGACACAAAATATAATCGTTTTTCAGAATTATCTAATCTTGGAATTGAAAAAAGTACGATATTAACATCTATTGAATACACCGATAGTGAATTTGAAAAATTTAAAGAATTAATTTCAAAAGGTTATAAAGATAATATCGCTATTAAACTTGCAAAATGTAGCGATTTTGAAATAGAAAAATATGATGAATTTGTAGATAAGGGAATAAGTGAACATATTGCAGTTCAAGCTGCACCTTTAGATGAAGAAAGCAGTAAATATTTTGATGAATTTATCAATCAAGGTATTTATGAAGATATCGCTTATAATGCTTGTACGTATAATGATAAAAATATTTCACAATTTAAGAAATATTTAAGCCAAGGGATAAGTCCATATATAGCTAATGAAATTATTGCAACAAGAAGCCAAAATGAACCTGAAACCGTTGAATTAATTAAAAGAGGGCTGAGTGTTTATCAAATTAAAAATTTAAAAGAAAAAGAAATTAATATTAACTATGCTAAAACTTTACTTAAAAATGGCTATGAAACAAGTGATATCACATATTATTTAAATGGAGATGAAGATAGAATACTTAAAGCAGTTTGTGAAATAAATTCAGAAAACAACCCTACAAGAGATTTTTTTGAAAGTGATAGTTATGATGAAAAAATCTTTGAAGCAACAAAAGGGAAATATCAAAAACAACTTTTTGATATGTTAAAAAAAGATAGCATTTTTTATTCTACCCAAAGTTCAATTATAAAAAGCGGTTTAAGTGAAGAAGATATTTTAAATTCATTAAAAAAATTATCTAAATCAACCTTTAAACTTACAATGGATAAACCAAATCAATATTTAAGTGATATTGATACAAAATTGACTAAAACAGTTAATGGAAAATATCCTGAATTAAAACCTATTAAAAAACAACAACTTCAAAATATAGTTGTAGAAAATTTTAAAGAAAAAATTGGTGAAATTTTACGAGCCTTAAAATATCTTGATGTTGATACTGTTAATCAAATGATGGACAAAAGAACAGAACTATTTAATGAATCACTTTTTGAAATTAATCAATTAACAGATAAAAATTATGAAATTTTATCTAAATTAATTCAATCTAAGCCTAAAAATTCAGATAAAGATTTAAGCGCAAAAGAAAAAATCCAACTTTGCCAATTAGTTAGAATTTATCAAATTGGAAAAATCGATATGTCTAATCTTGAAAAAATGGCAAAAGAGGGCGTTGTTGATATTCCTAAAATAAAAAACGAAATATTTAACACAATTTTAGAAAACGCAGGAATTGATGAAGATGAAATTACTTTAATTTCAAAAGAAAATCTTGATTTTGATAAAGAATATTCTTATCTTCTTTTAGATGGCGAATTTTTATCTGAAGAACAGTATGAATCTATTGTATCTATGGCAAAAAATTCAATTCATTGTATCTATATGGAAGATAGAGAAGAACAAATTGAGGCTTATAAAAAGCAACTTCAAAATGAAAAAAATGAACAAGAAAGAGAAACCTTTAAAAAAGCAATAGATATTTTAACAAACTATAATGATTATACAGAAGAAGAAATTTTAAACACCTTTATCCAACATCATCAATATTATTTTAAAAATGGTGAAGGTACTGATACAACTGATTTGATTCATAAAATAATTTATCATAGCGCAAAAGGTGATTTTCAAGATTTTATTTTAGATACTTCAAATCCTTATGGAAAAGCAAATTTAAACACAAAAAAAGACTTCAAAAAAAATGGACTTAATTATGAAAAATGGGTTAATCCAGATTTAGGTGAAGTTAATTTTGAAGCAGGCGGAAAAAATTTAAAAATAGATTTTTGGAAAAGAGATCCTAAAAAAGATTTATTTATGGGTAATAGAACTGCTTGTTGTAGCGCAATTGGTACAGGAATTAACGGAAAAACAACTCCGATTTATCTTTTAAACACCGCTTTTAATGTTATTAACCTTTTTGATGAAAATAACGAATTAAAAGGCATGGCAAGAGTGTTTATGGGTAATATTGAAGGTAAAAATAGCTTAATTGTTGATTGTATTGAAATTAATGACACTTGGCTTAAAGATTTTGATGAAAAAGATAAAGAAAAGATAAAAAAAGAACTTTATAATTATATTAACGCTTATTGCAAGGAAATTTCAGAAAATGAAGAAATTCAAGCATATTGCTATAGTACTGAAAACAATACTTTTAGCACTCCAAAAGGAGTGTTACAAACAACAGAAACCGTTGATTTTATAGGTGACACTTCAAGCGATTCAGTTTATATCAATTGTGCTGATTTTAGTTGGCTAAATCCAAAAGAATTAGTTGATTGGTCTGAAATTGCATTATGTGCTATTCCTAAAAAATAAACCATTTTATTAAAAAATGGTTTAAAATTATATTCTTATTTATTAAGCCCATTTATCAAAATCGGGTTCTTCCATCGTCATACAATGAAGTCCACCATTATTAAATCCAAGATTATCCATCATATAGTTATAATCAGGGATGTTTGCAGCAGACTTTTTACCCTCAACAAAATAAACATTTTTAATTTGAGGCACTTTTTCTTTTAGCTCTTGTTCAAAATTTTCTTGAAAAAGAGTAAATCTATCACTTGGAGTTTTTGTTGAATTAGTTATATAACTTAAAGTGCCGTCAGGATGTTTATTAACAATTGCATTCATAAAATTAATAGATGGAACATAAACACCTGCAACAGGAATTGGGTTAAAGCCATAATCTTTTAGGGTTTCAATTGTTTCTTCACTTTTTGCATAATGCGCATTTTGGCGCATAAAATATGCTTCAACTCTATATTTAAGTTTATCAAAATCCGGCATGTCTTTAAATTTTTCAAGACTTTCTAAAACCGTTTTTTCATCATTAACTAAAATATTATTATTGCCGATTGGGCGCATAAACATATCAATATGAAAATTTTGCTGAGGAATTGGAAAAATGTTTTCTTCTTTAACTTTATAATAATCGCAAGTTTCTTTAACATCATCTTCAATATAAGCGTCATCACCTAATATAAGCCAATTTTCACCATTATCGAACTTACCTAAAAAGCTATTACCGCCTGTTATATAGTAAGATGAAAGTTTTGTGTCGATATTATATTTATTTTTAACAGCGTCGATAAAAATATCTGAAACATTATAATCTACAAGCATTTCAGGCTTAGGGTTGTTGTTAATAATGACTCTGTGGTCTTGACCCCATTTTATGCCGTCATCTTCAATAGCAATATCAATATTTTCTTTTTTACCGATTTCTTTAAGTTCATCACAAAATGCGCCACAATAGTTATAATCAAGATAAATTCTTTTCAACGGTGCGGCGTCATAACCTTTAAAACTAACTAAATTTGGTGAGGAAATATTCATATTTTTTTAAAACACCTCAAAAAAAATTTTTGCGTTTTAAATTAAATAAATTTTTCCATTTGAATTTGAAATTCTTTTTTAAAGTCGTTAGATGGGTGTCTTACGCTTTCAAAATCTTTAAAATTTAATATTTCAAGAGCATTTTTAGCAGTTTTTCCGACAGTTATTATTTTTGCATTTGGAAAAAGAGAAAGAAAACTTTTTAAAATATCAATGTTTGAAAAAAGTTCTTCTTTAGTTGGATTTTCAAACCAGCGCCCCTCTTTTTCATTAATATTAAAAGCAAAAGCATTCCACAAAGTAAAAATTTTATTACTTTTTGAAATTTCTCGCCAAACTTTTGTTGCAGTCATTTCTGCTTTTGGAGATTTTTTAAAATTTAGAGATGTAAATTCAAAATTAAATAAGCCATAATCTTTTATAACTTTTTCTGATGTCATTGCAACACCTGAAAATCTTGCACCAAGGCTTGGAGATTCAGCGATTAAAATATAATCAGCAGACTTTGTTTTTAAAAGAAAATTTTTCAAATTAGAACATCTTATTTTAGGCGCATTTTTTGAGATATCATTTTCATCAAAATCAGCCCAAGGGTTAAAAATTTTTCTTTCTAATTTTGTTTTATCAAAATTTTTTAACTTAGTTATAAAGTCATCAATCTTTTTTTCAAATTCCATAATGTCATTATAGCAAAAAATCTTTTCACGTGTTTTATATAAATACAAGGAGATAAAATGAACATCACCAAATTGCCCCCATTTAAAGTTTCAAACCTTAATTTCAATGGAAAAATAATCCAGTTTAATAATTTTAAAAAACCTCAAAACGAATTTCAGGCTGAACCTCAACCTATTCAAGATGAAATTCAAGATAGCCCAATTAATCCAAAATATTATCAATGTTTAAATGATATTAATTTAGACACTAATTTAGATATCAATAAAACAACTTTTGAAGATACTAAAGAATTTCAAGAAGTTTTTTCATATATAACAGAAAAACTTGAAACAAAATATAATAATGAAATTGAATATTTTAAAAATATATTAGCCAATAAAAACCCTAATGTTATTGAATTTGATACAAAAATGGATGATTATACAACTATTTTAATTAATAGCATGGGTAAAAAAGAAATTGGAAAAGATAACGATTTTGAATCTTCAAAATATGTTTTAGAAAAAACATCAGGAAAAACAAGATATAGCTTAGCTGATGATTACATTGAAGCGACAAAACTTGCAATTAGTAATATTCCAAATGAAGCAAGTGAAACCGCAAACCAAGTTCTTTATTTATCAGAAACAGAAAATGGTTTTGATTTATTTAATTTAGATGAAAAACTTGAAATAATCGACTGGGCAAAATATATCTATGAAAATTCTTATGGTGCTAATTCTTTAGATGAAATTTTATCTAAAATTAAAGATACAAAAGATGAAAACGGAAAAATTGACTTTGATTTAATTAAAAAAAGTTTTAAAATTGCAGATTTATTAGATTGCACAATTTCACCCGAAAATGCAATTGAAATAACCAAAAAATATATTTCAAAAGATAAAAATAAAAAAGAAGAAATTTATAAAATGCTTGAAAAACTTAATCAAACAGAGTTTGCAATTTTGAATGAAGATAATCTTTTTTCAGATATGATGGACTTATGTTTTGATGAAGATGGAAGTTTTAATCAAGCAAGGGCAAAAGCCGTTTTAAAATCTTGTAACACAATTTCAACTTGGGTTACAAATACTATGTATAAATATGAAGATTTAGATGAAGATATTTATGAAGAAGATAGAGATAATCTTGATAGATTAAATGACTTAACAAAAATTTCACTTGACGCTTTAAGAGAATATTTTAATTTAACATCAATTAATGGCGTTTATAATGAAAATAGTCAAGATGTTAATCAGTTTTTAAAAGATAAATTCGCTAAAATTGAAATAATGTAGAAAAAACACATCGTTAAATTTTAAAACAGATTGTTAAAACTTATAACAATCTGTTTTTTTTAATAACATATTATAAAAGTAAATCCCTCTTAAGAAAAACCTAAGAAGGATCTACTCTGGTTAATGGAAATAAATTTAGGCTGTTTTAGTATTGTCTTTATTTTCGCCTACTTCAGCAGCCTTTTTCTCTCTTGATTCGATTACTTTCTTTTTAATTTTTCCCCCTGGTTTAACCATAGCCACAGGAACTAAAAATCTTACTAATAAAGTAAATACTGTTAAAGACTTGAATTTACTTAGTTTCTTTTGATAGCCGTTTCCAAGTTCTGTTATTGTTTTATCAACAATTTTTGAATCAGCTAAATCAATTTCTGATAATCTTTTTGCAATTTCTTTAGGATTATTCAGATTTTTACAAGCTTCTTTGATTGTTTCTTGAATTGTTGCTTTGTCATTTGCTTTAATTGCTTCTTTTGAAATGCTATCAACTCCATTTTTAACTATATTTTTATAGTTATTTGAAAGTTGTTTAATTGGTTTATCTAAAAGTGTGTCAAGAGCAAAAGCTGTAATACTTGAAACCGCAGTAACAAGAACGGTGTGGATATTTAAACCAAGTTTTTGGCTTGGTGGAATTTTTTTAGATTTTAAAGTATTTGTTACCCAATAAGCAGTAATACCAAAGGATTCAATATCCGCCATTCTGGCAGATGGTTTTTTCAATGGCCCAGGCATTTTATGTAAGAAATTAACGGCTGCTTCAAAGGGTTTTAAAACGCTTAATTTTTCAATTCCTGTTGTTAAACCGTTAATTGCGCCATTAACAAGACTGCCTTTGAATGCTACTTGGTTTGAATTTTCTTTAGAAGAATCGTTATTAATAATTGAGCTAAAATATTCTTTATCTTTTTGATAACTTGGAGAATTTAAAAGAGTAACTTGTTGTTTTCTTTGTTCTTCTTGTTGCTTTTTCAATGTTCTTTTTGCAAAAAGAACACCCATAACAGTTGGTAATAAAAAGCTTGAAATTTTAGCTTTTGTAAGAGCAACAGGAATACCTGATGAACCTTTCCAGAAAGATTCAAAAGCGTCCATTAATGTACAATCTGATTTATAATCTTTTGCACTTTCTAAAAGAGTTGAAACAAAAGCAGTATTTTTTTCAAAAATTGGAAGATGTTTATTTTTAACATTTGAAACTAATTGAGCTGCTTTATTTGTAATTGTTTTTTCATCAACTTTGTATTCTTTTGATTTATATGCTTCAAAAAATGCGCCAAATTTTCCGTTTGCGGCTTCTTTAAATGCTTTTGCACCACGAGAGAATTTTTGACCCATGCTAAAATATTCTTTTTTCAAGACAGTTTTTGCAACTTTTTGAGCTTGGGCGCTATCTTTTGCAACAGGTTCAAGATGAACAGATTTAATTATTTCTTTTCCATCTTTACCCATTTCTTTTTCATTTACAACGTTGATTAATTTTAAATTATTTTTAACGCCATCAAATGCTTTTTTAACAACGCCACCACTGATTGTGAAACCAAGGAAGCTGCCTATGAAGGCTTGTAAGAAGTTTTTAGTTGCAATGTATTGTTTGTCTTTTTCTTCTGACCCTGGCATGTTAACTACAACAAGAGGTTTAACAATGCCCGCAACAAGCATTGAATAAATTGCGTTATACATCGCTTCGTTGTCATAAACAAAATCGACTAGTTTGTTAACTTTATTATTTTGAACAACTTTACTTCCAAAAGCGCCTAAATCTTTTTGAGCAACTTGTTGTGCCGCTGAAACCACAGACCCGCCAAAGCTAAGCTCTTGTGCGGGTCGTGTTATGTTTGTATTCTTTGCGCTTATGTTCATAAGCGGAGTTTTTTCTTTTTTTAAGCTATGCGACTTATTCATAAGTCCATAGTTGTTAATGCCGTGATTTAAAAATTTTGTCTTCATAGTACTTTTATAAAACTCGTGAAAAATAAAATTTGCCTAAAATTTTATTTTTTGTAAATTTATTTTAAACAAGTCCGATTAAGGCTTTGTTTCTGGTTTTCAGATAGTTTTCCATTTTATCAACAATAATTTTTTCAAATTTAATTTTAAAAATATTATTAATTTCATTAATAAAAAAGCATGGACTTGTTATATTAATTTCAATTATTTTGCCATCAATAACATCTAATCCTGCTAAATATACTCCGTCTTTTTCAAATTTATCTTTAACTTTTTGTTCAATTAATTTTTCTTCAGGAGTTAATTGAGCGAATTTAAGAGTGTTTTGATTGTGTTCATTAAATTTAAAATCGTTATTTGTTGCAACTTTTGTAACACAATAATCAAAAATTTCACCGCAAATATAGATTAATCTTTTATCTCCATTTTGAATTTGAGGAAGATACTCTTGAACCATTACTTGAGTTTTAAAGTTATTAGTAGCTGAAGTTATGATTGCATTAATGTTTTTATCATTTGAATTAAGATAAAATACACCAGAGCCAAAACATCTGTTTGTTGGTTTGATGATTATTTCACCTTTTTCAAAAAGAAATTCTTTAATTATTTTTTCATCAGCGCTAACGATATTTTCAGGAATTAAACCTTGAAACTCATTTACATATAGTTTTTCGTTTTTATCTCTTAAAGCCTGAGGACTGTTCATTACACAAGTTTTTTCTTTATCAACATAAGATAGAATATATGTTGCGTTAATGTAATCTATATCCACAGGTGGATCAGGGCGCATTAAAATTAAATCAAAGTCATTAAGAGAGAATTTTTTAGGATTTTTTTCTTTTTTAATGTCATAATTTTCAATGTAACATTTCCAACACAAGCCAAAAGGCTTTTCATTTCTTTGAAAGAGTTTATTTTTTAATGTTATAAAAACATTATACTCTCGCTTTAAAAATTCATGCACAAACCAAAAATTAGTAACTAATTTGTTAAATTCAAAATATTTAAACTCAATATCATCAATAATTATTAAAATGTTTTTCATAAAATTATTATATCAAATAAACTTATTTAGTGTATAATGTTTTTATGAAAAATTGTCCTTTTAAAAATACTGTTTGCGATTCAACTTGTGCTCTTTTTATAAGTAACGATGAGCTTAATGAAATGGTTGCAAACAGATTAAAATCAATCGGTGTTTTAACACATAATCAAGATGGCATTTGCTCGCTTAAAAACATGGCGCTTGCCCAAAGCAGATTTATTTTTGAAAACACCAAAGTATTTAACAACTAAGTTGGAGAAGATTTTGTATCAAGAAGAAATAATTAAAGAATTTAAAAGAAAAATAGAATCCGAACCAAATAACATAGAACATTGTAAAGATTTGGCTAATTATTATGTCGGGCTTAACGATTTAACGAATGCACTTCATATTTATGAAGACATTTTAAGAGTTTATCCTGATGATTTTCAATCTTTAATTAACGCAGGAAGCATTTATTTTTATAAAAAAATGTTTCTTGAAGCAATTAATTGTTATAATAAAGCTCTTGAAAACCATGGAGATAACTATTGCATTTTTTACAATTTAGGTAATGTTTATGCTGAAATTGAAAATTTTGAATTAGCTCTCTTAAACTATCAAAAAGCTAATAAATTAAGACCTGATAGCGCCGATGTTTATAGTGCTTTAGGATACCTTTATCAAGATATTAATAATCTTGATTTAGCTATTCAATATTATAAAAAAGCTCTTAAATATGATTCAAAAAATTATGAAATTTATATGAATATTGCAAACATCGAACACAAAAGAGGAAATGATGTTGAAGCGTTATTACAATATCAAAAGGCTTATGAATTAAATCCAAACGACAAAAAAACAACCCTTAGCCTAGCAAACGCATATTCTGATATTAAAAACTTTAAATTAGCTCACACATATTTTGAAAAAGCTGTTGCGCTAGATGAAAACTATTACCCAACAAGGGTTTGTAGAGCCGTTGCATTTTGCGATGAAAATAAGCATGAAGAAGCAATTAAAGAATTAAAAATTGCAATTGAGCTTGTCCCATCTAAACCAAATGCTTATATTCTTCTTGCTAATCTTCTTTTTGAAGAAAAAAGATATGAAGAAGCGCTTTCATTATATAAAACTGCTCATAAAATCATGCCGGATAATCCAAAATATCTTGTTTTTATTGCTAACACATATATTTTCTTAAATGATATTGAACAAGCAGTTAAATATTACAGAAAAGCGATGATTGCAGCACCAAAAGACAATGAAATTAAATTAATTTATATAGAAACAGCTAGTAAATATATTGAAGAAAAAGCAAAGGATAGAAAATGAACCCATCTTTAGAAAGCAAAATAGTTTCAATTTTATCATATTTTACATTTGGAATATTCAGCATTATCTGGATTGTTTTTGCGAATGTTACCAAAAGAAGAATGGACTCATTTTTAATTTTTAATCTTTATCAAGCAATATTTATTTCTGTTGTTTTAGCAGTTATATCTTTAATTTATGACATAGCTCTTAATATTTTAAGCGTTATTCCTTTTATTTCAAAATTAGCCAACGCTTTTAACATATTTTTCAATCAAACCCCAATGTTTTTTACTTTTACATTATCAGGTCTTTTAGTAACACTTTTAGTTATCTATCTTTCTATAATGTCAATTTTAGGTAAAAAGCCTTATATTCCCGCTGTTTCAGACATAATAAGCACAAACTTCGGAGGTTAATTTGAAAAAAATAATTGCTTCATTTTTTATGTTGACTCTAAAGGTTTTTGCTGAAGTTGAACCAATTGTTCAAGATGAAAATTTATCTGAAGTTTTAAGTAAAAGTTCTTATGAACCTAATTATTTTAAAATGCTTTTCGGGCTTTTTATTGTTATAGGTTTAATTTATTTTACAGGAATTGTTTATCAAAAACTTACAAAAGTTAAATTAAATCAAGATGAAGATGAGCTTTTTAGAATAGATTTAATAACTTCATCTTCTCTTGGTCAAAATAAAAGTTTACATGTTATTAAAGTAAATGATGAATATTGCTTAATTGGCGCAAGTCAAAATAATATCTCGCTTTTAAAAAAACTTGAACCACCAAAACAAAATAAATTTGAAGAAATGGAAGATTAAAATGACACTGGAATTATCAAAAGAAATTAAACTTGTTGTAAGTGATTTTGATGGAGTTTTTACAGATGGCTCTGTTTATATTTCAGAAAAAAATGAAGTTCAAAAAAAGCTTAATTTTAAAGATATTATGGGGGTTTTTCTTTTAAAGCAAAAAGGAATTGATTTTGCAATTATTTCTGGTGAAGATAGCAACATTTTAAACTATTTTAAAGATAAATTTGACCTAAAAGAAATCCATGGCGGCATTAGACAAAAAGGAATTGTTTTAGATGAGATTATGAAAAAATATAATCTTCAATCAAATGAAATTTTATATATTGGTGATGATATTAATGACATTCCGGCTATGGAATTAGTTAAATATAGAATAGCGCCAAAAAATTTAAACCCTGTTTTACCTTTTAAGGTTCAAAATCTTCAAATAACAAATAGTTATGGGGGAGATGGCGCAATTAGAGAAATAGCAGACATATTGGTAAATTTAGAATAAAATGCAAAAATTTATTAAAAAAATTGTTGATATAGTAAAATGTACAGATTATTTTAGCAAAAAAATCGATGACTACAGACAAATTACAAAAGAACCCTCTATGCCTTTTTATGCTTATATAAACTGGGGGCTTCATTTAATCAACAAGGGCGAAAAAGAAAAAGGAATTGAAAAACTTAAACAAAGTGCGCTAATGTCGCAATCTAACCCTGAGGTTTACATTAATCTTGGAATTGCTTATGCTCAAGATGGCAACTTTGATGAAGCGATGAAAAATTTTAAAAAAGCTGTTCGCCTTGATGTTAATAATGGCAGAGCATGGAGTCACCTTGCAAGCGTTTATAGTGAAACAGGCAACCTTAAAAGTGCTAAAAATGCTTTTGAAAAATCACTTCAATTAGACAAAACAAACGCATACACTTATCTTAATTATGGAATTTTTTGCGTTAAAAATAATTATAAAGAGCTTGCAAAAAGCCTTTTAAATAAAGCATATATTATTGACCCAACAAACATTCAAGCGCTTTTGATGTTAGGAATTATTTTTGCAAAAGAAGACGAATATAATATTGCAATTAATAAATTCAGAAGAATTCTTCTTCAAGACCCTTTTAACTATGAAGCTCTTTATATGTGCGGATTTTGTTATTTTAAAATGGGCAAGTTCCTTGAATGTATTGAATTTTGCAAAAAAAGCATTTTAATCAATAAAGACAAAAAAGATAATTATGCGCTGATTGTTGAAAGTTATTTAAATCTTGGAGATAAGGAAAATTGTCTTGAAAGTTTTAAAAACTATGAAGAACTTTTAACTAATGATTGGAAATTTTATAATACTTGGGCGCAAGCCTTGCAAAAGTTTAATTTGTGGGAAGAATCCATTGAAAAATTAAACAAAGCAATTGAATTAAATCCTGAAAATTATTTGAATTATGACTTAATGGCTTTTGCAAAATTAAAACTTGAAAAATATGATGAAGCCCTTGAAAACGCAAGAAAAGTTTTAAATTTAAAACCAGATTTAGCAAGCACATATTTTAACCTAGGTCAGATATATTTTAAAAAAGAAGAATATCAAAAAGCAATTGATTCATTTAAAAAAGCTGCATTTTTAGATACTTCAATTAAAAATGTATATTTTAACATCGCTTGTTCATATTATCACATTGAAGATTACAAAAATGCCGCAAAATATTGGACAAAAACAATTGAATATGATCCAAAAAATAAAAACGCAGTTGTTAATCTTTCAATGGTTTATCTTGAACATCTTGAAGAAAAAGAAAAAGCCTTGAGAATTATAAGAAGCGCTTACATTGAAAATAAAAATGACCCCGAGCTTGTTTTTAAATATGGCTTAATTTTAATGGAAGTAGATGATTTATATCGAGCTAAAGAAAAATTTATTGAAGCCTATAAATTAAACAATAATCTTCTAGAGGCAAAAATTGCAGAGGCAGAATGTTTAACAAAGCAAAAACATCTTGATGAGGCGCTTAAAGTTTTAAATGAGATTGAGGATAAAATTCAAGATGAAACAGAAAACAAAACTCTATTTTTAAATCAAAAACTTGCAACATATTTTCTTTTAGCTAAGGAAAATCCTAGTGATGAAGAAATAAAAAGTGCAATTTTTGAAATTTGTGCTAAAATACAAAATATCCAAGGCGAAAGTGCTTTGGTTAAAGAAATAAACAATTATTACAATAGCTAGAACCTCTTAAAAAGGGAAAAAGATGGGAATAATAGTTCAAAAATTCGGCGGAACATCCGTAGCAGACAGCGAAAAAATCAAAAACGCAACAAAAGCGGTTATTAAAGAAAAACTTAAAGGAAACGACGTTGTTGTTGTAGTTTCAGCGATGGGACACACAACAGACAACCTTGTTAAGTTATCTAAAGAAATTACAACCCAACCGCCCGCAAGAGAAATGGACATGCTTTTAGCAACAGGTGAACAAATATCTATGTCGCTTTTTGCAATGGCATTAGTTGAACAAGGTTATAAAGCGCTTAGCATGACAGGGCTTCAAGCAGGAATTAAAACAGAAAATTGTCACCTTTGCGCAAGAATTGTTGATATTAATACAAATAAAATCAACAATGCCCTAAAAGAAGGTAATATCGTTATTGTAGCAGGCTTCCAAGGTGTTTGTGAAGATAATGAAATAACAACATTAGGTAGAGGTGGTTCTGATACAAGTGCTGTAGCATTAGCATGCGCTCTAAATGCGCAAAGATGTGACATTTATTCAGATGTTGAAGGTGTTTACACAGCCGACCCAAGGGTTATTAAAACCGCTCAAAAACTTGATGTAATATCTTATGAAGAAATGCTTGAACTAGCAAGAGTTGGCGCTAATGTATTAC